>NZ_CP108041.1:3590389-3929237 GCF_036173065.1 Rhodococcus sp. NBC_00297
ATGTCGTAGGTGTCCACCAACAGCGTGGTGCCCACACCGAGGGCGGCGATCTGCGAGCGGAACGCCGCGGCCTCGTCCGGCCCGTCGACGCCCGTGTGCAGCAGCGTGAAGGCGTGCGCACTGGTTCCGGCGCCCGGAATGCCGTGGCGGCGGACCGCTTCGAGGTTGGACGTGGCCGCGAAACCGCAGATGTACGCGACGCGCGACGAGGCCACCGCCGCTTCCTCGTGGGCGCGTCGAGAACCCATCTCGATGAGCGGCCTGCCGTCGGACGCGGAGACCATGCGGGTGGCCGCGGCGGCGATGGCGCTGTCGTGGTTGTAGATCGACAGTGCGAGCGTCTCGAGGATCACGCACTCGGCGAAGGTGCCGCGCACGGACAGGACGGGGGAGCCGGGGAAGAACAGTTCGCCCTCGCGGTAACCGTCGATGTCGCCGCCGAACCGGTAGTTCCGGAGCCAGTCGAGGGTGTCCGCCTCGAGGAACGACAACGACGCGAGTTCGTCCTCGCCGAAGCGGAAGTCGCGGAGAGCATCGAGGAAGCGGCCCGTGCCCGCGACGACGCCGTACCGCCGCCCGTCGGGAAGCCGCCGGGCGAACACCTCGAAGGTGCAGGCGCGATGCGCCGAACCGTCGCGGAGGGCGGCCGACAGCATGGTCAGCTCGTACTGATCGGTGAACAGCGCAGTGGAGGTCACCACTGCACCCTAGAGCGGTCACCGTGTCACGGGGCGACCGATGTACGCCGTATCCTGGGCGGCATGGCTTCGGATCTCACCGCGACACTTCCGCAGGCCACGCCCGACGAGGCTGTGGAGGTGTCCGAGGACACCGCGACGGACACACCCTGGGTCACCATCGTCTGGGACGACCCGGTCAACCTGATGCACTACGTCACCTACGTCTTCCAGAAGCTGTTCGGCTACAGCAAGGACAAGGCGACGGAGCTGATGATGCAGGTGCACTCGGAAGGCAAGGCGGTCGTCTCGAGCGGGCCCCGCGACAAGATGGAGATCGACGTGCAGAAGCTGCACGCGGCGGGCCTGTGGGCCACCATGCAGCACGACGTCTGACTCTCGAACACTCGTCTCACCCACTCTGGAAGGACCGTCGTCGTGCGCATGTGGACCCGGAAGAACGCGCTGGGCGGCGTCAAGTTCAAGTCGGAGATGGACGGCCGCGAGGTGGCCGTCCTGCGGTCGCTCGTCGAGTCGGTGGTGGGGCTGCTGGAGCGACGGGGCGCCGAGGCGCCGACCGACGACCTGGCCGAGCTCACCGGCATGCGATCCGGCAACACCTCCGCTCCCGAGGACCCCACGCTCGCGCGGTTGCTTCCCGATTTCCACCGGCCCGAGGGCGCAGACACGGCCGAGTCCGACGCGCTCGCCGAGCAGGCCGACCTCAACGGCGCCCTCCGCAGCCTGTACGAGCCGGACATCATCGACATCAAGCGCGCCGCAGGCGCGACCATCCTGTCGACGCTGCCGAACGGCGGCGGCAAGATCGTTCTCACCCGCGAGCAGGCCGACTCCTGGCTGACCGGGCTGAACGACGTCCGGCTGGCCCTCGGCACCACCCTCGGCATCGATGCGGACACCCCCGACCAACTCGAGGAGGACGATCCGCGAGCACCGCACCTGGACGTCTACCACTGGCTCACCTGGATGCAGGACTCGCTGGTCCAGGTACTCATGCCGTGATGCGCGACCTGCTGTCGGACGTCGCCGGACTGACCGTCGGACACCACCACGTGCTGGATCCCGAGGTCACGCTGTCCGACGAGCACCACGACGGCGTCGGACGCGCGACCGGCTGCACCGTCGTCATGACGGACGCGCCGGTCACCGCGGCCGTCGATGTCCGCGGCGGCGGGCCGGGTACCCGCGAGACCGACCTGCTGGATCCGTCCCACGCCGTGCAGCAGATCGACGCGGTGCTGCTGACAGGCGGTTCCGCCTACGGTCTCGCGGCGGCGGACGGAGTCATGCGCCACCTCGAGGAACATCGGCGCGGCGTGCGGATGGGCCGAGACGACCGTGTCGTCCCGATCGTGCCGGGCGCCGTGATCTTCGATCTGCCGATGGGGGACTGGTCCGTGCGACCGGACGCGGAGTTCGGGCGAGCAGCTGCGGCAGCCGCGTCCGCCGACTTCGCGCTCGGATGCGTCGGCGCGGGGACGGGCGCGCGCGCCGGGCTCCTGAAAGGCGGCGTCGGCAGCGCGTCGACACGGATCGAGACCGGCGCCGCGGCGGGTCTGGTGGTCAGCGCGTTGATGGTCGTCAATCCCGTCGGATCGGTCTTCGACCCCGCGACGGGTGTCCTGTGGAGTGCGTCGTCCGTCCCGGAGGTGGGCCTGCGAATCCCGAGTGCGGACGACGTGCGGGCGGCCGCCGAGCTCGCGCCGAAGGACACCTCCCTCAACACGACCATCGGCGTCGTCGCCACGGACGCGCAGCTCACCGAGTCGGAGTGCCGGCGGGTGGCCGTCGCCGCACACGACGGGCTCGCACGCGCGATCCGACCGGCCCACTCGCCGCTGGACGGCGACACGATCTTCGCCATCGCGACGGGACGGGCGGCTGCCCGCCCCGCCGAGGTGGACATGCCGATGATGATGCCCGATCTGGCCGTGCTCGACGGAGTGTGCGCGGCGGTCGCCCCGGTGGTCGAGCGCGCCATCGCGCGGGCGATCCTCGCCGCGACGGCGGTGGCCGGGGTTCCCGCCTATCGGGACGTGTTCCCGAGTTCCGGCGCGTGAGCCCGACCCGCACTCACGAGTATCGTCGAAACCGGACATCACCTCTCGCCTCACGATCAGGAACGCCATGACCCTCGGAACCTCCGGCGCGCAGCCGGCCACGCAGCCGCGACGCTCGCGCTGGGCGAGCGCCGCCATGGTGATCGGTGGCTTCGTCGCCGTTCTGTACGTCATCGAGGCGGTGGACGTGGCGTCCGGTCTCGCCCTCGACCGGCACGGCATCGGCCCCCGATCGGTCGACGGTCTCCAGGGCGTCGCCTTCGCCCCGCTGCTCCACCACGGGTGGGACCACCTGTTCGCCAACACCGTTCCGCTGCTGGTGTTGGGATTCGTGCTGATGCTCTCGGGCATCGCGCGCGGTCTGGCCGTCACCGCGGTGGTGTGGATCGTGGGTGGGCTGGGCACCTGGCTGACGGGCGAGACCGCGTCCCTGCACGTCGGCGCCTCGATCATCGTGTTCGGGTGGTTGTCCTACCTCATCGTTCGCGGCATCTTCGCCCGCGATCTCGGGCAGTTGCTCGTCGGGGTCCTGGTGCTGCTCGTCTACGGCAGCGCGTTGTGGGGGGTGCTCCCGACGCAGGAGGACGTGTCGTGGCAGGGCCACCTGTTCGGCGCACTCGCGGGAGTACTGGCGGCCTGGATGTTCGCCGGTGCCGCACGTCGGCAACGCGCCGCGCGCACGCTCCCGCCGTCGCCCACCCTGCACCGGTGACAGGAGCCGTGCGCACCCTTCGGACATCTCACGACACGGTGTGTCGCCGAACTCTCTCGGACCTCTCACCGCGCGTGGCAGCATGACTCCCATGCGTCTCACGGTTCTGGGTTGTTCGGGCAGTGTCTCGGGTCCGGACTCGCCGGCATCGGGATATCTCATCGAGGCGCCCGACACCGCTCCGCTCGTCATGGACTTCGGGCCCGGTGTTCTCGGTGCCCTGCAGAAGTACGTGAACCCCGCCGACGTGCACGTGCTGCTGTCGCACCTGCACGCCGATCACTGCCTCGACGTCCCCGGACTGCTGGTCTGGCGCCGGTACGGCCCCACTGCGGTGGAGGGCCGTGCCGTGGTCCTCGGGCCGTCGGACATGGCGTTCCGTCTGGGCGTGGCGTCCGCGGAGAGCGGTGGCCGGATCGACGACATGTCGGACACCCTCGATCTGCGGTACCTCCGAGACGGTTCCGTGGTGACGTTCGGTGCGCTGACCATCGAGCCGCGACGCGTGTACCACCCGCCGGAGTCCTACGGCATGCGCATCACCACCGAGAGTGGAACCGTCCTGGCTTACACCGGGGACACCGGAATGTGCGACGCGGTGGTCGAACTGTCGACCGGGGCCGACGTGCTCCTGGCCGAGGCGTCGTGGACACACGCCGCGGATCGCCCTCAGGGCGTACACCTCTCGGGTACCGAGGCCGGCCGGCTGGCGGCCATGGCGGAGGTCTCGGAGCTGCTGCTCACCCACATCCCGCCGTGGACGTCACGCGAGGACGTCGTCGCGGAGGCGAAGGCCGAGTTCGGTGGTCCGGTGCATGCCGTCTCACCCGGCTACGTCGTCGAGGTCTGACCGCTCGCACGTCCCTCGGGGCGCGGCAGTCCGTCCCCGGGCCGTGTCGGCGACCCGACTAGGGTGGCAGGCGTGTCCACACGTGAAGACGGCAGAGCAGACGACGAACTCCGCACCATCACCATCACCCGCGGTTTCACCTCGCACCCGGCAGGATCGGTGCTGGTCGAGTTCGGCAACACCCGGGTGATGTGCACCGCCAGCGTGGAGGAGGGGGTGCCGCGGTGGCGCAAGGGATCCGGGCTCGGCTGGCTCACCGCCGAGTACGCCATGCTTCCCGGCGCGACGCACACCCGCAACAGCCGCGAATCGGTGAAGGGCAAGGTCAGCGGACGCACGTCCGAGATCAGCCGACTCATCGGGCGCTCGCTGCGGGCCTGCATCGATCTCGCCGCTCTCGGTGAGAACACCATCGCCCTCGACTGCGACGTGCTGCAGGCCGACGGCGGGACCCGCACCGCGGCGATCACGGGTGCCTTCGTGGCACTGTCCGATGCCGTCACCTATCTCGCGGCTCACGGCAAGCTCGCCGATCCGCAGCCCATCTCCTGCGCCATCGCTGCCGTGTCGGTCGGCGTGGTGGACGGCCGCGTCCGGTTGGACCTGCCGTACGAGGAGGACTCCCGCGCCGAGGTGGACATGAACGTCGTGGCCACCGACACCGGAACACTCGTCGAGATCCAGGGCACCGGCGAGGGCGCGACCTTCCCGCGGTCCACCCTCGACGCCATGCTCGACAATGCCCTCGCCGGCTGCGAGCGCATCTTCGCGATCCAGAAGGAGGCTCTCGCGGCCCCTTACCCCGGTGAGCTGCCCGGTGCCTGACGTACGGCTCCTCGTCGCCAGCCGCAACGCGAAGAAGCTCGCCGAACTGCGGCGGGTGCTCGATGCCGCGCAGGTCGGCGGCGTGGAACTGGTGGGGCTCGACGAGGTCGCCGAGTACCCGGAGACTCCCGAGACCGGGGCGACCTTCGAGGAGAACGCACTGATCAAGGCTCGGGACGGCGCTGCCGCGACCGGAATGCCGTGTGTGGCAGATGATTCGGGGATCGCGATCGACGCACTGAACGGTATGCCCGGAGTGCTGTCGGCGCGATGGTCGGGGCAGCACGGCCAGGACGAGGCGAACACCGCGCTGGTGCTGGCGCAACTGGCCGACGTGCCGGACGAGCGGCGCGGTGCGGCGTTCGTCTCCGCCTGTGCGCTGGTGCTGCCGGACGGACGTGAGCACGTGGTCCGCGGCGAGTGGCGGGGGAGTGTGTCGAGAACCCGTGCTGGAAGCGGTGGATTCGGTTACGACCCGATCTTCGTTCCGGACGGTGCCGGGCAGTCCGCTGCCGAGATGACGCCCGCGGAGAAGGACGCGTCGTCCCATCGCGGCGTCGCGCTGCGCCGGTTGCTCCCGGAGATCACCGCGCTCACGCAGTAGGTCGGACGGCGAAGTCCCGCTTCACCTGCTGGGTGCGGCGGTGCTCGATGACGAACGACAGGAACGGCACGGTGCCGGCGAGGAGCGTGCCGATGGTGCGGCCGACGGGCCAGCGCACCTTCACGGCGAGGTCGAGCGTGACGATCAGGTACGCGAAGTAGACCCAGCCGTGCACGATCGCGATCCACCCGGGCAGGTTCTCGACGCCGAAGACGTACTTGGCCACCATCTCCGCGGTCAGCACCAGCAGCCAGACGCCGGTGGCGTAGGCGAGAACGCGATAGCGCAGAAGTGCGGGCTCGATCCGCCGGTCGGTCGGCCGACCCCCGGTGCTTCGAGCGGCGGGACGAGGTTCTGCGGTGCTCACGAAGTGCTCCTGTCGTTCTCGCGGCCGGCGTCCAACTCCGCGAGATAGCTGTTGTACTCCCGCAGTTGACGAGTCTCCTCGTCGTCGGCGGTGTCGTCGGACACGCGGGTCGCCCGAGCTGTCGGGCGCTGCGGGAGGAGATCGGTGGGGATCTCGGTGATCACCGTGGACTCCACCGGTTCGTCCACGGTGTCCTCGAGTTGGACGAACCGTCGGTAGGCGAACACGACGAAGGCGGCGAAGAGGGGCCACTGGAAGGCGTAGCCGAGATTCTGACCCGTGCCGGACGACGATTCGAATCGTTCCCACTGCCAGTACCCGAGCGCCAGGCATCCGCAGGCAGCGACGATGACCAGCACGATGAGTGCTGGTCGGCGCGTCCTCGAGGTGGTGTCCCGGCTCTGATCCACACCACGACGGTACCGGACCGCGCACGGTCAACGACACCGCGTCGTAGGGGTCGTGGTGGGACTCACCTGCTGGTGCGCGAGGGGGGACTTGAACCCCCACGTCCTGAGACACCAGGACCTAAACCTGGCGCGTCTGCCAATTCCGCCACTCGCGCGTGCAGGTGAGTCTAGACGACCTCGGCCGGCACCTCGCGGGTCCGCGGCCTGCGGACGAGCGAACGCTGGTAGCGCCACACCGCGTGCTGCAGCGTCGCGCGGTCGGTGTCGAGGTCACCTGCGACCGCGTCCAGGACGGCGTTCCGGTCCTCGACTCCGTCGACGGTCACGGCGAGTGTTACGCGCAGGAAGTCGTCGACCCCGGCGTCGCTCAGCGGTGACGCGACGCCGAGGGCGCCGAGAAAGCACTCCCATGACAGCTCGCCGACACCTGCGACGGAGACGAACGCGTCGTGTTGCGTCTCGGACCCGTCCACGTCCGTCGCCCTGGTCACCCCGACTGCGAGCAGTGCGGCGGCGACGGCCCGCGCGGCGTCGGCCTTGGTCGAGTGATTCCCCGGAACCCGCTGCCGGTTGTCCACGACGTCGGCATCGAGCGTGGTGAGAGCGCGGAGATCGTCCACCGCGCCGCATCGCGAGCGCCGCCACGCGGCGATCACCCGGCGCACTCCCGTGGTGGGACCGCCATACGTCGCTCTCGACGAGAACACGGCGTCGAGGAGAGCGGCCTCGACGTCCCCGGCCCACCCCGGAAACCAGAACGGCCAGGTCTCCCGTGGAATCACCGCGTCGACGGCGGTAGCGGTGGCAGTCTGCGTCGAACGGTCGATGATCGCTGCGATGGTGTCGGTCATGTGAGTCCCCCCGGTCTCGGTGCACGACGTGTGCGATCAGGAAGGTAGACGGACGGTCCGACAGGAACCGCCCGTCCGCTCGTATAACGAATTGGTAACGATGAACACGAGGAATCCCTCAGGTTCCTCGCCCGCGGAAACCGCCCTGGTCTGCAGCGATCGACCCTACTTTCGGGTCAGTTGAGCCGCCGTTTCTGGCCACGATCACGACGTACCCGCGGGTAGCACTAGGACGTCAAACAGAACGTGAGGAATTCCTCATGATTCCGTGTCATCCTTGAGCCCACGAGATGCGAGTGGTCCGTCGATGACGACTGCCCACCGTCTCGGGCTCCCGGAGTCTCGTGTCGCCGGTGGCCCAGCAACGTCGAACAACCCAGCCACGTCGAACGAGCCCAGCGTCAGAAGTACCCAGCACCTCGCGATCCGAGGTAGGAGAGGACACGCACGCGT
Source organism: Rhodococcus sp. NBC_00297 (assembly GCF_036173065.1). Lineage (NCBI taxonomy): Bacteria > Bacillati > Actinomycetota > Actinomycetes > Mycobacteriales > Nocardiaceae > Rhodococcus > Rhodococcus sp. NBC_00297. Next base: position 3,598,220 of record NZ_CP108041.1, read on the forward strand.
GACCATCAACGAGAGCACTCCCCCCAACCGCCAGCGCTCCACCGATCGGGCGGAGTCGCTCGCGGAGCGGTTCGTCGCGGGCGAGCCCTACGCGTTCGCCTTCGGTGGCCAGGGTGCGCCCTGGTTGCCCACCCTCGACGAGCTGACCCGGGACTGTGCACTCGAGCCGCAGATCACCGATCTCGTCAACACCGCGGCCGACATCCTCGCGCCCGTGGCGCAGGAGCTCCTGGTCGTGCGGCCCCTCGGCTTCGATCCCATCGCCTGGATGCTGGAGCAGGAGCTCGCCGACGATCCGTCGGCCGGTCCGTCCACCGCGGCCCTCGCCTCCGCGGCCGTCTCCGTCCCCGGCGTCCTCCTCACCCAGATCGCCGCACTGCGCGCGCTGTCGGTGCAGGGACTGGACTGGACCGCCACTCCGCCCTCCGCCGTCATCGGCCACTCGCAGGGTGTCCTCGCCGAGGCGGCTGTCGCCGATCTCGGACGCAGTGACGCCGAACTGCTGGCCGTCGCGCAGCTCATCGGTGCCGCAGCCGGTCTCGTCGGCCGCCGCCGTGCCCTCATCGGCTCGGGCGAGCGGGCTCCCATGATCGCCGTCTCCGCCGTCGACCCCGTCCGTCTGCAGGCCATCGTCGACGAGGTCGCGGGCGACGACGCCACGACGTCCGCCGTCGTCGCCATCCGCAACGGTCGCCGCCGCGTCGTCCTCAGCGGTCCGTACACCAAGCTCGTCCGCGTGCAGCAGCGCTGCGAGGAGATCTCGGCCACCGAGACCCGCGAGCGTGACGCCAAGAAGCGTGGCGGCGCGATCTTCGCTCCCGTCTTCGAACCCCTCGACATCGAGGTCGGCTTCCACCACCCACAGATGGGTGAGGCCGTCGACGTCGTCGGCCAGTGGGCCGAGCGCTGTGGCGTCGACGTCTCCCGTGCCCGCGCACTCGCGCAGGCCATCCTGGTCGATCCCGTCGACTGGGTCGCCGCGACCGAGTCCGTGGTCACCGCCGGCGCCTCGTGGATCCTCGACCTCGGTCCCGGTGACGCCCTCACCCGCCTGACCGCATCGAACATCAGTGGCCACGGCGTGGGCGTCGTCGCCGCGTCGACCCGCACCGGGCACCGGAACCTCCTCACTCCCGGCGCCGCACCCGAGGTGGACCGGCCGTGGAGCGACTTCGCCCCGTCCGTGGTCACCCTCCCGAACGGGTACACCGCCGTCGAGACGTCCTTCACCAAGCTGACGGGTCGGTCGCCGATCCTGCTCGCGGGCATGACCCCGACCACCGTCGACCCGAAGATCGTCGCCGCCGCGACCAACGCCGGCCACTGGGCCGAGCTCGCCGGTGGCGGACAGGTCACCGAGGAGATCTTCGCCGGCCACGTCGCCGAGCTGCAGGAGCTCCTCGAGCCGGGCCGTTCCGTGCAGTTCAACTCGCTCTTCCTCGACCCCTACCTGTGGAAGCTGCAGCTCGGCGGCAAGCGCCTCGTGCAGAAGGCCCGCACGGCGGGTGCGCCGTTCGACGGCGTCGTCGTCACCGCGGGCATCCCCGAGCTCGACGAGGCCGTCGCGCTCATCGAGGAGCTGACCGAGGTCGGCATCAGCCACGTCTGCTTCAAGCCGGGCACGGTGGCGCAGATCCGCGCGGTGATCCGCATCGCCAACGAGGTTCCGGACTATCCGGTCATCGTCCACATCGAAGGTGGCCGCGCCGGTGGCCACCATTCGTGGGAGGACCTCGACGACCTGCTGGTAGCCACCTACGCGGAGCTGCGGTCGCACGACAACATCGTCATCTGCGTCGGTGGCGGCATCGGAACTCCCGAGCGCGCAGCCGACTACCTCACCGGACGCTGGTCGGAGGCCGCCGGCTTCCCGGCCATGCCGCTCGACGGCATCCTCGTCGGCACCGCCGCGATGGCCACGCTCGAGGCGACAACGTCCCCCGAGGTCAAGCAGCTCCTCGTCGACACCCCCGGAACGCCCGACTGGGTCGGTGCCGGCACCGCGATCGGCGGCATGGCCTCCGGCCGCAGCCAGCTCGGCGCGGACATCCACGAGATCGACAACGCCGCCTCGCGGACCGGTCGTCTGCTCGACGAGGTCGCCGGCGACGACGAGGCCGTGGCCGCCCGCCGCGACGAGATCATCGCCGCTCTCGACGCCACCGCGAAGCCGTACTTCGGCGACGTCGCGTCCATGACGTACCTGCGCTGGCTCGAGCGTTACCTCGAGCTCGCCGTCGGGCACGACATCGACACCGACACTCCGTGGCTCGACGTCACGTGGCGCGTCCGCTTCCGCGACATGCTCCAGCGCGCCGAGGCCCGCCTGCACCCCGTCGACCGTGGCCCCGTTCCCACCCTCTTCGCCGAGGACGACATCCTCGATCGCCCCGCCGATGCCCTGCGGGCACTCGTCGCGGCCTACCCCGACGCCTCGACGGTCGAGCTGCACCCGGCCGACGTGCCGTTCTTCATCTCGCTGTGCCGCATCCCCGGCAAGCCGGTCAACTTCGTTCCCGTCGTGGACAAGGACGTCCGCCGCTGGTGGCGCAGTGACTCGCTGTGGCAGGCCCACGACGCGCGGTACTCGGCAGACCAGGTCTGCGTCATCCCCGGCACCGTGGCCGTCGCCGGCATCGACCGGCTGAACGAGCCGGTCGGCGATCTGCTGAACCGCTTCGAGAAGGCCACCGCGGATCGCCTGCTCGGCTCCGGCGCGGATTCCGTCGCCGTCGCCACCCGCCGTCATCCCGACATCGCGGGCGGTCTCGTGGGCATGGTGCTCGCCGCTCCGGACATCACCTGGGCATCGCGCCTCGCGCCCAACCCCGTTCGTCGACTCGGTGCACTGTCCGAGTGGGACGTCGTGTCCGACGAGGCCGCAACCCACGCCCGTACCGGCGCCACGCTGACCGTCGCCGGCTCGGACCAGGTGCTCCTCTCGGTCCCGCTCTCGCCCGGCAAGAGCGTCGACATCCGGATCACCGTCCCCGCCTCTGCGGTCGACGGCGGAGCGCCGCTCGTCACCGACGCGGACGCCGAGTCGTCGATGTCCGCACTGCTCGGAGTCGCTGCGGGACAGGAGCTCCCGACTGTCAAGGGCGGCGCTGCTCGTCTCAACATCGCCTGGTCGCCCGACCTCGTCGCCGACCATGCGGGCGTCACCGGCTCCGGCCTCCCCGCGGACTACGGCGTCGGCCACTCGGCCGTGCCCGACGTCCTCGTCGGAGCGTGCTGGCCCGCCGTGTTCGCCGTGCTCGGCTCGGCGCGTACCGCCGACGCCGGCTCCGTCATCGAGGGCATGCTCGACCTGGTCCACCTCGACCACCGCATCGATCTCATGGGCACGCTCCCGGACCACCACAGCATCCTGGTGGTGAAGGCGCAGTCGGGCGAGGTCGTCGACACCGATCTCGGCCGCGTGGTCGAGGTCTCCGTCGAGATCGGCGCCATGCTGGGCGAGGGCCTCGACGCTCCCGTCGTCGCCACCCTCGTCGAGCGGTTCGCCATCCGTGGCCGCACCGGCACCGGCACGCTGTCGGATCCGCCGCGCGCCGGCGGGTCGGTCACCGACGCGCTGGTCGAGACCCCGCGCCGCCGTCGCCGCGACACCACCATCACGGCTCCGCGTCACATGGGTGCGTTCGCTCAGGTCTCCGGCGACCACAACCCGATCCACACCTCGGACGCCGCAGCACGTCTCGCCGGTCTCGGCGATCCCATCGTGCACGGCATGTGGCTCTCGGCTGCCGCGCAGCAGGTGGTCACCGCCGTCGATCCGGCCGCGACGACTCCGCCGCGTCGCCTCACGGCGTGGACCACGCGCTTCCTCGGCATGGTGCGTCCCGGCGCCTCGATCGACGTCCGCGTCGATCGCGTCGGCTACGAGGCCGGTTCCGAGATCGTCGAGGTCTCCTGCAAGGTCGACGGCGACATGGTCATGATGGCCACCGGCCGCATCGCCGCACCGAAGACGGTCTACGCGTTCCCGGGCCAGGGCATCCAGCAGCCCGGCATGGGACTCGACGCACGGGCTCGCTCGAAGGCCGCCCGTGAGATCTGGGAGCGTGCGGACAAGCACACCCGCGCTGCCCTCGGCTTCTCCATTCTCGCTGTCGTGCGGGACAACCCGACCGAGCTGCGGGCCAGGGGAGTGACCCACCGTCATCCCGACGGCGTCCTGCACCTGACCCAGTTCACTCAGGTCGCGATGGCCGTGCTCGGTGTCGCCCAGGTGGCCGAGCTCCGCGAGTCCGGCGCGTTCGTCGAGGACTCGTTCCTCGCCGGCCACTCCGTCGGTGAGTACAACGCTCTCGCCGCCGTCGCCGGGGTCCTGCCGCTCGAGGCCGTCCTCGAAGTGGTCTTCCAGCGCGGCTCCGCCATGCACCAGCTGGTCCCGCGTGATGCGAAGGGCCGCAGCCAGTACCGCATGGCCGCCATCCGTCCGTCGCAGGTCGGCCTCGCCGACGACGACGTCATCGGATTCGTCGAGTCCATCGGTGAGCGCACCGGCGAGTTCCTGCAGGTGGTCAACCTCAACCTGCGCGGCTCCCAGTACGCCATCGCCGGCACCGTCGCGGGTCTCGAGGAGCTCGAGCGCGAGATCGACCGTCGCCGTGCCGAGTTCGGCGGCAAGCGGGCCTTCATCCTGGTCCCCGGCATCGACGTCCCGTTCCACTCCACCGTTCTGCGCGGCGGTGTGGACGACTTCCGGGCCCGTCTCCTCGAGCTGCTCCCGGAGACGATCGACCCGTCGATCCTCGTCGGCCGCTACATCCCCAACCTGGTTCCGCGTCTGTTCACGCTCGATCGTGACTTCGTGCAGGAGATCGCCGACCTGGTGCCGTCCGAGCCGCTGGCCGACGTCCTGGGTCGGTGGGACGACTGGGCCGCCCGCCCGGCCGATCTGTGCCGCGTGATCCTGACCGAGCTGCTGGCATGGCAGTTCGCCAGCCCGGTCCGGTGGATCGAGACGCAGGACCTGCTGTTCGCCGACGAGTCTGACGGCGGACTGGGCATCGAGCGTTTCGTCGAGGTGGGTCTGGGATCCGTTCCCACGGTGGCCAACCTGGCGACCAACACGCTCAAGCTTCCCGGTCGCATCGGCCACCCCGTCGAGGTGCTCAACATCGAGCGCGACGCGGCCGTCGTCTTCTCCACGGACACCGATCCGGAGATGGTGGACGAGCCCGAGTCCGAGACTCCCGCTGCAGATCCGGCGGCTGCCCCGGCAGCCGTCTCCGCCCCGGTCGCTGCTCCTGCGGCACCGGCCGGTGGGCCACGTCCCGACGATATCGCGTTCACGGCGTCGGATGCCACGACCGTGCTGATCGCTCTGTGGACCAAGCTCCGCATCGATCAGATCGGCCCCGCCGACACCATCGAGGCGCTGTGCGACGGCGTCTCGTCCCGGCGTAACCAGCTGCTCGTCGATCTCGGTTCCGAGCTGTCGCTCGGCGCGATCGACGGCGCGGCCGACGCCGACATGGGTGCCCTCGCCGGCACCGTCAACAAGCTGGCACGTACCTACCGTCCGTTCGGGCCGGTGCTCAGCGACTCGGTGAACGATCACCTGCGCAAGGTGTTCGGACCGTCGGGACGTCGTCCCGGCTCCATCGCGGAGCGCGTCGCCAAGGTGTGGCAGCTCGGTGACGGGTGGGCCCACCACGTCACCGCCGAGGTCGCTCTCGGCACCAGGGACGGCGCATCGATCCGCGGCGGCGACCTCGGTGGTCTCGCGGACGGTGCCGTCGCCGACGGTGCCGCGGTCGACGCGGTCATCGACGCAGCCGTGACTGCGGTCGGTCAGCGACGCGGCATCCAGGTGTCCATGCCCTCCAGTGGGGGCAGCGGCGGCGGTGGCACCGTCGACGCGGCCGCCCTGGGTGAGTTCACCGAGAACATCACCGGGCGCAGCGGAGTGCTGGCCTCGGCGGCCCGATTGGTCCTCGAGCAGCTCGGATTCGCCGAGAACCTCACTCTGCCCGAGGCGGACGCGAGCGAGGCCGAGCTGGTCGACCTGGTGTCCACCGAGCTCGGCACCGACTGGCCGCGTCTGGTCGCTCCGTCGTTCGACGCCCGCAAGGCGGTGCTGATCGACGACCGCTGGGCCAGTGCGCGTGAGGATCTCGCCCGGCTGTGGCTGGGGGACGAGAAGGCGCAGGCACTCGCTGTCGACACCTTCGCCGGAACCGGCACGGCGGTCGCGTCCCAGGCGAGCTGGTGGCAGCAGAAGGCCGACGCCCAGGGGCGCGGCGACCTGGCGGCCACCTACGGCGCCATCGCGTCGGCTGCGGCGCAGTCGACCGAGGCGTCCACCCGCTGGACCGGCCAGGTCGCGGTCGTCACCGGCGCCAGCAAGAACTCGATCGCCGCTGCGGTGACCGGGGAACTGCTCGCCGGCGGTGCGACCGTCTTCCTCACCACCTCGCGTCTCGACGAGAGCCGAGTCGGGTTCTACCGTGAGCTCTACCGCACGAATGCCACTGCGGGAGCAGTCCTCTGGGTGGTCCCGGCGAACATGGCCTCGTACGCTGACGTCGATGCCCTGATCGAGTGGATCGGCAGCGACCAGATCGATTCGGCCGGTGGCGCGAAGAAGCTGGTCAAGCCCGCCGTCACCCCGACGATGCTGTTCCCCTTCGCGGCACCGCGGGTCGCCGGCGAGCTGTCCGACGCCGGTGCCCGCGCCGAGATGGAGATGCGCGTCCTGCTCTGGTCGGTCGAGCGTCTCATCGGTGGTCTGTCGAAGATCGGTCACGACCGCGACGTCGACACCCGTCTGCACGTGACACTTCCCGGTTCGCCGAACCGTGGACTGTTCGGTGGCGACGGTGCCTACGGCGAGTCCAAGGCAGCGCTCGACGCCGTGGTGAACCGCTGGAAGGCGGAGCGCACCTGGGCCGAGCGAGTCACGTTGGTGCACGCCCGTATCGGTTGGGTCCGCGGCACCGGCCTCATGGGTCACAACGACCCGGTGGCCAACGCTGCCGAGGCGGCCGGTGTGCGCACCTGGTCCACGGCGGAGATGGCCGAGCAGCTGCTCGCCACCTGCGACGAGGAGTCCCGGACCGCCGCCGCGCAGGCACCGCTCGAGGTCGATCTCACCGGCGGCCTCGCCGAGGCGGGCCTCGATCTGGCCGCACTCGCCAAGCAGGCGGCCGACGAGGCCGTCGCGGACGACGCCGTCGCCGAGGCACTCGCCACCGTCGACGCGCTTCCCGCGCCGCCGCGGCTCGACGAGCATCCCGCAGCACCCGCGTGGACCGCTCTGGACATCGAGCCGTCCGAGATGGTCGTCATCGTCGGTACGGGCGAGCTCGGGCCGTACGGCAGCGCACGCACCCGCTTCGAGATGGAGGTCGACGAGAAGCTGTCGGCGGCAGGCGTTCTCGAACTCGCGTGGAACACCGGTCTGGTGGTCTGGGAGAACGATCCCAAGCCGGGGTGGTACGACGCCGAGTCGGGCGATCTGGTGCCCGAGGCGGAGATCGCCGACCGGTACCACGACACGGTCGTCGAACGCTGCGGTATCCGGCAGTACGAGGACGACGGCGCGATGGTGAACAACACCGCGCCGCTGCTCACCTCGGTGTTCCTGGACAACGATCTGACGTTCGTCGTCGGCAGCGAGGCGGAGGCACGCGCCTTCGTCGGTGCCGATCCCGAGCGGACGGTCGTGAACCAGAACGCGGAGGGTGACTGGCAGGTCACGCGCAAGGCGGGCACCGAGATCCGCGTACCGCGTCAGATGAAGCTGACGCGCACGGTCGGTGGTCAGATCCCCACGGGATTCGACGCCACCAAGTGGGGCATCTCGCCGGACATGGCGAGCTCCATCGACCGGGTCGCGCTGTGGAACATCGTCTGCACGGTCGACGCGTTCATCACCAGCGGCTTCACCCCGTCCGAGCTCATGCGCTGGACGCACCCCTCGCTGGTCGCCAACACGCAGGGCACCGGTATGGGCGGCATGGAGTCGATGCGCTCGCTGTACATCGACACCCTTCTGGGTGACGCTCGTGCGAACGACATCCTGCAGGAAGCGCTGCCGAACGTCGTTGCGGCGCACGTGGTGCAGTCGTACGTCGGGTCCTACGGCGCGATGATCCACCCGGTCGCGGCCTGCGCCACGGCGGCGGTCTCGGTCGAGGAGGGCGTGGACAAGATCCGGCTCGGCAAGGCGACGTTCGTCGTGGCCGGCGGGTTCGACGACCTCAGCACCGAGGGCATCATCGGCTTCGGCGACATGTCGGCGACGGCGGAGGCCTCGGCGATGCACGCCAAGGGCATCTCGGATCGCCGGTTCTCCCGAGCCAACGACCGTCGACGCGGCGGCTTCGTCGAGTCGCACGGCGGCGGAACGATCCTGCTGGCTCGCGGTGACCTCGCTCTGGAGATGGGCCTCCCCGTCCTCGGTGTCGTCGGATGGGCGCAGTCCTTCGGTGACGGCGTGCACACGTCGATCCCGGCTCCCGGTCTCGGCGCCCTCGGCGCTGCCCGCGGCGGTCAGGACTCGGCGATGGCGTTGTCGCTCAGCGCACTCGGCGTCTCCGCGGACGACATCGCGATCGTCTCCAAGCACGACACGTCGACCAACGCGAACGATCCCAACGAGGCGGAGATGCACACGCGTCTGGCCCGAGCACTGGGCCGCACGGAGGGCAACCCCCTCTTCGTGGTCTCGCAGAAGTCGCTGACCGGACACAGCAAGGGCGGCGCTGCCGCCTTCCAGCTGATCGGTCTCTGCCAGGTGCTGGCCGAGGGCGTCGTGCCGCCGAACCGCAGTCTCGACTGCGTCGACGACACGATGACCGAGTTCGAGAACCTGGTCTGGGTACGCGAACCGCTGCGCTTCGGGGAGCGGCTGCCGTTCAAGGCCGGTCTGCTGACCAGCCTCGGCTTCGGCCATGTGTCCGGCATCATCGCCGTGGTGCACCCGCAGGCGTTCCTCGAGGCGGTTCCGGCCGCGCAGCGCGAGGAGTACACGGCGAAGGCGCAGGCACGTGTGGTGGCCGGCAAGCGGCGGCTGATGGAGGCGATGTGCGGCGGATCCTCGCTGTACGAGCGTCCGGAGGATCGCCGACTGGGCCACGACGGCACGTCGAGCGATGCGAAGCACGAGCTCGAGATCGATCTGCTGCTGAGCGAAGATTCTCGCCTCGGCGCGGACGACGTCTACCGTACGGTGGCCGAGTGAGCATCCTGGGAGTCGGTCTGGATCTGGTGTCGGTCTCGGAGTTCGCCGAGCAGATGGAGAAGGTCGGGACCACCATGGTCCGCGACAGCTTCACTGCCGGCGAGCGCCGCCACGCCGCCACGCGCAGTGCGGATCCCGCGCGGCACTACGCCGCGCGGTGGGCCGCGAAGGAAGCGGTGCTGAAGGCTTGGGCCGCATCACGTTTCGCTCGTGCGCCCCAGATCGGCGACAACCCGTACCCGCTGATCGAGGTCGTCAACGACGCGTGGGGACGTCCGTCGATCAAGCTGCACGGCATGGCCGCGGAGTTCCTGCCGACGGTCAAGATCCACCTGTCGCTGACCCACGACGGCGACATGGCGGGAGCGGTGGCGATCCTCGAGGAGTGATCGTCAGACGAATGACGGAGAAGAGGAGAGCCGACGCGATCAGCGTCGGCTCTCCTTTTCTGCCACCAACAGGTAGGCGCCCATCAGGCGCTTCAGCTCGGCGACGGCGTCGGCGTGACTCTGACCGTCCTGCACCGAGAAGTTGAGCATGGAGTAGACGACGTGCACGAGCACCTCGGCCATGAGGTTGCGGCGGGCACGTGGGGTGCGGGGTGTGAGCGGTGCGAGCACCCGCTCCACCTGGGCGGCGAACGCCTTCTCGTGGATCATGCCGGTGGCGCGTGTGGCCGGGGTGGACTGCATCGCCAACCACACCTCGCGTCGGGACGGATCCGACGTCCACAGGCTGGAGAGATGGTCCAGGAAGTCGTCGAGGAAGCGTAGCCAGTCGAGTGACGGAACCTCCCCGTCGAAATCGGCGAACTCCTGGCGCACGCCCGCGAGATCCTGGCGACCCAGTTCGCACACGATGACGTACTTGTTGGCGAAGAACTGGTACAGCGTGCCGATGGGCAGCCCGGCGCGGGCCGCGACCTCCTCGCACGTGAACGACTCGAACCCCACGTCGGTCAACAGTTCGCGCGACGCCGTCAACAACGCGTCGAACTTCCGTTTGCTGCGCTCCTGGGTGGGGCGGCGGCGGGGGAGCAGCTCGACGGGCTCGTTCTCGTCCGCGTTCTCGCTGGTGTCGGCCCCGTCGCGGACATCGGTCTCGTCGTGAAGGCCCTGTTCGTGCGCTGTCTCCTCGGTGATCGGGGTGCTGCGCCCCGGTGCTCCGTCGGTCGACTCCACGTCACCAACAGTATCGGTCGACCCACCGTTCTCGAACAGTGAGCTACCGTTCGGCCGCATTCAATATGAACTTACGGTATGTTTAGAGACTGTTACAAGACGCATCGTTCACTGACGGAGCAAGTAGTCGATCGTTCAGGCCGGTCTCGGGGGAGTCACGACGGCTGTGTCGGCTTCCGGTTCGTCTTCGAGAAGAGGAGGCACATCATGAACGACACCCCCCGCAACAGCAGCGCACCCGAGACCCGTGGTGACACCACCGTGGTCTCCGCCGTTCTGCTGTATCACCTGGACGGGTCCACGGTGACGGCGTCCCTGCTGTCTCCCATCGACGGGTCGGACCTCGGCGTCGCCGAGTCGATCGACCTCGAGGACTTCTCGCCCGAGCAGATCGGGCTGACGGTGCCGATGCTGTGGGACCTGGTGGACGTCGCCGACGCCTGTGTCATGTCCGTCGTGACCTCGGGCGCTGCCGCTGACATCGACGTGGCTCCGCCCATCCTCGAACTCGCGTTCGGTGTTCCCGTCTTCGACTCTCCCACCCCGGTCGTCGCGGACACGCCCGCCGCCGGCGCGACACTCGACGACGACGCCACTCCTCCTGCCGACGATGTCGCGCCCTGGCAGCGGACCACACCCTCCGCTGTCGCCGCCGCCGCAGCGGCAGCCCGCCCACCTCTGCGCCCGACGCGTCCCGTCCCGGCCAAGCCGGTACGCCGGTCTGCGACCGGTGCGGGGAAGTCCGGCGTCGTGAAGTCGGGCGCGTCCGCGTCGCCGATCTCGAAGTCCGCAGCGGCACGTGCCGGTGTGGCAGGTGCCGCCGCCGCGGCTGCTCGCCCCCGAGTCGCGTCCGCCGACGAGGTCACGCCCGTCGACAAGGCCGTTCCTCCCACGACGTCGTCCGACACCGACACCGAGGTGTTCCCCGCCGTCGTGGCGCCTGCTGTCGTCGATCCGATCGACGATGCTCGGACCGAGGCCATCCCGGTGGTGACGGCCGCGTCCGTCGCTCCCACCGGTCGCCGCTCGCGCCGTTTCGTCGGGTTCGCCGGCGCTGCCGCCGCAGCAGCGCTGGTCGCGGCGGGCATCGGTACCGCTGCCGTGATGTCCGGTGGATCGGACAGCGTGCCCCAGAACACCGCCGCGGAGCAGCAGGCCCCGAACGGTGGCTCCGCGTCCCCGGTGGCAGATGCTCCCGCAGTCGCGGCACCGGTGGTTCCCGCTGCTCCGGCCGCGTCGCCGGCCCCCGCTGCTCCGGCAGCGCCGGTTCCGACAGAGGACGCCGCAGCAGACGCCGCGGCCTCCGACTGGACCGCGCCGTCGGCAGCACCCTGGTCGCCGACCGCCGCTGCGCCGGCGCCCACGCCGTGGACCACCACGCCGCCACAGCAGCAGTCGTCCTCTCCCAGTGCGGTACCCGCTCCGCAGTTCACCGTCCCGGTGCCCGAGCAGGATCCGAACAAGTCCCCGCAGCAGCTGCAGGACGAGGCGTGGGCGAAGCACTGGCAGCAGACCGGGCAGTGGCTGAACCAGGAGTTCCCGCAGTAGGTCGACGTGTCGAGGTGCCAGACTGTTTTCCATGACCTCTGGTACCGATGCGCAGTTGTCCGAGCTCCGAGACCGCGTGCGTGCGAGCATGCCGAGAGTGCGCGCCGAACTGGCAGACCTCGTCGCCTTTCGCTCCATCGCCGATCCCGAGCAGGCGCCGCCGTCCGAGTGCCGCTCCGCCGCGGAGTGGGTGCGGGACGCATTCCGCGACGCCGGCGTGAAAGACACGGAGTTGCACGAGACGTCCGACGGATCGGCGGCTGTCATCGGTCGGCGCCGCGCTGCGGACGGTGCTCCGACAGTCCTGCTGTACTCGCACTACGACGTCCAGCCTGCGGGCGACGAGTCGCTGTGGAACAGCGCGCCTTTCGAGTTGACCGATCGGGACGGTCGCTGGTTCGGCCGCGGTTCGGCCGATTGCAAGGGCAACGTGCTGATGCACCTCGCGGCGCTCCGTGCGCTCGGCTCCGACTCGGAGGTGGGCATCGTGGTGGTGTGCGAGGGCTCGGAGGAGACCGGGACCGGTGGCCTCGAGGACCTGGTGCGCGACCGTCCCGAGCTGTTCGCCGCAGATGTGATCGTCATCGGCGACACGGGCAACATCGCCGTCGGAACGCCGACGCTGACGACGTCGCTGCGCGGCATGGCGATTGTTCGGGTCGACGTCGAGACACTCCGCGGCGCAGTGCATTCCGGGATGTACGGCGGGCCCGCGCCCGACGCACTGGTGGCCCTCGTGGCGATGCTCGCCACGCTGCACGACGTCAACGGCGACACCACCATCGACGGGGTGGACGGTTCCGGCGTGTGGGACGGTGCCGAGTATCCGGTCGAGCGTTTCCGGACGGATGCGGGCGTGCTGGACGGTGTGGAGCTCACCGGGAGCGGGTCCATCGCGGACCATCTCTGGGCCCGGCCGTCCGTCACCGTCATGGGCATCGACTGCCCACCCGTGGTGGGAAGCGCCGCCGCCGTGGTGCCTCGCGCGCATCGGACTTCGCGTACCGCCCGGCATGGACGCCGAGAAGACGCGTGATCTGCTCGTCACTCACCTGACGAATGCGGCGCCGTGGTCCGCGCGGGTGACGGTCACGCCGGATGCCGTCGGATCACCCTTCGCCGCCCGTACGGACGGCCCCGCGTACGGCACGCTGATGACCGCGTTGAGCGACGCCTACGGCGAGCCCGTGCAGTTCGCCGGGCAGGGCGGTTCCATTCCGCTGTGCACCGCGCTGCAGCGCGCGGTTCCGGACGCGGAGATCGTCCTCATGGGCGTCGAGGAGCCGCTGTCGACCATTCACGCACCGAACGAGAGCGTCGACCCCAGCGAGATCGAGACCATCGCGGTGGCCGAAGCAGCGTTCCTGAGCCGCCTGCCCGAGCAGTGGCGGCTCAGAGCTTCAGATCGCGGATGAGCTTGGCGACGTGGCCGGTGGCCTTCACGTTGTACTGAGCCACCTCGACCTTGCCGTCGGCGTCGATGACGAACGTCGAGCGGATGACGCCCGTGACGGTCTTGCCGTACATCGACTTCTCGCCGAACGCTCCCCACGCCTGCAGGGTCGACTTCTCCGGATCGGAGAGCAGCGGGAACGTGAGGCCCTCGTCGTCGCGGAACTTCGCCAGCTTGGCGGGCTTGTCCGGCGACACCCCGATCACCTCGAGGCCCGCATCGTTGAGCTGCGCCAGGCTGTCGCGGAAGTCGCACGCCTGCTTCGTGCACCCCGGCGTCGCCGCGGCGGGGTAGAAGTAGACGACCACGCGTCGGCCGGCGTAGTCCGCCAGCGACACGGTGTTGCCGTCGGCGTCGGGGAGGGACAGGGCGGGAGCAGCGTCGCCTGCGGACAGTCTCGAGGTCGTGGTCACGATGCCAAACTTAGCCGACTCGTCCGAGCCGGGCAGGCGCGCCGGGCGTCGTGCTCTAGGCTCTGAGGCGACCGCAGAAGTTCTGCATCTTCGTCCAGCCGGGAGGGCTTTCGTGGCACGCAACACCGACAACATCGAGCGCGACATCGAGGCCGCACGCGACCAGCTCGCGTCGACGCTGGACGAGCTCAGCGTGCGCGCCAACCCGAAGCGGCTGGTCGAGAACACCAAGCGCAGCGTCGTGGGCACCCTCAACGAGCCCGCCGTGAAGTTCTCGCTCATCGGCGTCGGCGCCGTCGTCGCCATCCTGGTGATCCGCAAGATCGTCAGCTGAGCATCTGCGCAGGTCAGTGACTCGATTTCACTCCCTGCGCGCCAGGTGTTAATGTCTTTCACGCACCGAGGAGCGCGAGCCGCTCCGACCATGCGCCTATAGCTCAGTTGGTAGAGCAAGTGACTCTTAATCACTGGGTCCGGGGTTCGAGTCCCTGTGGGCGCACCAAAAAGAGCCCCTGATCAGCGGTTATGCTGATCAGGGGCTCTTCTGGTTTCGGTGCCACTCACTACTTATTCATGATTTTTGACCCGGTCCACCGCCGCGCTGGGTCTACAATTACTGCATGGTCCCCGGGCGAAAGCGTGCCGCACTCTGATCGGCCCGGCAGCGCCGACGAGGTAGCTGCCCGTGTTCGGCTCCTGTATCCCGTTGCGGTCGCGCTCCTCCGACAAGCCATCCACTCGACGGTGACTTCCGAGGGTCGGTCGGACATACGACTGCGGCCGGATCAGCGCCTCTACGGACCGTCGATAGCCGACAACGACACGCGAGTTCTCGTCAGCCACAGCTTCCATCCCTACGCGAACGACCTCGGAACGTTTCCGCCCGGCAGTGCCCCGATGTTCGTGCGCGTCGCGGTGTCTGCGTACCGGATGTCGGAGTCGGAACCGCCTCTGCAGTGGCAATCAGGTCCGACCGCAGGAATCTCTGTCACTGAGGCGGAAGGCTGGCTTCGTGGCGGTCTAGGGGACCAGTGGGCGGATTTCGCCTACCTGCGCAGTGAGAGTCAGGATGTGCCCGAGCGTGCGGGTCGGTACCGATTCGGGTTCGTTATGGATGTGACTGGGTCGCCAATGCTGGTGCCGAACAACTTCGACTGGTCGAGGGTGGACGGGCAGCTCGAAGAAAACGTTCGCAAGATCGAACCGTCACCGGCGAATATCGCCCTACGGCAACAGATCCTGCGCGAGGGGCCGTTCGCCGACCCCACCGCTTACCTGGATCCGCGGACAACCGCGGACGGTCGGTGGCGAATCGAGGCGAGCGTGCGCGAAGCCGATCGAGACGCCGTGGAGGCGATCGGTCTGCTCGCCGACCTGCTCAGTATCCGCGGCTACGTGCACAGTGCACTGGTTCCACTCTCCCTTCATCTGAGCGGACGCACAGCAACTCTCACGTACCGCCTCGGGGATCGCCCGGAAGTGTACGACGCGGCGGTGCCCGTGCCCTCGCGTGCGGATATGAGCGCTCCAGCTGTGTCGACTGACTGGATTGAACGCTTCGGCTACCACCCGCCGACGTTCCCGATGACCACTGAGCAGTGGGCTCGAGGGCTGTGCGCGTTCTGGACCGAGATGGTCGCCTACGGCCGCATCGGCGATGCTCGCCCGCCATGGTCGGACCGACGAATGCGGTCGCGGGGGTGATCAGCGAATCGTTGTCGCTGTGCTGGTGCGGATCTGGTGTGGTCGGCGAAGCGTGTGCGTGCTGCGAGTACCTGTTGCCGCCGCATACCCTCGACTCGTGACGTCGTACCCCGTAGATCGAACGCTGATTCGTACAGCGCTGCTCGCAGCACTGGCAGCCGTGGCGGTCGCGGGGTGTGCGGCCGACCCCGGCGGAGGCGACGAAACGACATCGATCGAGGCGTCCTCCATCGAGCTGACCCGACCGAGCCTCAGAGGGGATGCCGACGCCGCTCGCGCTCGACTTCTGGGTACCGACGTCTCGACGTTCACGTCGTCACTCACGAACCCCGAGCTCATGCCGATCTCTCCGGACGTTCTTCACCAGACTGCGTTGGAGGCCTGTAGCGAACTGGGTATGAACGGTGACGCACCATCTGCGTTCTCGCTCGTCTCGACGACGTTGCAGGTGTCCGACGATGCCGCAAGGGAACTCGTCACCGCGGGTGTGCACGTTCTGTGTCCGGCCGAGCAATTTCACCTGCCGCGGTAGTGCCGTGTATCTCGGCGCCAAAGGACCGGGTCGACTTTCGCCGCGGGTTCATCGCGCAGGCAGAGTGTCGATCGACGCGGTGGCTCACCGGGACCGACAGCGAATCGCGGGCCCAGCAACAAGAACGCGCATTAATTGAATGCTCATCGGCGCGCATCAGCGAACCCACCTCCGACCCGGCCGTTTGAGACACTTACGTCGTGTGGTTTCCGGTATTCGAGTACGTCGACGAGTGGACGCTGCCATTACTGCCCGAAAATGGTGGTGGCGCACCGACTCAGATCGTTGACGCGTGTTTTGCGGTGGGGTTGGACCTCCGATGGCGCCGGTACGGCGCTCGCCTCGACTTGAACCGCCTCCAGTGGACGCTCTCGCTACTCGAGACAGGCGACGTCCACCTCGGAGTTCGCCTCGAGGGCCCGGATTCGGATGTGGACCCGAGCGCGGGGGACGACGACAGAACGCTCGACTTCTCGGTCGGCGGCGTGGGTCTGCACATGGACCAGACACTCCCAGAGGCCATGGTCGTCGTGGCGGACATCATGCAGACCGAACTCGCGGGATACCCGCCATGGATTCAGTGGCCCATCGAAGACAAACGGCTACTGCTACCCACCATCATCGATGGCGAAGCGGTCTGGCGTGATCCACGCACCAACCGGTCCGTGGCGCCCATCGGCCAGCTCACCGAGTGAGTCACCATGCTGTCCTCGTCGGTGGCACGAGATCGGGTGTTCCGATGACCGGCTCGCCAGGGTGCAATTGCTGCTGCACCGCCGCCAGTCCTGCGTGATCCAGGGTTCCCACTCTCAGAGTGAACGTCCAGTCGAAGTCAGCTGTCGACCAGGCGAATTGTGCTTCCGCCATCCTCACCGCCCAGGGTTCGGGGGAGTGCCTGCGTCGGTGGAGCCACCCCGTTTGTTGCCGTGGCGTTCCCAGTGGCGCGGTGAACTCACCTGTGTCTTCGTTCGTCACTTCGACGAACCGCGGCGTGAGTTCGACGTCAACCGACACCTCGATCGGACCGGCGGCGACGTTGTCGCGGAACCAAGCAAGCCCGCTCTCCCGCCAGTGCGGGTCGTGCTGCAGCGTCTTCTGTCGGGACTCCTGGTCGGTCTCGACCGGGCCGTCCCAGGTGAAGTCGGACGCATCCATCGGTGTCCCGACGACGATGTCTGTGTACTCGGCTCCAACTCGTCCGTCGCCCGAGTGTTCGGCCACCACCGCGCCGGATTCGGCGTCGACGACGAGGATGAGCGACGGTTCGGGCATGGCTACGCTCTCGCGCGCAGCGAGTTTAACCGACCAACATGGGCGGCCGAGGAAGTCGATGTCGGTGACCGGGCCGATCGGACGCGCATGGTCGTCTCCCACCCAGTCGGCGGTGGGTCGTGTGACGACCAGGGCACGTCCAGGGCCGAAGCGTTGGGCGCGTCGCAATGTCGTGCTCCGTGGTCGTTGCGGATCACCGGTGAAGTTCCAGGCCGTCTCACCGTCGCTGAGGAACAACAGCGTGCCGTCCAGGGATTCGATGCGTGCTCGGCGGCCCCATCGGGTAAGTCGCACACCATCTGTCGCAAGGGGAATCTCGACGGGTTCTTCTCCGTAGCTCCCGTAGTAGAACGTTTCTGGTTCTGTGGTGCGCCAGTACGGCTTCACCGTTCCCTGCACAGGGGTGGTCGGCCCGTCCGCCATGCCGACGAGAACCTCGATCCATCGCGTCATCGTGACCTCCGTGTGTCATTCTCGAGCATGTCGGCAGCACAATCCGGCAATGCTTTGGTTGGTCGCGTCGTACGTGACTTGTCCAGCATGGCAGCGACGTCCAGCTTCTCCGGCCACGTCATCACTGGAATGTCGACCGGGAATGTGGTGATACCACGGTCGACGACGAGGATCGTCCCGGTGTCGTCGACCGTCACGCTCGGCTCCGGGCTGTTCAACGGCACGCTCGTCAACGGTGCCAGCGTGCGGGAGTCGAAGAGGGTGAACACCTTCCGTGGTGAGCGAAGCATCTCGGTCGCACGATCGTAGACCTCCTGGTCCGGCAGCGGCCACCACTCTCGAGGCGTGGTCGCAAGGGGGTCGAGGAAGCCCATGCCCCACCCGTATGGGCCGACGGTGCCGCCGCGGAACTGGCGTCGGCCGAGGCGTTCGCCGTCGTCGCGGACGGTCAGGTCGGGCTCTATGACACCGATGTCGACGTGGCTGACCAGTCTCAGTGGATCGCCGGCGAGGAAGAGATCTTGCCACCATCGCCGGCGTTGTCCCGGTTCTGGATCCGGTGCGAGGTCCGGCCCGATCTGCGCCGCTCCGGTCAGCATCACCCACACCAGTCGGGTTCCCGAGCCGCGTTGTCGAACGACGGCGACGAAGCCGCCATCGTGGGCGATGACGGAGCGGGCGTAGCCGGCCGACGGGGCGACGTCTATGTCGGCGGGTTCTTGGCCCGGGCGGTACATCCGCCAGGTGGAGTCGTAGGTGCACCCGAGAAGGGTGTTGCCGTTCACGGCGCCGGCGTGGATGGCCCGATCATCAACCAGCACAGGACTTCCGACGGTCGGAACCCAGAATGTCCCGTCCTCGCCGGCGACCCAGCACCCACCAGGCACCGCCCAGATCATCCGCGGCACGCCGGTCCTGGCGGGGAGCAGATACTCGACGACGGTGTCACCGCCGGAGATGGCGACGACCAGGGGGAGTTCGGTGTCGACGACCCATGTCGTTCCTGCAGCGGCGGACACTGACCCGGGGACCATGCTGGGGCGCGGCGGCATGGGCGGGGTGTTGTCGAGGTCGAGATCGACGATGGCCGTGGAGTCCATGTCGAGGTGATCGGCACCGACCTCCGCCATCCTTTCCCGTCCGATGAACTGATCGGTTCGGCTGACGTCACGGACAGATCGGTTGCCCCCAGTGGGTAGCCACAGCCCGTCGGAGTTTCGGCGGTGGCGCTCGGTCACCACCTGCACCCCGGTGACGAGCCCGCGGACGGTGCCGCGGGTGGCGTAGTCGAAGCCGCCCCGGAAGTGCCCGGTGATCTCGACCTGCGCCGTCCGGGGTGTGAATCCGGTCCATCCCGCGGTCCACCCGTCGCCGCGTAGGAACCCGGACCAGACCCACCGCCTCGGTGTCCCCGCCGGGATCGACAGCCATCCCGGGGCCCCGTCGGAGGGCGTGAGGTGCGCTCGAATCGTGACGGCACTGGGATCAGTCGGTGGGGTCTCGTCGAAGTCCAACGGCCCGGACAGCACTGTCCCGACTTCCGGCGTGGTGAACGATCCGTCCTCGATCATGTGTACCGGAATGTGCACCGTCATCGTCCGAGGTACAACAGGACTCGCACCCTGCCGGTCAGTCATCGGCTGCCGGGCCAATTAGGTGGAGTGCGCCCTCCGCTGTCCGCGTTCTGATTCCCCGCGCGCGTAGGCCCGTGCGAAGCTCCTCCTGCCAACTTTCCATGGCTTCAGAGACGATGGCGCCGGGCGAGTGCCAGGGCGGGCCTCTGAGATCGTCCTTGGTCTGAGGTGGGCACAGTGTCAGCGCGTATGTTTCGGGATCGCCGTCCCATCGGAAGTACACCCACAACAGCGTCGGATCGACATGCACTCGAGTCGGCCGGAAGCGCGTGTCGATCGCCCCGCGCATCCGAACACCTCGGATCAATCGTCGCGCCGTGTCACCCGCCATCGGCGTCAATTGTGATGGGCTCAGGCCGGTGACGTCGATGCGCCATCCGCCGTCCTTCTCGGTCCGGGGGTCCCGGATTTCCTTGGTTCTGCTGTAGGGGCCGTCGCGGTTGATCTCAGCAGCTAGCTCGGGGTCCCTAGGTGGGATCTTGCGAGTGGAGCTGATCCGAAACCAGAGTCGTCGGAACGCGAAGTTGTCGGGTGCGAGCAAAGGGCGAGCGTGCTGATCGAGAAGCAGGACGTGGATGCGTTGCGCCGTCATGACATGTGAAGTCCGACTGGCCTCGTCCCTGTCGACCACCAGCTCGTAACAGTGGTCGGCCCAGGAGTCTCCGAGCAAAGCTCGAACCCATCCGTCGGCCTCGACGGTAGACACCGAATCCAGGAATTGGCGTCGGGCTGCCGCCAGGGTAGGAAACTCGGCAGAGAAAGCTTGGACGTGGATACGGAGGGCGAGCACCTCGGTGCCCGGAGGGAAGGAGCCCAGATCGCCGCCGTCTTGATGGGTATGCCCGAGGTGTATCCGCAACCCAGGATCGAGGAGTGACGAGCCCTCGACCACGTAATCGTGCGCGGGCACATGATGGT
Source organism: Rhodococcus sp. NBC_00297 (assembly GCF_036173065.1). Taxonomy (NCBI): domain Bacteria; kingdom Bacillati; phylum Actinomycetota; class Actinomycetes; order Mycobacteriales; family Nocardiaceae; genus Rhodococcus; species Rhodococcus sp. NBC_00297. The sequence continues at coordinate 3,618,527 of NZ_CP108041.1, forward strand.
ATGAATCATTCACCCGATGGTTGCCGGCGGTGCGGACGAGCAAGTCGCGATACATCGCAATTTCACGGCTGTACTGGGCTTCGATCCGCGCAGCGATCGCGAGCGAGTCCAGCGGGTCTACCGCCGGGTCGCTGTGGGCGTCAGTGCGCGGAGACATTCTTTCGACGTGTTGTCAGCATGATCCAGACTCTAGCCCAAGCCGCGCGGACGGGCGAGGGCTTGTGAGGTTCACCGCCGGCCGCTGTGCAGGCGCGATGTCATTGTTCCTGGCGTCGGCTGACATGGGGACTACGGTATTTCCACCGACTCAGGATGAGCGCACCCACGAGGATGACGAATCCGATGCACGTCATTGCCGCGGCGGGCGACATCACGGTCAGGAGCGGCCCGAGCGAGATGCTACCGAGCGCGAACCCGACCCCCAACGCGGCGTACTGCACCGAGAATGCGGTCGCCCGAACCTCGGGCGGGGTGCGTTGCTGGACGGCCACAGACAGTGCGACCACCGTCGGTCCCTCGATGAGGCCGACGAAAACGAACACCGCCACTAGACCGACAACGTTGTGCGCGAACAGGACTGCAGGAGTCAGAGCGAGGGCCAGGAGAACCAGCGTTCGGTGTGCTCGTCGTGCGGGATCCACGCACGGGTGGCGCGTCGACCCGAGTGCGAGGGCGCCGATACCGGTGGCCACTGCGTACGCACCCAACGCAAGACCAGCGACCGTGGGGTGGTTCAGCGCGGTGAAGGCCGGCACCGCGGCGACCGCCATGACCCCGAGTGCCACGCGCATAAGAATCGTTCCCACCAGTACATCGCTCAGAGTCCGCACAGTGTCGGTGATCGTGGGACCTGAACTGGGGGAGCGCGGTTCGGCGGGTCTCGATGGAATGATTAGGCACGCGAGGCAAGAGGCGACGGCGGGCGCGGCGACGACCACGAGTACCTGTGTGGGGGCGGAGGCTGCAACTGCCGTGACGATGACGGGCGCTGCGCCCCAGCACACCTGATTGATTGCACTGTCGATAGACAGCGCAGGTTGCGTCGAGCGTTCCGGGACCATCCGCGTCAATCGAGATCTGAGCGCACCGGGAACCCCGGCTGCCACCACTCCGACCACCGCCACCAGCAACACCGCGCACCACTGAGGGAATGCGCCCGTCAAAGCCCATGCCAGAACACCGAACCCGACGCCCTGAGCGAGAAGAACGGCCGTCAGAAGCAACCGCGAGGGTCGCCGGTCGGCGAGGCGCCCCATGATCGGTGACCCGATGATCTCGCCGACCGTGTGGGCCGCGACCAAGATGCCTCCGAATCCGTAGGAGCCGGTGGCTGCTTCGGCCGCAAGTACCAGTGCGAGTGGTGCCATCGCAATCGGCAGGCGGGCCCCCACCGTCGCTACAGCCCATGGCCCGAATCCGCGTGAGCTCGCGACCGCCCTGAACCCGTGTCCCGTCATTGCCGACCCCCTGCGTTGTGGACACTGTAACCGCCATTGTGCACCGTGCTGGTTACATTTGGACCGTGCAGACGGTACCCTGGGTCCGGTGATCACGGGATACGCACGCAATCCAGCACCGGGTGCACTCGACGACGTCCGGACCTTGATGAACACACGGACCATTGCTCACGACACCCGTACGACGGTCGACGTGCTCGCCGAGTTGGCGTCATCCACCGCATCGTGGGGCAGTGAGTTCTCAAGCGACGTAACAGTTCCGCGTCCCCGCCAAGTGCCGGAGCTCCGACGGCTCCGCGACTACCTACGGTCCAATCTCGGAAAGACGCACCCGGTCGGACTGGACCGTTGGCTGCAGCGACACCTGGTCGTCCCGAATGTCGACGAAGCGACCGGACTGGTCCGCCACCGTGGCCGTACCGTCGGCGACGGTGTAGCGGCCGTGCTCGCGATCGTCGTCGATGCCGTTGCCGACGGGCACTGGCGCCGACTGAGAATGTGTCCGGGCTGCGAGCGAGTGTTCTACGACCGATCGCCCAACCTCAGCCGCGTGTGGTGTGGTATGAACGCCGACGGTCCTGATGGCCGTGCCTGCGGCACGATCGCCAAGGTAACCGCCCATCGTGGGCGACGCAGAACCGCCGGCATGACCAGTGCGCCGACCACAGACCAGCAGCAGCGTCATGATTAGGGCAGTCGTGCCGTCCGACCGAGCCGCTCGACACTCCTGTCAGAGAATCTGATCCTCTCGCAACCGTTGAATCATGGCCGCGCCGTCCGCATCTGCGTTCGCGGAGATGTCGCCGATGACGGGCATGGGTTTGACGCCGAAGCGGGCTGAGTCGTCGTCGAGTCGTTCCACGGCTATGCCGATGACGAACAGCCGATCTGGTGTCCGCATTACCGCCGCCGTATAGAGGTAGTCCCTTACCCCCACGGTGATCGTGGTGGTGTCGACGTCGGGTGGGAGTGCTGTCTCCGGTATCCCGGCGCAGGCCATGGTGAGGCTGATCAGTTCGTCGTCGGTCGCGGATCGGGGTGAGGCCGACACGGATGATCCTGCGGCCATCGTTTCTGCGTTCCACTTGTCGGCCCACGGAGGCTCGGTGCCGCTCTGGAGGACGGCCGTGAAGGGTTGGTCGGCGGGTGGGCACGCGGACGGCACTTCGTCGGAGTCCGTGGTGCATCCAACTATGGCGGTCACCGTGAAGGCCGCCGAGACGAGTAGGAGGCCGGCCCGGTGATGTCGAGTGGATGCAGCGGTCACGGGCGCACCCCCAGCGTGGTGGCGCGTCCGCGGTCCTCGAACACCGTGTACGAGATGGTCGTGGGCACAGGCACCGGTATTTCCACTGCCGCAGGACTGAGGGCGATGCGTTCGATGTCGAGCAGCTCGCCGGTGTCCGGGTCGAGGATCAGCACCGTTCGTCGGTCGGGAGTGGAGGTGGACACGGCGACACCCCGACGGCCTGCTCGGTCGGTGGTCTCGCCGATGACGTCGATGCCGGGCCGGTCGCTCAACACGCCGAGGTAAGCCGCGTTCTGTGCGGGCGACAGTACGTGCCCACGCCACGCTTCTGCGTACGTCTCCAGCCACTGGGCGGTGGTGAACGCGTTGCCGCTGCGCTCGAGCAGCGACTGTCGGACTCCTGCGACGTCAGTTCCTTCCGGGGGCGTGGCAGTGCCGGAGTTGGCCGGTTGCGGGGGAACATCGACCACGTCGGTGACACCGTCCTGGCTCGAGATCATGAGTCCGGAGCCGTCCTCGGCGCGCCAGTCTTCTCTCGTGCTGTAGGAGATCCCGCTGTCGAAGACGACACCGTCCTGAGTTTGCGCGGTGTAGAAGCCCCACTCTCTGAGCCTGATGTAGTCGAAGGGGCCGTCACCTCGTGGTGGCGCCGCGGTGGTGGCCTTGCCCGACAGGGCGCCCAGTACGTCCGACGCGGTGACTGGCCGGTCGAAGGAGACGAAGGTGAGCGGGGGCACTCGGCCGGCGGCGCCGTCGGTGGATTCCAGGGTGAAGGGATCGCCGGCGACTGGCGGCAGGGTGATCGAGCTCGGTGCCGGCGCAGCGACGGTCGGGTCCTCGACCGGCCGCGGCCACAGCAGGCCCGCCGCGCCGACGACGAGTGCGGTGGCGGCCGCCACGAGAAATGCTGCGCGCCGGCGAGGACTCGGCGACTCGGTCGTGTGTCGGGGTGCGCGCAGGATCTGTTCGAGAGTGCGTTCGGCGTCCGAGTCGAGTGCGGGGTCGGGGGCGGGTACCGGGTTCTGGTCGGCCAACCGGTCGAGGGATGTTCGCGGTGTCACGGTCGGCTCCTGTCGGGTGACGTGGGGTGGGCACGGGGCTGGTCGGCTGCTGCGGCGTCGAGGGCGGCGTCGAGTCGCCGGCGCGCTCGGTGGTGCCGGACAGCGAAGGTTGGTGGAGAACACCCCACGACGGACGCTGCTTGTCGTGCGGTCAGTCCGTCCCAGGAGATGAGCATCAACGTTTCCCGGTCGGCCTCGCTGAGCGTGGACAGAGCACTGAGGACGACGACTTTCTCGACGACGGCGTCCTCGACGTGGTCGGGGGCGGTGTCTTGGTCGCGTCGGGTGTCCGCGAGTCGTTGAGCGAGGACGGTCTGGCGTTCGTCGCGTCGATGGAGCTCGGAGAGGACGTTGCGGACGGTGATGATCAACCATGGCAACGCGTCCTCCGGAACCGACGCGAATCGTCGCCACGCGATCAGATAGGCCTCGTCTGTGGCTTCCCGAGCGGTGTCCGCAGGTGCTCGGCGTTTCGCGTAGGCCAGCACTCGGCTGTGTGTCTGCCGGTAGAGGGCAGCGAAGCGCTGTTCGTCCTCGGCCATCTGCGTCCTCACCGTCACGTCCATCATCTGGGTAGTGGTCGCGGAGGGGCCGATACTTACATGCGTAGCGAAGTCCGTGAATGAAGGACAGTCACGCGACGCCTCCATCGACCCTCGGGTGCCGGACCAGACGGTACGCTTCTAGGGCGAACAAGAATATGAGCCGGGTTAGGGTGTCGACCGAAGACGAGGTGCGATATGGGAACGCTGTACGCCTGGGCAGTGTTCGCTGCCGTCTACCTCGTGCTCGCGTCCTTCACCGGTGTCGGTCAGTGGCAACGTTCCCGCGTCGCGAGTCATGTATTGCTCGCTGGTGCGTTATGGCCTCTCGCGTGGGCGGTGTGGTACCGCCGTGACCGAGAGCGGGCCGCCTCGACTTGACCAGCAGACATGCTCGCGCTGTGTCGGGGCTGTCAATGTCCAGCGCTGTAGAGAAACAATGAGGCGCCTCGCTCGTCGCCGGTGAGCACCGCCGTCACACTGTCGAGCTTCCCCGATGGCGGGTACTGCGTGGACAAGACTGTCAACGTGCACGTGAGCCCCAGCGACGTCCAGCCGCCCGGAGGTAGTGCACTGCAGGGTGTTTCCATCATGGGCGGGAAGGAGGGGTTCGCAGCTGTGACCGCGACCCCGTCGCTGAACTCATCGGATGCTTCGAACCGGGCTGACCACGGAGCGCGCCCGACGAACTCCGTGGACGTATGGCCACGAGAGAAGACGAAGCCATCAGGGACCGTGAACCCGTCCCTCTGGGTGTACGCCGCCGCGTCCTCTGCGTCGAGTTCGACTTGCTGGCCGATCTCCGGCGCACCGCAGGCTATGAGCGCACTGCTCAGCATTGCGAGAATGCAGATGCTGGTTCTCCTCTGGGCCATGGGGGCAACACTACGGCAGGGTCAACTGTCTGAGGCGGTGCGAAATGAATCCGGAGTCGTTGCGTGCGTGCCGGTTCGGTCAGACGCAGACTCTTGGCCTCATGAGTGGCGACGCTCTGCCGGCCGCGGGTTCCCATCCGTGCCGTACGGATACTTCTTTCCGACGGTGAACCACAGGAGCGGACCGATGATGGGTAGAACGAACGCGACTATGGACCATGCTGCCTTGGCGAGAATGCCGAGGTGTGCTGAGCGGACAATGGAGACCACCGCGACGACGAACAGTGCCAAGACGACGATGCCTGCGAGCTCCATGGCAGTCGAGCGTAGCGGTGGACAAGCTGGGTTCTGCTCGGGATGCCCGTATGCCGGCGCCAGCGTCGACAGGCGATGGCGGTGCAGAAGGCTGGCATGGTGGAGCGCATGAGCGACCAGATCGAGCAAGAAGAATGGACGTACGCGGATCTACTTGATGATGTGTCGGTGGGCGAGTGGGTCGCCGAGCACATTCCGCGGTTCGGTAGCAATGTAGCGGGATTGGTTCCCGCGGTAGTTCCGGCATATCTGCGCGTACTGCATCCCGCCTGGTCGAACAGCGCCGACGGCGGTGACGAGACTCCGGTGCGATGGAGGGTGAGCGCGGATGTGCTGGGGGCGGTGATGCATCGGACCGTTGCGTGGGGCGCGATGATCGAGCCCGTTGTTCGATCCGGTCAGGGGACGGGCGAGGGGACGCTGTGGGACTCGTGTCCGACTGCTGGTGACATGCCTGTAAATGAGATCGAGGCTGTGGCCACTGTGCTCGCCGAGCACACCACCACACCCGACAGTTGTTACTTCGGGTTCTGGGACGGGCTCGGGATGACGGGATTCTCGAGGGACCAGCCGAGGTTGTCCCTGCCGAGCCGCGAGCACCTGCTGGTGCATGGGACGGTCGAAGACGCGGGTCGGTTTCTGCAATGTTTCAGCCCGAACATCTGGTGGCCTGCAGACCGAGCGTGGTTTGTCGCCACCGATGTGGACCTCATGTCGACGTACATCGGAGGGACGGCAGCCATGGCAGGTGCACTGCGGTCTGCAGGAGACCTTTTCGAGGCCATCGACACGGGGCCGGACGCCAAAATCACCTGGGACTGTGACACCGTCAATCCACAGCCGGAAGGTCCTTACACGTACGGCTGAGGCGGTGTTCGCATGCGAGGGAGAATGCGTCGGCCTCACGTCGGCGCGGGCCCCCCAGCACGGTGTCCCATGCTCGTCCGTGCTCTCTGGTCACTGCGGCGATGTGTGCGTTAGTCTGAATCTCAGGTGACCCTGAGTCCGACACCTTCGCGTGGCGGCCTCCTACTACTCGGGGCTTCTATATGTACGACAACGCATCCGACCAATCGTTGGCAGCGGCAGATTCACATGAGCCCTCGCTTCGAGTTGTTGTGCCCTGGTGGGTGATCGGCGACGGCTCGTTTCCTCGGGCGACCATCGGTGACGATGTCGAGGTGGTCGTCGAACTGATCACGGGCACCTCCTCGCTTCTCGACGAGCCCCTTGCCGCGTTCGCTGTACCGGCGTACGGGAGAGAACCGGAGCAGCGTCGAGACGGTGGATTTCGGTGGCGTCATCTGCTGTACGGGGATGGATGGAGCGCCGGATGGTGGTCCGATGAACCGTGCTCCGGCCGAGTGGATCTGAACGGCTACCTCGTCGCTGAGATTCGCGGTGACGATGACGGGCCGACAGCGGTGAGCGGGCGTATCTCGGCCATGCACGCGGTAGAGGTCCGCCTGGACACCCTCGACGCCGGTGGGCGACGCGACTTGCGGGAGGTGAGCGGCACCGAGGAACTGATCGCCGTGGACGAGGTGCCCTCCGCTCTGGAGCCGTGGTCGGTACCCGACGACGGTCGCGCTCATCGTGCGGTGACAAGCGTTCTGGTCGACCTGGATCTGGGCGATCCGCCCGTGGAACGGCCTGCGTTCGTCGGCGGGACCATCGATATCTGCGGCGACGTGGTGTGGGTGATGCACCGTTCGGCTCCGACGCTGCTGCGCATCGACGCTCGAGGTCATCCGCCGACGGTGGTGGAGTTTCTGTTGCCGTTGACCATCGAGTCCCCGCACGGCGAGTGGACGCGGCGGGTGCACGCGACGCCGGACGGGTGCTGGATCGTCAGTGCGCACGACATCCACCGGGTGGTGGACACGGGAGACGGTGCGGTGACGGTCGAGCGTGTCTGCGTGGGTGGCGGGCAGCCGAGCGTTCTCTACCAGCATCGCCTCTACGTCCTCGGATCCACAGGAGACGCGTTGGCGTCGGATCGGAGGCACGGTGTCCTTCGTCGGCAGGCGGATTCGGTGCCGGTTCAGCTGTGCGACACCGCAACATACAGCCTCCGGCCGGTGACAGATCGGGCAACCGTGGTCGAGATCCGTCGGCACTACCGACGACCGAAGATGACGGATGATGCTGACGGCGGGCAGTGGGGCGCCGGCAACCGGGGCGTCGTCCGGAAGATGGCCGGCGATTGGCGGCCTGTGGATGTGAGCGACCCGGTCGTGGGCGCGGTCACCTGGGTGCAGCCGAGACCGGAGAACGACCCGGCCACCGCGACGCTGCTGGCCGAGATCATGGTCGAGGTTCCGAGACCCGTCCCTGTCGACGACGAACACCCCGCACCGCGGACACCATCGGAGGACCAGTGAAGCCGAACCGCGCACTGGTCGTGCATGTGTCGTCGTCGGTGATCGGAGATGGGGAGATCGCTCCGCCGACGAGGGGCCAGGTATGGACGGGACCGTTGAGGTTCGTCGAGAGGGGACCTGACGATCCGGATGTCGTGCGCATCCGGGCGCGCCTCGAGCCCTCGGACACACCTCCGATGCGCCAACACACCGATGGTGCCGAGTCACCGCAACGGTGGGAGTGGAGCGGCCTGCTTCGGGGCGACGGGTGGACCGCGTCGTGGCGTGGGTTCGTCCCCCGCTCAGGGGAAGTGGAGCTCACGGGGCAGTTCTGGGGCACCTTCGGGTACGACACCGATGGTCGTGTCAGGGGTCGCGTGACGCGAGTGCAGATGGCGACGGACCGGTATCGACGCACAGCAGACAGTGGGTGGCACCCGGTACCGGGGCCCAGTCGACTACGCGAGGTCGACGCCGCTCCGCAGTTCTTCGACGACAGGCTCGTCTCGACAGACGAGGAGGACGTGGCACACAGGGAGGGCAGCGTCAGGGTGGAGCTCGACCTCGACGATGTGCCTCCCCTGCCGGTTCGTCCCAGCGTCGTGCCGGGGGACGTCTCCTGCGCGGGTGGCGCCATGTGGGTGGTGGATACAGCTCTCCCCACTGTCATGCGTGTCAGCGAGGGGATCGTGACGCGGTTCCTGCTGCCGGGCGCCGTCGGGGTCGAACGTCGGGTCCATGCGACGCCGTCCGGGTGCTGGGTCACCGGAGCGGACGGAATCATCTGGGTCGCAGAGGGGGCGACGCCCGTCCGCGTGGACGATCGTGACGTCCCCGCGGGTGACGTCGTCGGCGACACGTTGTTGGCGTGTACCGGGTCGTCGACGTGGACCCTGTTCAGGCCAGGTGTCGATCCCATCGACGTCGAGACTGCCGCAGGCCGCGTCAGCTCTGTTGTCGCGAACGGTGATTCTGTGTATGCCGTCGTCGTGCAAGGCGCCAAGGCCGGTGCCCGCGTGGTGCGAGTGTCGGACGCGGGGGAGTCGACGGTCGGCCCAACGGTGCCCCTGCTGCCTCGCGGACACGGAGAGCCTTTTCTCTTCGGTGATCCTCTCCGGTTGGTCCGTGGCTCCGACGTCGGGTGGGTGCAGGAGAACCTGAGTGTGCGTGACGACGGTGAATGGGGCGGGCGCCCACTACGAGGTGGCCAGGCGGGACCGGTCGCGTGGACGGTCGGGCACGTTCCCGACGGATCCTCCAGGACGGGGTGGTGGCCATTGCCGCGGCCGGTGGACGCTGACCGGAGTGTTCTGTCGTGGCTGCTGACCCTGCACGACTCGACGACCTTGGAACCGTTGACCAGTGTCACCATCCCCACGTCCGTGCCACGGGTCGTGTTCGACGGCACCAGAGTCCTGGTCGTCGGTAACGGGCTGAGGAGTTTCCGCATCGATGCGCCGCTGATGGACAGCGGGGTGGACGTGGACGCAGCCCTACTGTGGGACGAGACGGACGGGCCGCTGCTGTGAGCGCGGTACTCGCCCCGAGAGGTTGTCAGGGACCTTCCAGGCTCGGCTCCTCAGCCTCCATCAACTCGACGTCCTCCGGAGACAAGATCTCGTTGGGGTCGTAGTCCTTGGTCAGTCCGCCTGCGGCGGTGGGATTCGTTTCGGCACCGAGGGCGATCTGCAGGCCACGTGCCAACGGTTCGACCATCTCGGCAGGGGCGAACCTGGTGGTGAACGCGGCGGCCACGGCGTCTGCGGCGAGTATTTCTGCGAGGACCGACGAGGACAGGTCGACATCGTCGCCGGCGACGTTCGACGACAGATCGCAGGACTGGAAGTAGATGGGAACGATCGATTGGGCGGTCTCCCATTGGCTTTCGAGTCCGGCGTCGACGGAGGCCGCCCGGAGTTGGGCTCGTGTCGCAGCAGCGTCCGCTTCGCGCATCGGCGGTGCGTCGCGGACCCGCTCGACGTAGTTTTCGTACCCGTTGCGGGCGAAGCTTTCGACTACGTCGATGACGGATGACCAGTTCGGTCCGAGCAACTGACCGAGATTCTCTTCGGTGACCTTGAACGTCGAGATCCGTCGTGCCTGCGAGGCGAAGTACTCCTCGGTGTCGCGTACGGGGTCGAGGCCGGCCTCGGGTGGGATTGCTGCGACCCAGAGTGCTTCGGTGATGGACGCGTCGCCGGGGACGGTACTGGCGCGGTCCGCCGCCTGGTCGGAGGAGAGCTGCCCATCGACAGCGACTTGCGGGCCGGGTGCGATGCCGTTGACCAGGAGAAGGTCACCGGCGGTGTGTGACAGCTGCGTCAGGCGGTCCGTAGGTTCAGCATCGTTCTGCACCGGATCGCCGGCTGTACAGGTGTTGTCGCGCAAGTATGGATCGACCACGGCCCCGGGTCGGGGGTCCTCGGCGGCGTTCTCCGTGCTTCCACATGCGGCGATCGACAACAGAAGTACGGCGCCACACATCTGAGCGACGAGCCGGGATCGGGAATGAACCATCAATGGAGACTAGCGAGATCCGCCCACCGTCGAGACAGGTACGCCGTCACCTCGGGCGGGATGATGAACGCCACCGGACCTGGGAGGTGGCCGACAGCGCATGCGTCGAGCCAGTCGGCTACAGCGCTAGCCTTGCGGCATGGGAGATGACGTTCGACCCGGCTTGCCGGAGTACGGGCCTGCGCACGATTCCTGGAGCCTCCGATGCGCTGCAGCCCTTCTGAGCGGCCTTGTTCACCGTCAGAACCAAGGTGGGTACCGGGTGACCGACTTCCATCTCTCCGCCCTGAGTGGTTCCATCGACGTGAGTGTCACCTTCGACGGGCAGGCGCCAACTCGACCCCCCGTCATGGACGTACTGTTCGCACTGAACATCGCTAACCTGCAGCGAATGTTCTCTGATCCAGAGCAGGCCGCCTCGGCCTATATCCACGATCTCCACCTGATTCCTCTGGCAGCGCTGTCCCAGGCGCCGGGCGCCACGACGGTCGTTCGGGTCGTGTGACCGGAGGTGTTCGAGCGCAACGGATCTGCATCAGCAGGGAGGAGGCATACTTGTGAGTGACTTCGAGACTGATTACGAGATCTCGTACGATCCGCAGCATTTCGGTCGGGAGTCGACTGAACGGTTCCCCCCGGATCACAGCGCTCACTGACGCCTCGAGTTCGTGGCGTGCCTCATCCACACGTTGAAGAGAAGCGCAGCCGACGGACACTTCCGAGTCGAGGAAATCACTGTACGAGGCCACGAGGTGGCCACGATCCTGACCTTCCCGGAAGCGGACCGGCGGCGAACATACGGCAAGGTCGCTGACATCGACCACATTCGCTCGAGTTACAACTCGGTACCAGCAGTCGCTGCCGAGGAATGGAGCACAGATCTAACTCAGCCCGCGTGGGATCCCGCTCGGGTCGAAGGCGGAATATGTTGGCGCAGGTATCCACCGCTATCCGGTGACTTCTAGCTACTGGGTCTTGCCAACCCGGTCACCGTTTCGGGTGCGGGCCCGGTCGAGCGGACCATGACTCGGCCGGTCTCCTCATCGACCAGTTTCACCGTGCACACACCGCGAGACGGTGTCGTCCAGATGGTCACTTCGGACTCCTCTGCCTCCCCGTCGACCCTGAACCTCTCGGAATAGAACGGGATCGCAGTATCGGATGCGAAATCGGGTGGTCTGCTGACAAAGACTTCCTCCGACGCGCGGGACGCGAACGAGGACCGAACGGTGGCGACACCGTCGTCACCGCAATCCACGGTAGCCACGATCGCGGCGCCCGGAGTAGCCGAGAGTGCATCCGCCGTGTCATCCACCGTGCAGCCAACCACGGCGCTCAGGACGGCCGCGGAAGCGCACAACGTGACCCGCCCTGTTCGACGTTGGGCAAGTACGGCCATCACATGATCCCTTCCGTTCATCTGCACAGGTTCACGAGCGCGAAGTACGGCTGCCTGGTTTGTCTGATTCTCCCGCATTCGTATCTCTTGGTCTGATCTTCCGGCCCTGAGATGCGGACTCCGCCTGGCACGGTCGCCGAGTGGGCTTCTCGCGGTCGGTCGGCGAACAGGTTCGGCGTCGGCCGGGGGTGTCCACTTCTCTAGGCTGAACCGATGACCAGCACAGGTGAGGTTGCGGATTGGCGTGGTGAAGAAGGGTGGGGTGTCGTCGAGTCAGCCGACACTCCCGGCGGATGCTGGGTCCACCTCAGCGACCTATGGGCGATCGCCTTGCCGCCTGCGCGAGAGAATGAAGTCATCCACATCTCTGGTGACGGAGCCGGCGAGTTGATCATGGGTGAGACCGTCGACTTCGAGTGGGAGCACGTGCGACAGGACGGTTACGACTATCGCGCTGTCAGCGTGCGTCCTCGTCGTGACGGCTCGACGAGAACTGTTCGGTGGGAGTACGGCGGCAATCGCCATCCTGGAATCGTATCCCGGACCGTCCGCCGGTCGGAGTGAGGCCGTCTGATGCTCACAGCAAGGCACGAAAGGGTAGTCGAGACCGTGTCTCATTCGTTCGGGCTGATGACCGACAATCCGCGGGACGTCATCAACGGGCAGTACCCGGAGTTCAGTCTCGCCATATTCGCGGAGGATGTGATCTTCGTGAAGGTAGGCGTGAGGTCGGGTCCTGTCGACGTCGCAGTAGAGATGCACGACGAGCCCGCGGTCTACGACGACGAGAACTGGGAGGATGCCGTTGAGGGTGACCTGCACTACGACCTACCTGACGGCCTGTCGGTATTCCAGTCGCTTACGCATGGTTTCCCGCTCTCCCAGTGGGACGGGAGCGTTCGTAGCGCACCGCGGTGGTCTTCGACGATCGGATCGGTGTGCCGGTCATGGTGTCGAGCTCGCACAGGTACGGCACCCGATGGCGGCGCAACACCCGTGAGACGGTGCGGGCCGGCACTCCCACGGCGGGGCCGATCTGGTCCTGGCCCTGACGGTCGGTGCGCCGGGCCGCCAGGATCCGATCCTCCACCTCGGGGCGGTGCGGGTCGGCATCGTGGGTAGGCGTGACGATCTGTCTCGCAGACCCGACTCGCCCTCGGCGGCGTTACGGTCCATCCATGTCTTGACGCACTTGCGGGAGACGCCCATGGCGGCGGCGATGTGGGCCTGCGGCCACCCCTGCTGGTGACGGGCCACGATCAGCGATCTGTCGTGGACGGTGGTGCGGGCTTAACGGTGGGACACGAAAACCTCCGGGTGGATGTGGGCCTTAGACGAGCCACACCCCACTCGGAGGTTCTCCCTACTCCAAGCCGACACGCCTGCTACCAACATCATGACCGGGTACAACTAGGGCTCGTCAAAGCGGGGGTCGCGGACCGGTATCTCGACATTTACTCAGCAGCTTGGCGCGCGTCGTCAAGGAGCCCATCGGCAACGGGGTAGTGCGAGCACCAATCGAGGCGGCTTTGATCGAGCGGAACAATCGTCCAGGATCGGGGCCCGGCCTGGTGCCCTATCTCGTCGTGGATGCTCAACGGGCGGCTGGCAATTCGTATCCGACATCAGCTGCCGGGAAGCCAACAACTCGCGCCGAGCACAACCGCGCCTATGCCGCTCGCCGCTTAGCTGAGATCAAAGCTGGAGAAGGCTTCGACGCACCACACGTATTTGAGTGCCCCCGTTTTGCGCCTCCCCGTTGATACTAGACTGATGAGTACGAACGGAGTTCCCCTCCAGCTGTCGATCGCAACCGGTACCTACAGGTGCGATTGGAGGATCGAGGACCCAGACGACCCCGCCAAAACGTACGACACATCCGGTGAGGCGAACCTGGAGCCGTCGCGCCAATTCAGTGGCGGCGTATTCGGTCGCGCCCCGTTACTGAAGACACCCACGGCTGACGGCGGGTTGCAGTCCAAGCTACCGCAGACGTTCAACTATCCAATTGTGCACGGGAGGCTCGACCGTGGTGAGGATATTGTGTTGCTGGACGCAGTGCTGACGGTGTGGGACGAGGACCGCGGATCCGGCCTCATGCATTTCAGTGGACCGAACGCGATCTTCGATTCGGCCGTTGCTCTCGTGGGTCGAGACATTCCCGCGGTTGACAGAATCGTGTTCGACTCGTTCAGAATTCAGATCACGGGTTTAGACGAATTCGCGGCAACGCCTCCTATCGCCGAAACGGCGTACCCCAGGCAGGTTTCAGAACCTGGAAAACATGTCTGGTCAGCGACATATCGCCCAGAGAGCAATCAAGCATGGTCTGACGACGACGCCCAGGTAACGGTCGATTATTCCGGTTCGGCAACGGTCGCGGATCCCTATCGGTTCGCAGTTTCGTTCAGTCCGACAATTGAGATTCGCTTAAAAGAACCGCTAGAATTTTCAGAATTTTATCAAAGTTGGATAGTTCCATTGGTTGGAATAGTGTGCGCTGCGACTGGGGAACAAGAAAAAATCACGTACCTGGCGTGCTCACCCGTATTCGAGGAAGACGATCGCCCACCGCAGCGGCGGCGAATGCAGGCTTTCATGGGCCGGGTGACGCAGGAACCATTTGCATCCGTCACCGATTACAAACGGCGCCGCTATTGCGCGATTAAGTTGGGGGAGGGGCACTCATTGCTAGAGCTACTGCGGCTGTGGCAGCGAGAAGCGGCTTTCGGAAATCCAATTCTGGAAACTTACGATGTTACCGCCCTGTCTGCAGATCAACACCCGCGTGCACGCTTCCTCTTACTCGTTCAGGCCATCGAAGGCTTGTGTGGTTACGAGAATCGTTTCCGTGACCAAACTGCAGAATACCAGGACAAGAACAAGGCAATGTTGGAGAAAATTCGGCCACTGCTGGAAGCAAAGGACTGGCAGAAGATTAAAAGAAACCTTAGATCCACTCCCGTGAATCTCGATAACGTTCTTACCGAAATGTCGGTGACGCTACCCTTCGACCTGATGGGGGCGCTAGGACAAACTTCACTCGTGAAGGCGGTTAGGTCCTCGTCGACTCATCCAGTCTCGACCGAAGCGGCGATACGAACCGTCCGAAATGATCTTGCGCATGGGCGGAAGAATCATGACCTTTACGATCTAGATGACGCAGCGGGACTTCTGAACCGTGTCGCTCGAGCGCATCTTCTACGCATTCTCAACGTCGCCGAGGAGCAACAGCTTGAGGTGCTAGACCCCGACCGTTTCCTACGAGGACCGAAAACAGTCGAGGGCTAGTCTAGCGTGACATCGCGGAGGCGCCGAGTGCTCAGCGAAACATTACAATTTTTTGTCGTCCGGATCGCCGGTGACGGACTGCTCTGAAGTCCGTACGATCGCACGTATAGTCGACTGGTTTCCGCGGGCAAGCTGTTTGAGTTTTCTCAGTTTCTCATCCAGTTCGGCCTGAAGTTCGGGCGTGGCGTTCTGGCGTTTTCTTTTCAAGCGACGTTTTCCGCGACGGTAGGTTATTTCTCGTTTCGCGGGAAACGTAGCTAGAACATACCAAACATGCAGACGTTTCAAGGGGATGACGACCCAACCTTTGTAAAAACTCTTCAATTGCAAAATTCTTAAACGACGCACCAGCGACTTAAGTTGGTCTTCAGCTTCCAGTCGAGCATTGTTGCATGCCTCGACTGTAGTCATGAAGACGGCGTCGCCGGCCTGGTCTGCCGCCCTGTCGCGAACCTCTGCAGCAATATCAAAGACGTCCCCAACTCCTGGGACCCATTGCTTTATGAAGATTTTTGCTCGTGGATAATGCAGCCCAACGGGTGCTTTCAATTCTCTAAACAGTCGGAAGATCAGGCGATCAGCTGCAGCCGTGTTGCGGAAGGAGATGTTCGCGACGACGCCCATAGATAATTCCGCGACTATGAGAGACCAGACAAGTGCTCGACTGCCGCCACTGAGAAGTAGGAATATCGCCAAGACGGCAGTGACCATCGCGAGGAAAAAACTTAATGTTGGTACGCGTCGACGAAGTGTTCGTGGGTACTCGATCAAAAATGCCAAACGCAGAACGGCGTCATCCGAATTACGCTTAAGCTGGACCCAGCCTGGTGCACCGGCGTTGACCTTGTCAGTCAATTCGAGTGCGGTCTTGGCCCTCGTTTCCAGGCGACTTCTCTCTGAGTAAGCCGCGATTGCGGTTGGAAGGCCGACCAGGGCGGCAACCGCCACGATGACGATCTGAATCACCTGAATCAGGGGCACTTGGACACGGTAGCGATCAGTTGGGGACGTGCACGGGCTAAGGATGTAGTTGTATGTGGTCGATTGGCGGGCTGGGGATCGCGCGAGAGACCGTCACGCACGGGTCCTTCGTCTCTGTCGAACTCGCCGCCTACCATCAGGGGCGGGCGCGCTGGCTGGAGGTACTGCAGACTCTGGGAGAGAACGAGTGAGCTCACTCCTCACCACCGCGTGGGGTCGGCAGCCATGACGTCGACCCTGGTTTGAACGGTCAGACGAGAGATCGTCTCCTTGGTGCCGCCGATGCCGGCCCAGGGCGGGTCGACATCGGAAGCGACACACCAGGCGTGGTCAGCTGGCCAGACCAATGCGGCCGGCGGCATGGAGTCGGGCCCGGTGACGGCACTCCACCGGCCGACCTCGCTCAACGTTCCGGTGAACAGGTAGTAGCTACGGTTCGGAATGAGCACAGTAGGCGGACCCGGGTCGATGTCGCGATCGATATCCGGCCAGCCGTCCCACAGGCAGAAGTAGCACCGATCGGGAGTCGTCGTCTCCGCTTTCAGCAGCTCGCAAAGTTCATTGAAGACGGGTGCGTCGCCTTGTTCTGTGAAGGGGCGTGGCGGGATCTCAGGCCTCGGCGCTTGTCCCTTGTCGGGGACGTACCGCAGTCGGGCATGCGACTCGAACATGCTGTGTGGTCCGAACTTCGCCAGCTCGTCCCACGGCACCGTCGATTCCGTGATCCACCGGGCGGGATTCGGAACGCTCGAGTACTGCAGAACCATGTGGTCAGTCAACCAGGCCGTCGGGTATGTCGGGGCGCGTCGTGGAACAAAAGAACGAGCTAGTCGAAATTGATGGGTTCCGGCGTTCATCGCACACGGCTACGCACTCCACCGGGCGGAGATTCTGCTGCTCTGTCTTAACTTCCGGCCGTGCCGTGGTCCGAAGTTCGCGTAACTGAGGTCATTTTGTGATGCGTGAAGGACCGAATCGCGGGTGAGGTGGATCCCAGCAGAGCAGAGCAGTGCGAGCTCCAGCGTCAGGAGCGACGTTACGCTGGACGAATGGGCCGACGAACCGTCTTCGACGTACCAGCACAGCGACTTGCGGACGATCTCCTGGACGTCGGGCGAGCCGACCTCCACCGCCGCATCACCGAAGCGCTGTGCGGCAGTCCGCTCGTGGAAACGATTGTCGGCGATGTCCAAGACGAGCTGGCGAGGGTCGTCGTCGACCAGCGTATCGCCGAACGTGACCGCCAAGAGGCGACCCGACTGATCAGCGTCGGCGACAACCTACTTGCGGCGATCGGCCGCACCGGAACTGTGTCCGTGGCTTGGCGCAAGACACCCCGCGAGGGCGATCACCCGAGCCACGAATCCTCACGTCCTCTGCGTGAGGCCGACGGGGTTTATCAGGGATATTGGGGAGGCGAGGAGACCTACGAGAGCTCAGCCGAATTCGAGACCCTGACAGATGCTTTGGAATGGGCTCGGCTGCGTGCACCGCACGTGCGTGTAGCCCCGTGGTGGTACAACTGCACCTACTATTGGGCCGGCGATGGACCGCCACCTGTAGGAATGGACGCAATACCGGACGCCGAACACTGAATCCCCGGCACGCGTCCTTGTCCGTGCCTGTCGCTTCCTGGCGTGTCACCAACGCGCCTCGACTGCGTTGCACCATGCTCCTGGCTGACAGCCACCGAACTGTGCGTATATCTGTGACCATCTGCGTGGGTGCAGACTGCGATGCACGAGGAAGGCGCTCCACTTCACTAGTCTTCACTTTCCCGTCGAGAAGGAGGTCGGAATGGGTGCTCATGATGCTCCGGCGGACTTCGAGGCTGCGGTCATGGCGTTGTACGCAGTCCGCGACCGCGAGAACATGGCGTCGACCGTTGCGGCGTTCACCCATCTCGCACGGACCCACCCGGATCACGGTCCTGCACTGTTCGAGCTGGCGAACGCCCTCGATGCCGATGGGCAGGAAGCGCTCGCCGAACGGCATTACCGGCAAGCCCTTGATCTCGGGATCACCGGTGACAGGCAGCGCCGGTGCGTCGTGCAACTGGCAAGCACACTAACCGAGCTCGGCAAGCCCGACGACGTCTTGCTCCTACTCGTCGACGTCGGCGCCGAGCACCCGGAATGGGCCGAGGTCGGAGTGTTCAGGGCGATCGCGGAGCACCGCGCGGGACGACCGAATACTGCTGTGGCGCAATTGCTGAGCGTCATTACCGAGCACAACGGGAACCAGGACCTGGACCGGTACCGCGCTGCGTGGCGCGAGGCCGTCTCCGCCATACAGAGTAGCGAGCACGACTCCGTCGAGTGAACGTGGCTTGCCGGAACGCTGGTTCGGCCGGTTGGCAACGGCGCCGCACTACGGCATCGCGATCGACCATTCGCGACCGATGCCTGTGCGTCGCAGACTCTCCTCCCACAGTCTTTCGGCTTCATCCGGGTCGATGGCGTAGGGCTGGACGCCGCCGTCTGCCATGGAGCCTCCGGGTATCGCGGTGGGAGCGATGTCGCAGTCCTCGCAGTACACCCCGCCCCTGCCGGTGAGATCGGTGGACGTCGCGGCCCACAGTCCTGTTGCGGCGCCTTGCACTACGGATTTGAACGAGGTATCGATGCCGTTCCCGTCCTCGTCGACCCACTCGAGGTCGATCTGCTCTTGGAGCGGGAGGTGGCGTTGCAGGGGGGTGAGGATGGCACCGGGGTGCAGGGAGAACGCCTCGATCCCGTCCGCGGCGCCCAGTGCGGTGAGTCCTCTTCCGAACAGGATCATCGCAGTCTTCGACTGACCGTAGGCCTGCCACTTGTCGTAGCCGCCGGTGAAGTCGATATCGGACCACCGGATGGGGGAGAGGTGGTGGCCGGCGGATGAGTACAGCACCACTCGCGCGCTGTCGGCCGTTGCCAGGAGCGGCCACAGGTGCATCGTGAGCGCGAAGTGCCCGAGGTGGTTGACCGCGAATTGGCTCTCCCACCCCTGCGTCGTGCGTTCGAGCGGGGTGGCCATGATGCCGGCAGTCGCGAACAGCAAATCGATCCGGTCGACGGACTGCGCGATTTCGGCGGCTGCGGCGCGGATGCTGTCCTGGTCGGCGAGGTCCATCTCCACGACCTGCACACCGGTGATGCCGTCGAGTGCTGCGCGGGCGGTGTCGACGCGGCGTGCGGGGACGATGACATGGGCGCCGGCGCGGGTGAGCGCGGTGGTGGTGTGCAGTCCGAGGCCGGAGTATCCGCCGGTGACGACCGCGACTTTGTAGGTGAGGTCGACACCGGCCATCACCTCCTCCGAGGTGGTGGCAGCGGTGTAGGGCGTACCGAGAGGTGCTTGCTCGACCGAGGACATCATGTCTGCAACGCTACGATCTAGAGCGTGGTCGAGGTCAAGAGACGGGAGGCGTAGATGTCGGATGATGAACGCGCCACCGTCTTCTCGATCGGTGACGTCGCCCGTGTGACAGGTCTCGGTGTGCACGCGTTGCGGTTCTACGAACGCAATGGGCTTCTCGTCGATCCGATCGAACGGACACCCGGTGGTCGACGGGTCTACAGCGAGACCGACGTGGAGTGGTTGACGGTGTGCGTGAAGTTGCGTGAGTCCGGGATGCCGCTGGCGGAGTTGCGCCGATTCGCGGCTCTGGTGCGCCAGGGGCCGGGGAACGAGCCGGACCGGCTGCGTTTGCTGCAGGAGCACGAGAAGCGTGTGCGCGCTCAGCTCGCGTCGATCACTGATTGCCTCGAGGTCATCACCGGGAAAGTGGCGATCTACCGACGCCACGTCGCGAGCGGCGCCGCCGCCGATCCGTGGCTGTCGCGCTGATGCGATGCCGATGAAGCGCCCGCCGACGGCGTTGCAGTTGCCCAGGCGGCGTACGTCACCGAAAGATTGCGGTTGAGCAGGCCGACGCCCAATATCGCTGCACCAGGAACTGCACCAGGCCGAGCAGGCGGATCAACTGTTCTCTTACAGGCCTTCAGCTCTGACTGTTTCGGCGTGGTGATCGAACGCCAGGGGAAGTAGGTCGGTTGCGACGACACTGATCAAACCTCTCGGCCCGGGGACGATCACCCGTATGTCGGGGTAGTGGTCGGCGAGTATCTGGCGATCTCGACCGCACGGGCTCTTGACCCCTCGGCCGTGATTGCCGACTGCGACGATGTGAGTCAGGTCGAGTGCACCGCCGGCTCGTGCAGCGCCGAGCGCCACCAGCTCGGCACAGGTCCCACCGGTGAAGTGATAGACGTTGACTGCCAGGAAGATACGACCATCTGCGGCTCGTACCGCCGCTCCCATCGTGTGGACGCCATCCTCGTCCGGGCCCGCGTCTGTGGCAGCGTCGATAGTGTCGCGAGCGGCCTGGACCAATGCAAGTTCGAGGTCAGTGACATCGGACGCGGAATCAGGAAGATGTGGTGTCACGATCGCAGACTACGAGGGCTCGACGCCCCCTGTTGTGGAGCCCTCCCAGGAGGGAGATCACCTTTCTTGTTTCGAACCCGTGCGCCGGCAGTGTCCGGTTGTGACCCGCTGGCCGAGTTGCGCACCCCGTTCTCGGACCGGTTGACGAAAACGCGCGTTCGAGCGAACCAAGTGTTACGGTCTTCCACTACGGAACTAGTTGAATGAGGTTGAGGTGGCGATCGCGTATCGGATCGACCGGACGTCAGGAATTCCTACGTATCTGCAGCTTGTGTTGCAGACGAAGAGTGCGCTCCGGCTCGGGAACCTGGACGTCGGCGACCGCCTCCCCACGGCCCAAGAGGTGGTGAGCGCATTGGCCATCAATCCCAACACGGTGCTCAAGGCGTATCGGGAGTTGGAGCGCGATGGCCTGGTCGAGCCGCGACCGGGGGCGGGAACGTTCGTCGTCTCATCCCTCGTGAAGCCGGGGATGGCGGAGCAGGCAGCGTTGAGGCGTGAATTGGACAGGTGGGTCGATCATTCGGTGGCGGCAGGACTCGAGAGGTCCGACATGGAAGCCCTGGTGACAGCGGTGCTCGATGCGAGATCGACCGCAACGGAGGGTAGTGATGGCTGAGTCCGTATTGTCGATGGTCGGGGTGTGCAAGGCATTCCGGAAGACGTCGGTGCTCGAGAACTGTTCGTTCGAGGTGCCCCGCGGTTCTGTGACTGCCCTGGTGGGCTCGAACGGTGCCGGAAAGTCGACGCTGATGTCGCTGATTGTCGGGCTGCTGGCACCTGATGCGGGGTCGATCACCGTTCTCGGTACATCTGTAGGGCAGCAGGGTATCTCGCCCGGGCTGTCCTATCTCGCGCAGCACAGGCCGCTGTACGGGAGATTCACCGTCGCGGACATGTTGAGGTTCGGCCGCGAGACCAACCAGCCGTGGGACCAGCAGTACGCCACTCGTCTGGTGGCGGCGGCGGGTATCTCAATGACGTCGCGGGTCAGGGCGCTGTCACCCGGACATCGCACGCGTGTGGCATTGGCGGTGGCGTTGGGGCGTCGGCCCGAGGTGTTGCTTCTCGACGAGCCGTTCGCAGACCTCGACCCGGTGGCTCGTCGCGACGTGGCGCAAGCCCTGATGTCGCACGCAGCCGAATTCGACACGACCATGGTCATCTCGTCCCACGTGCTGGCGGAACTCGCGGACATAGCCGATCACCTGATGCTGTTGAGCCATGGTGCAGTCCGGGTGTCAGGGCCGCTCGACACCGTGACCGCCGACCACTACCTCCTGCGCGGGCGCGGTGACCCATCGGATGTCATCGGAACAGGTTCGATCGTGTCGGAGATGCCCGGGACAGGCGGAGCGGTATTCATAGCGCAGGGTCCCAAGCCCGCTGACGCAGGTGAGTGGCAGATCGACGACGCCACCCTCGACGACATCGTCATAGCTCATCTGACCGGGCGGAGCAGCGAATGATCTGGGTGACATGGCGGCAATGCCGCCGCACGATAGTGGCGGGCGTCGCCGTCCCTGTCCTTCTTGCAGTTCTCGTTGCAGCGGTGACAGTGGCAGTGGGTGGTTCCCCGTCGTTCGGGCTGTTGTTTTTCCAATGCTTCGGATACTCCCGTTCCGAGTGTTTCGCAGAGTCGACGATCACGTCGGCGACCCTCGCGACCACTGCCTTGCCCGTCCTTCTCGGCGTCTTCGCCGGCGTCACATGCTTCTCCCGCGACATCGAGTCCCGGACCCACGTACTGGGCCTGACGCAGTCGGTCAGCCGACGTCGTTGGTACTGGACGAGAGTTCTGGTGGTGTTCGTTCCGATCACCGCAGCGATGGTGGTTCTCGGCATGACGATGTTCTGGGCACGGTTCTGGACCCTGTCAGGGGTCTATGCGTTCCCGGGGACGTTCGATTCCCGGCTGGCCTTTCCCCAATTCGGTTCCGTGGCAATGGTCCCCGCCGGCTACACCGCTATGGGCCTGGTGATCGGTTCTACATGCGCATTGCTGGTGCGGCACACGGTGGGCGCGATGATCATGACGCTGGTGGTGACTGTCGTTGCGCTGGTGGCGTTTCCGACTGTGCTTCGCGAGCACTATGCGACACCTCAGGTGGAGCGGCTGGAATTGGAGGACGTGTTCGGAGGTGGGTACGCGTCCTACACGGACTTGATGCCGGGCGAGTCTTTCTTCCCCCGTTGGGTTGTCGGTTCCGACTACGTCGACAGCAGTGGGGCGCGCGTGGAGGTCGGACTCGATACGTGCGCGTCGCGTAACGACTCGTGGGTGGAGCCGGACGACAACGAGACCACCGCTCAGTACGAGGCCCGACTGGACGCGGCGTACGTTGCCGCAGCGCGCGAACGCGCCGACTGTCTGCGCGGTCTCGGAGTCGACCACTACGAGAACCGATTTCATGCGGATGAGATGTTCTGGCGTTTCCAGATCACCGAGACGGCGCTGTGCGTCCTGGTGGCGGTGTTGTTGGCAGGCGCATCGACGGCGTCGGTGCGGCGACTTCGGCCGTGAGTCAGTCCGAGGACAGAGAGTAACTCCGACGGCGAGCGGAAACGGCCGGATGCCCCCTGTGTTGACGAGGTCGAACGGTTCCGGGGCAGCAGGTCTCCTCGTGCGAGGAGTCAACCTCGTGTGGCGACGTCAGGATTGCCGACGTCTGCGCAAACGTCGTGGTCAGCGGTGGGGAGCGGTCATCCGTGCGCCACCTTGCTGACGAGTGTCAGTGCGTCGAGCGCGATCAAGGCCGGCGGTGCGACCGACCCGTTCTCGCGCTCGCGCGGCAGTTCCGCCAACATCGCACGTCCATCGATGTCGACCAGCCAAACCAAGGGAACAGGCAACGAGTCCACGCTGGTGAAGCCGAACCACGACTCGGGTCGAGACGGTGCAGCGATCGCAGCCAGGAGCGGACGAAGGTCACCAGATCGGCGTTCCTCAATCACCACGAGCGCCTCCGCGCCCGGCGACCGCGACGGTTCAGGGACACAGACCACGACATCGACCGGCGCGAAGTCGTCGGGAACGGTCCCGGCCCTCGGAAGACCCGTCTCGACAGCGCCACTGCCACCGGTCACCACACCTGTCACCCCGGGTGCGGTGCAGGTCGGTGCAGCGACGACCTCGGCCGGTTCACGGGGGATGGTTCGAAAATACCGGTCGTACCAGTACGGCGATGACACGACGACCAACACGAGCGCGACTTTCAGAAAGCCGGGGAGCCACCAGAGTCGTCGACGCAACGACCGACGCAGTTCCATTGCCGGAGCCTAGGGCACGCGGCACGCGGCACGCGGCACGCGGCACGCGGCACGCGGCACGCGGCACTCGGGGTGCTCGACGATCGTGACTCAACACCGACGACGACTGCCTCGAGGTGGAGACGAGGCCCGTCCTGCACGTCTCGGTGTCATCGACCCGACTGTCCGCTGGTCAGCGGTCGCCGCGGCAGAACACACCTTGGTCGGGGTCGGCCCATGGATCGGGAGTGAGATTCCCGCAATCCGCGTGACAGGTGGACCGATGTAGTCAGCCAGCTGAGGACACACGTTCTCGAGTGCCGCTGGGCTGTCCAGACGCGACCGCTCCCACACCGCCTGAATTCCGGACTCGTCGATCGAGTTGCACGCCGCCCGTCCCTACTGCGCAACAGACCTCTCAGAACGCGAAACGGCACCCCCGAATACGGCTGGCCGACGGGAATGACTGATCGGGGTAGGTTCATCGCTGGTCGTCGAAGAGGGTCTGCCAGTAGTCGACGTACTCCTGCTCGGTGATGTTCGGCTCGCTGGAGTCCAAGCACACCGCGGCCCGATCGACACCACTCGGGACCCGTTCGGTTCAAAGTGGTCATCACAGTCGTCTTCGCGACTAGAAGTAGTCGTTATAAGGTTGCCGCAAATTGTAGTAGCTGACCGCGGCCGCGCTTCGCTGTTGATCGGGAGTCAGCCCAAGCTTTTCAAAGATCACTAAGTGCAGCAGGGTTTTGGTTACGTAAGTTAGAGCGGGTCTGACCGTATGCGGAATCTTGCCCATCCCGTCTAAGTTTGAATGACCAATCGCATTTCGCGCATTGACGACCCAAGAAACCCACTTGTCCTGGTCACGGAGCACGATGGTGACGGCCTCACTGTCGGGGATCGAGGCGAGTTCCTGCATTCGGGTCGCCAAACCCGGTTGATTTCGTCCGATTGCTGACATAGCCCAGTTCCGCGCCTCGTCGTCAGGCACAGTCTTGATGTGTTCCCTGAGGTCTTTGTACTTCTGCGCCGACAGCCCGGTTGAATTCGGGAACAGAATACGGTGAAAACCCTCAGCGGCGGAGGCGGCGTTGAAGAGCTTGTTCTGGAAGTACCCGTGGCCACCGTAGTCGAGACTGAATAGTACTGAACCCGGCATCCCTAGCTGCTCTCGCAAGCACAACCATTCGGTTACGAACCGCTCGGGGACAGTGCTCAGCGCGAACACCGGGTGCCAACGATGTTCAATCACCGGGTCAGTTTTCATTCTTACGTGGACAGTGGAACCGTCGATGCTGGTCAGAACGGATGACTCGATCCGACAGTCCGCGTTGCCCGCCACGGTGAGGAGATCTAGCAGCGATTGCGTCGTGGCACCGAAGCCCGCCCAATTCCGGGGTTGATTCGACTCGATGAGCAATTGAACCTCTCGGCCGACGCGCTGCAGGCTGAGCTGCTCTTCAGGACATTGCGGATTGGTGATCTGCTGGGGTAACGGCGGCTCGACAGAGCCGCGTGTTGCCCAATCAGTCAGGTTGGAAAGGCTCGCCGACTGCGCGACGAAGATGGCGTCATCGGCGGACTCGATGTGAACGCCGATCAGAGCCGCATGTACGTGGACTTCCTGCCTCGACCGACCAGAAGACAAGACCAAACAGCCCAGCAGCGTTACCGGTCTGGCGTCCGCGGTCTCACCCCAAAGAATTTGACTACGGTCGGTCGACGGGACGAAATAGCCGTCGAGTTCGAGGCGAAGGGCGCCGTCGTCGACAGTGATGAGGTTGCCGGCAGTTCGACCATCCGTGAGCGGCATCCACCACTGCCCGTCCTCTACAATCTCCGGTCTGCTTCCTATATCAGAAGTCATGGCAGTCCGATCACTATGGCCATTCAATTGGTTCGCTCGTAGGTCATCCAAGGGGGAACGCCTACGCCGCCGCTGATGATTGCCACCAGCGCATCCTCCACCGCCGAACGTCGCACTTTCCAGTCGTCCTCCCACACGATGACCAACGTGATGCCTCTGCCGACAGCGGCCGTCGCTTTCGCCACGTGCCTGTGTCGCACCTCCGGGTCGGACTCGTCGTGCCAATAGACGCCGTTGTACTCAATCCCAATTTTCAGCTCGGGGAGGCTGATGTCGAGTTCCGTTCGGTTGCCAAGCGAGCTGCGGTCATTCTCGAGTACCGTGAGGTTGGGGGCGACTGATGCGATGAACGCAGCGACCTCCTTCTCGCCCCTGCTCCAGTGGGGGAAACAGAACGGGCATCCCGTGCCTTCCGCAGAGGTTCGATACGTGACTCGGGTTTCCCATTCGTGGCCCTCGGCGCAAGCCCACCAGATCGACTGGGACGAACCGAACGTCACTTGATCCGGGCGAAGTTCTCCGTTGCGTGTCGGATGCCACTCGGCAGCAATGTCCGGTCGTCGCGAGGCGAGGTCGGTCTTGCCGACGATTGCTCGTCGTCCGGAGCAGTACGGGCAGCCGTGGCCCTGGGCCCGATCCTTCACTGTCGATTTCCACTCGTGGGAGTGTTCGTCTCGCCACCACACATTGCGCTTGGACCCCGGTGAGACCGAGGCAGGGGATAGCTCGCCGTTCGTGGTGGGATGCCACTGATGCGCGAGGTCCGGGCGCAGCGTGACGAGGTCCCCTGTACCCCGCACCGGGCGACGACCAGAGCAGTAGGGACACCCGTGCCCGCCGCCGGTGCGGGTGGCGATTCTCGCGTGCCACTCGTGGCCGTGCTCGTCCAGCCACCACACCGTGCGCGTGGACCTAGCTGCGCAGTCACTTGGCCGGAGGTTGCCGTTCTTATCTGGATGCCACTGGTCGGCAAGAGCGGGGTCGATCAATAGTAGGTCGTTATACCCCGAGAGCACGCGGCTGCCGGAGCAGTACGGACATGAAGTACCGCGCACTCGTTCTCGGACCTCGGCCTCCCAGTCGTGTCCGCAGCCTCCGAGCCACCACGCCTTGCGTGGTGTGCCGTCGATTGTGGTTTCGGGCATCCGATCACCGTTCTTCGTTGGGTGCCATTGCGCCGCAATCTCGGGGTAGCGGGTAGTCAGGTCGTTGAACCCGGTAAGTACCTTCTTGCGTGTGCAGTACGGGCATCCGGACGATCGGCCCACGCGGTTGGCAACGGTTGCGTCCCACTCGTGCCCGCACGGCCCCAGCCACCACACCTTCTTGGTCGATCCTCGGGTCACCTGAGCAGGAGTCAACACGTTTCTGGCTTGGTGCCACTGAGCCGCGATGTTCGGATGCGAATCTGCGAGCGAGTCCACGCCCACCATTCAACTAGGTCTTCCGTGAATACACACGGGGTGTCTCAGTTCTTGGTCCGGGGGGGGGGGGGGCGTCCTGGTCCAAGTGAGGTCGTAGTCTCCATCAGGACCAGGACGGTTCATTTCCTGACCGGTGGAGGACGAGAGCACGCGAGCCCCGCAGCACGCTCGGTAGTCGACGGGGTCCAAGGCGAGTCGCTGTCGTTGCGGCGGGCCGGCTCCGCAAGCAGCTGGATACAGGTCGAAGAGTCGTGCACGGCGTAGGTTCGATGAATGATCGTTGTGTGGGGTCGGGTGCGAGGCGCTGCGGTTGTGTGCTGCTCGGTCGCGCTGATCACGGCCGGGTGCGCGGGGACGGAATCGTTCACGTACCCGCCGGCCGAGGTGTTCCCCGTTGCCGACTGTGCGTTGACGGACACCGTATTCCTGTTGTCTGACAACGGCATAGCGCGTCCCGATGATGGCACCGTCCCCGGTCCGCTGGGAGAAGGTTCTGTACCTGCGAATTTCAGCCCAACTAGCGTGGTGCGGTGTGAACGTGGTGTGGATGCTGCGGGCAACGTCTTCATCGCCGCGGTGACCCTCGGCGGCGACGTCGAGGAGGTCGTTCGGGCGTTCAAGGTTCCGTCCGAAGGGGAGGCAGGTACCTCGAATTCGTCGTGTGCTTTCACCGAGGACGCGCCGGTCGGTCTGTGGTTGGTGTCATCGGATGGCTCCGCAATTAGGCCGCAATGGCCGACCACACTCTGCGGGTACCAAGATGCGCCTCTTGCGGCTGTGAACGCGCTCGCCGAGGCGAGCCGGACGACGGTGGCGACTCTCGGGTCGGCGTCAGTGCCTGGTTCGTGCGGGCAGTCCAGCGGGTACGCGTTCCCCGCGACCTCGGAAGCCGATGCCGAAGGATCGAGAGCGCAGGACATCGCTGCATTCCATCTGATGGTGCCGACCTGGGATGTGTCGGATCTGACTGTGTGTCGGTACCGAACGACTCCCGCTGGCGACGCTTTCGTGGACGCGGGGACACTGCCGGCGGAGATCGGTCAGGATGTGGTGACGCGATCCTTGGGCGCGCCTGCGGCGGAGCCGTGTCGGCAGGTGGCCAGCGAGGTGGTTGCTGGTCGGTTGGTTCGCCCCGATGGTTCCGGTGGCGGCATCTTCGCGGCCGAGGTGGACGGATGCGGCCGCTTCATGGTTCCGGGAGTATCCGGCTACAGGCAGATGCCGAACGATCTGCGCGACGTGCTCGCAGGCTAACTGCGGAATTTCCCGGTCTCTAGTACCGCTGGCCTCACCCGTGAGCGGTGAGGGGACATGCACAAAGTGCGCCCGCCTTGCCTGAGCTGATGGATGGACATGAGTGGTTAAATTTCGGGCGAGCTGGGCAGAGCCAGCAACACGGGATCGATAGGTGGATGCACCGGCTCATAAAAGTATCGAGACCACCTTCTGATAGTCGGCCCAAGTCGGTCCGGGTACAACGGTTCTCGCTGTGATCGAGGTGCTCGCTGCTGTGCGTGCACCTCGAACAACGCAACAGCGCACTCGGCCATAGCGACAGCAACGCTGACCCCATCCACGATCAGTCGCGACATGTCCAGTTCGCCGCGGGGCATGTAATCCAGCGGCCATTTAAGCCCGTGCATGACGGCAGAACTTGTCGAGTAGAACTCAGATGCTGTGTCTTCGAATCCGAAGGCTTTGCGACCGAACGGTTCGCCTTCAGCCGCGTGGGCCGGTGGGTGGTTGTCCAACCACTTCGCTGCGAACCGCACGACCCCATCGTTCGAACGTACGGAGGCTTTCGGTGTGATGTTCTCACCTCGTCGCAGCATCGTCACGCGTTCGTCGAACAGTCGAACATGCTCCGCAAAGTCTCTGTATAGTTTCGTATCAGCGAAATCAGAGTCGCATTCGAACCTTCGGGCGGTCGATTTGTGATACTAACGCTGAGCATTCAGCTCCGAGGTGGTGAACCGCACGCTCAAACCGCGACGCATCTGACGATCACGGTCGGACAGTAGCCATACAGTGGTCGCCGCCGACTCGGTTGCGGTACGGCACTGGGCGAGGATCGACGTTCCGTGACTGCTGTGCGACTTCGGTTGCCACTCGATCAGTTCTGCCGCCGAGCAGAGGCAGTCGGCAGCATTCATGATTGGGAATAGGGCTGTCGCACTGACCATATTGCTCGTGTACTCATTCATGAACCCCCTGTCATCGGCGGCCAGGCTGCTATTCGGGTCCACGGATTGAGGGTTGAGTGCCCATGTGAACAGCTCCTTACCACGCTGCGCCCGCTTGAGTGTCCGGTGCATAGCGTCGACTGTTGTCAGCTTCTCGGACAACCGAGCAAACAGCTCGGCAGGGTCCATATCGTCCAGTCTTGAGTCCATATCGGTTCCCCCGCTTGTTTGATGATCCGTCTAGGCCAACGCCAACTTTATGAGCGGAACAAGTGCTCGAAGTTTTTGTCGCAAACTATGATGCGGGTGGCCGGTCTATCGGAACAGCCCACCTCGAGCGCCTCCACGCCTGGCGACATCGACTGTGCAAGGACACAGGCCACGACATCTACCGGCGCGAAGTCGTCGGGAACGGTTCCGGCCCTCGGAAGTCCCGTCTCGACAGCGCCACTGCCAGCGGTCACCACACCTGTCACCCCGGGTGCGGTGCAGGTCGGTGCGGCGACGACTTCGGCCGGCTCACGGGGGATGGTCCGGAGGTACCGGTCGTACCAGTACGGCGATGACAGGACGACCAACACGAGCGCGACTTTCAGGAAGCCGGGGAGCCACCAGAGTCGTCGACGCAACGACCGACGCAGTTCCATTGTCGGAGCCTAGGGCGCGCCGTCGCCGGGGATGCTCGACGATCTGGACCGGTCACCTACGGGGTCGCCTCTACCTGGCGAAGCCCCTGCCCGTCCGCAACACGGAAGTAGTCGCGTGTCGACGCTCGGTGCACCTGTGCAGGAACGTGCCTTCCCGGGAGCGATGACCTGTCCCATCGCCCTTGCGTTGCCTCAGCCAGGTAAAGCACTGCCGCCGAACAGGTATTCGTTAGTCGGTGTGCCGTGTGCCCTGGCAGAGTCGAGACGCATTGCTAGGTCAGATGCGTGCGGAATTTGTGTCGACCACGATGCCTACCACCTGGACGAGTGCCGTTTCCGGCATGGTCGGATAGTAGTTCGCTCGCAGTTGCTCGGCGAAAACGTTCATGTCGGTACCCGTTGGTTGTCGAGCTGCGGTAGAGGTGAGCTGCGCGATCGGGTGGGTCTCGATGAAGGTCACGCGTCCGGTGAGGGTCCGCAGATCGGGATGGTTTCCGAAGACGAACAGCGCCGGGCCCAGTTCAACGTTTTCGTTCCACCGCACGGTCACGGTCTTCGTGCCGGTCGTCGTGTCCAGGTAGTGCTTCTCGTGGAAGTGCACGGTTCGGTGTGGACGGGAGGGCGTCATCTGCTCACGATAGGTGACCAATCAACATTCAAGGTTGCCTGGCGTAGCTACGGCGCAGAAAAGTATCCACCCGGCCTCACAGCATCGGACCCATCCTTTCGCACCAGCCGGTATATTTCGCGATAGCTCACGAAGTCCATGGAGGACAGGATTGGGCAAGCGTGGAGATCGAAGATCGCGACGCGTCGGCGTTGGAGGTGCACCGCGGATGAAGTACACGCGCTTCGCCTGGCTCGGGACAGTCATCGTCACCGTGGCGTTTTCGGTCGGTTGCACCGTCCCGAATCCGGCCACCGACGCACCCAGTGCATCGGTACAGGCGGATCGCGGCGCCGAGTGTCGACGGTTCGACTCGTTTTCGGGCCGATTCATCGTGGGTGACCCGCCGGAATCGACCCCCGGACTAGTTCCTGTCCCGGCCGACGGCGTGGTGCCTGGCGTAGCCGTTCCCATCCTCGGTTCGGTCGTTGTTAGAACCAGCATTAGCGGCACCGTCATCACTTACCCCGTTTCTGGTGACGGGCAGGTCGGGTGGACTGCACGGTTCGTCCAAGCGCCGCTCCTGAGAGGGACATCCGACACCGTTGGAGTCTCCGGTCGGTGCCTGCTGCAGCTGGACCTGACGGGCGTGGACTCGAACGGCGCCGACTACGCCTCGGAGCGACCTATGTTGTCCAAACCTGATGGGGACTCGTCGGTGGTGGAGGTGCTGACCTACCAGAGCAGTGACAGTTTGTTGCAGTCATTCGTCGGGATGCGGGGCGGCGACCCCAATGTGACCGTCAGTGCAACGCGTTCGCCGGAAGCGATCAGTGTCAGCGTTTCGTCTTGACCTGCGGTTGGTTCGAGAAGGGATCACCGTTGCTTCACCTCGTGGTCGACCGCCTCGTCCTCGGATTCGACGACGTCGAACAGCGCACCCACCACAGCGGTGGCGCCCTCTGGGCGGCGCCGACATATCCACGCTGGCCCTCACCGTCCCGACGACGACAACGACTGACACAGGACCTAGATCGCCGTGACTCGGTCCGAGACCGGGGCTGACCAGGTCGCGGAAGGTTAAGTCACGTATCACCGCAGTGTGGTCAGTCGGAGCAGTCGCCCTCCATTTAGATAACGTCGCTGCAGTTACTGGTTGGTCTGGCTTGTCCGGCCTCACTGCGAGTACGAACCCAGAAAGTTGCCGAGGCGTTCGACCGCCGTCGTGAGAACGTCCACGTCGGGCAAGGTCACGAGCCGGAAATGATCGTGCACATCCCAAACATGGCGTCCCAGATGACATAAAGCGTCCGACAGACTGCGGGAGCACGGCACGGCGAGTAGCCGTGCTCGGCTCATCCGGATCCGGAAAATTGACCCTCGCCGGACAGCTCGCCCAGCTGCTCGACACTATGAAGCCCGCTGCACCGTCAGGACTCAGTCACCCGTACATGATTCACTGCGTCTTGAACAGGGCCTACAGGTGGTCCGAATATGGTGCGCGGCGCCAGAACCACAATCCATCCATCCGGATCCACGAAGGTGGCAGCGCCGTTCTCGGTCCAGTAGGGGTTGGCGGAGGCGATGGGCGTCTGACCGCGCTCTGTCAGGCGGTCGCACGCTCTGAGCAGAGATTCGGGTCCGTCGAGGTAGAGAACCAACTGATTCTCGGGGTTCGGATCCGGAATTGAGGGTGCAGCGCGGACGTGAAGAAGTTCCATCTGGACCGAACTGTCCGGCAGCCCGAACACCACGCCGTCATACCCATGGTGGTCAAGCCACTGCGCCAGTACCGGTAGACCGACGATGTCTCGGTAGAACGCTAGGACCTCGTCGTACCGGGCCGTCGGTCGAGCGAACCGCACGGCGCTGACGTCAAGTTGATGCGGCCAGAACGCTTCCATCCCCAGACACTCTCACGGACTCCCCGCTCTGGTTCAGGCATGTCGCACGCAAGGCATCGACAGATGACCCTGGTTCAAGGATCTGGTCACGTCGCGATGGGTCACTGCTAGCCTGTCAGCATGACATCACAGAAAGGCGCATGAGCGCCGAAATTTCGCGCAGGTCGTTGCGACCGCGCCGAATATTCCACTCCGCCGAGCACGCGTGGGTGATCGACAGTACTCAACCTGTTGCCGCTGTGTTCAATTCTCTCACAGCAAAATTCGTGAAGCTCGTCTCCTGGGTGGACCTGCCGCTGGCTCCGCCGGCACGAGGCACCGAGGCCCGATCAACGCCGCGGATTGACGCGGACGAGGGCGGGTTGTGGATACAGAATCATCCTGACGGGCCACTTGCTCGCGTCACCGTCGACGGCATCTCGCACGCCGAGTACGTCCACGGTGATGGCTTGATCGCCGCGGGTCACGGGGGAGCGTATTGCCACACCGCGAAGAAACGCCCCAACGACATCGCGTCCTCGCCCGATGTGCCACCTAGACCTCGCAAACGCCGGCAATCGTCGCTTACGTTCGTGCTACCCGGAGGCGGCACCGAGAACGTCCCGGTGGAGGGCTTCGTCTTCGGCATCGGCGTGATCGAGCGAGTGATCATCGTCAAGGTGGAGCACGAACCCTGGGTTAGGGTGCCCATCGACGGCGACTCGTCACCGGTTCGCTTCCGATTGACCTGGCAGACAACCACGTTGCACGTACCTCTCGACGAACCTCGCCCCGAACGGATCTCCCGCACCGAGCACGAGGCGACGGAGCACCTCGGCGATACGGGCAGCGAGTACGCCGACCTCACCTACAACGAGAAGCACTACCGCAAACGGGCGTCCGGCGGCGAGTGGAGATGGCATTGGGGGCTGGACAAACCGTTCGGAACCACCACCGTCATCCGCGGCTACCGCGCGAACGTAGTCGAACGGACGATCGAGTGGCCCGGCGTCCGTCTCATCGACGGAACCGTCGCCGACGACCGGCTCTGGTCTGTGACCACCGCATTCGACCCTGAGACCAGGGTCGCCGTCGACGGCATTCAGATCGTCGACACCGACGGTGTTGTCTCTGCGGTGCCGATCGGCGGGGTCGACATCACCGACCATTGTCGGCCCGTCGGTCCGCGGCCCCTCGACCACGACTCGTACGTGGCGTTCTGCGTTCGTCGGATAGACAGAATGATTCGCGCAGGCAAGGCAACCGGTTTTCGGGCATCGTACGTCGGGGATTGGCCGAGCGGGCAGTTACACATCGCCTTCGAGCACGACGATTACCCCGGGCTGACACTGGTGGCGCGGAGGAACCTCTATGACGAGTTCGGAGTGAGATTGGACGACGTCACAGATTACATAGCGGTGGAACTGCTCGAGCAGGCCGGCACGAGGGCGTACCCGGCTGCGGACAGGGCCGTCGACGGGATTCTCTGGGTGTGATTCGGCTGCCGTGCGCGCCATGTTCGCAATGTAGAACGGGCCGTCGGTCTACCTTCCGATGACCGGTGTGTCGGGTCATGCGGGGACCGCTGGGCGCGAATGGCACTGCCTGCACCATGCCGCAGGGTGGATCGGTCAGGTTCGACGGCACCCGCGCGTTCGCGGACGCGTCTCGAACATGTGTGCCCCCCGTCGGGGTCAGTGTCAGCCGTTGGAGGGTCTCTCCAGCAAGCAGAGGGTCCAGCTTCCGTCGTATTCGACGAGAGGGATGGTCACGGTCGATGAGGTGGTCGGGGGGTCTGAACTCTCGATCGACATGGTCACGGGTACGGATGCCGCATCGCCGGTGATGGTGGGGATGCCGATGTCGTGCAGGATCGTTGGGAACGAGGGTGGGTTGCGTCGGTTCTCTGCGCGGCGACACAGGAGTTCTTGTTGAGCTCGGCGACGTCGCCGGTGTTGTAGGCGTCGAAGTACTTGCGCATCGTCTCGGTGATTGCGGTGCGGTCCTGTTGCGTCTGGGCTGGGCTGGTTTCGGCGAGATCGTGTGTGGTGCATCCGGTCATGCTGAGGGCCAGCGCCGTGAGGATGGCGAGAACGTGCCCGTATCGCTTCCGGGTGACCGCCGTGGCCTGTATCAGTGCTGGAGTGCACACGGACCCCGACGACTCCGTGTGATCCCCGCGCGACTCGCTTGGGGAGCGACCGTCTCGGTTCCGGCTGCCGCGGGGCGTGGCCGCCGCTGGGGCGAGTGGTGTCGCTGACCGGGCAGGGGCTGATGGTGCGGTTCGAATCATCGATTTTCGTTACCCAGCAACGTGTTCATCTTTCTTTCGCTGACAGTGCGCCCGGACTTTCTGGCTCGAATTGTGTGGCCGAGTGAGCGGGACGCGACGACGAGGCCGCCCAGGATCGCTGCGATGACGAAGTTTCTGTTGCCTGTGATGGCTGAATCGCATCGGCTATCGAGTGAGGCGGTCGGAAGTGTCGGGAGCCGTGCCGCGGCCTCGGCCGGGTAACTGTCGGGCAGGCTCACGACGAGTTGGTCAGCGGCGATCGGTCGGAGAACGGTCCCACAGTTCACGGAGCGTGGATCCATGGTGTCGCCGACACTGCGCGAGACGGTGCGCGTCATGTCCCTGACCCCGTACAGAACAGCCACAAGTGTGATGGCTGCCAGGACCGTTGCGCACGCGACGTGCCAGGCGCGTCGTCTCGGTGTGCGGGATTGCGTGTTGGTACGCGCCACCCACATCATGCTGGCCGCGAAGGCCACGACGGTGGTGGTGATTGTGATCCACCAGATGTCGGCGATGACGAACAGCAGCCCGTACAGGTACGCCGGAAGGCAGAGCCAGAACCATGCCGTCCACGGCCACGGTCGTTGCAGGGTCTGCATGCGTGCATCGTAGAACCCTTCGGGCAACGCGACCGACGACCAATTGTCATGTGGCCATTTATTCGGTCGGCACAGTTTTCGCGCGGCGAGGGACAAGCAGTATCGAGACGCAAGGCTACGGCGGTGAACTGAAGAACCCAGCGCGGAGACGCGGCGGCGGCGACTGGTCCGAATCTGAACACGGAACGTAACTCGGGGGCACCGCACTGGTTCGGGACCGGTGTTCATCGAACACAATGAGGTCATGAGCGATCCTGGTGAGAACGTGACGTGGACTGTGGTGTTCGACCGTGGCCGCTTCTCGGAGGTCCACAGCGGCAATGCGATGACGTACGCGGAGGCGTATGCCGCAGTGTTACAGCAGGCACGTGACGTCCGCGCAGCCCGCGAAGCAGATCTGATGCCGTACTGCGTCATCTCGGTCGGGCAGCGGCCCCATGACGAGGTGGCGATTTCGATCCCGCTGAAAGACCTCGCCCTGGACGACAGTGCCCTGATCCAGCGCATCGAGACCGAAACGGCGACTCAGCACCGGCGCCGAGAAGAGTACGAAGCACAGCTTCGACCCGGTGCGCCGTCGGCAGGTGGAGCACGGTACGACACGGTCTCCAGTTCCGTCGGTGCTCAGCTGGATCGCGTGACTGCCCTCGTCACTCGAGGCGACCTCGAGTCTGTCCAGTCGAGTGAGTCGGCCGCCGGATCCCGAGTCGATCGAGAACAACACCGGGTGTCGGGCCCATTCGAGTGGCCGAGCGAACTCGTCGAACTTTCCAGCGTCGACACACCGATCGTGCGACTGACACCGTGGGGACCGTTGTACTCCGCCGACCAGATGGTCGCTGCGCGAACACTGTTGATCGAACACCGGAGAGCTTCCCTTGCCCTGAACGAGCCCGACGACGACCAGTTCCAGGGGGCGGTCTCGGATACCGAGCCGGCAGGGACGCAGGCGTTTGCCTTCCTGGATGGGTTCGTACCCATCGCCGGTGACGACGAGGACTACCTGGTTGTCGATGTGCGTGCCGGCGACCTACACGGATGCGTGACCGTCTATCACCGAGAAGGTGACAGCCCAGGCGCACTATGGGTGTCAGTCAGTGCAATGCTCTCCGATCTCGCGGACAGCATCGAACTCGGCGCGGTCTTTCACTCGGTGTGGGTACCGGCGATCACCGGCGATGGACGGGTGCAGTGGGACGCACCCTGAGGCGCTACGTGCGTTTCACCGGTGCGGGGTGGTTTTTGTGTGCAGAGCCACGCAAACGACGGTGGTGGCGAGCATGACGGTTGCGCCGATCCACGCGGCGGTGGTGTACGCGGTGTCGTCGGGGAAGTGGCCGTCGGTTCCCGCGGCGAGAGTCAGTCCGCCGACAGCACTGCCGAGCGAGAACCCGATACTGCGGACGACCTGGTTGACGCCCATAGCGCTGGAGGTTTCGCGTTCGGGTGTGACAGCGAGGATCACTCCGGGCATCCCCGAGGAGAAGCTCCCGACACCGAAACCAAGAATGGCCATCGCGGCCAGTACCTCGACGACGGTGGTTCGGGCGGTGGCGAATACGACGAAGCCGACCAGAACGGTGCCGGCGGCCGCGGCGAGAACGAGTGGGGCGCCGAATCTCCCGCGGGCCCGCGGTGTCAGTTTGCCGGCGACGAAGCCGAGAGCGGAGAACGGTACGAGGACCAGTCCGGCGGCGAAGGTGCTCAGCCCGAAGCCGTATCCGGTGTCGCCGGGAGTCTGCGCATAGCGAGTTATCAGCGTCAGCAGCAGATACATGCCGATTCCGCCGATGAACATGGCGATGTTGGCGCCGGCGACGGTCGGGTGGCGTAGCATCCGAACGTCGACAAGTGGTGCGATGCAGCGGTTTTCCACGACCACCCACGCGCCGAGGATCAGGACACCCAGTACGCCCAGTGACGCCGCCACGGTCAGGTGGTCGGTCCAGACGGTGGTCTCGCTGGCAAGGAACAGCACGAGGGACAGCGCTGCGGCGAGCAGTACTGCACCGGGGATGTCCATCCGAGATGCGCGCCCGGCAGGGGAGCGGGGGACATGGAGGTAGGCGGCAGTGAATGCCAGGACGGTGACGGCGAGCCCCAGCCCGTAGGCGGCGCGGACACCGCCCAGTTCGGTGAGCAAGCCTGCCAGTGGGTAGCCGATCCCGATCCCGATGGTCGATGCCACCGACACGAGCGCGATCGTCGAATCGGACTTGTCTTCCGGGAGGTGGTCGCGGGCGACGCCCATCATCAGGGCGGTCAGGCCCAGTCCGACGCCTTGCGCGGCTCTGCCGAGCAGCAGCCAGGCGAAAGGCACGGGTACGACAGTGAGGATGCTGCCGGTCACGACGACGGCAAGGGTCACCAGGATCGCGGTCCGCCGGTGTGGGCCGGCGCCGAGCCGCCCGAGGACGGGGGTGGCGATCGCGCCGGCGAACAGGGTGATCGTCAGTGTCCATTGGGCGCTGGCCAGTGATACATCGAAAGTCGTTGCCACACTGGTGATCAGCGGCGCCCCGAGGCTGCCGACGGCGGCGACGACCAGGGCGATGAACAGCAGCGACCCGACCAGGAACCTCGGCGGTTCGTCGTGGACGGCCTCGGGGGGCGTCATCGGTTCGTCTCGCTGGTTATGTGGTCGAACAATCCCGGTCGGATGCGGGTCTGCACGCCGTCGCCCCACGGGTCGGTCACCTCGGAGATTTCGAGAGCAGCAGCATTGTTGAGCAACATGCCGAACGCGAGGAACGCCTTGATCGTGACGGCGTCGAGTCCGGTGACTTCGGCGACGGTTGTCCACATGCGACCGAAGCTGGTGCGCACCGCGTCGCGGACCTCCGGATCGCCGCACGCCGCGAAGCCTTGCAACTGCAGCAGCAACGAACTGCGATCGTCGAGCAGCTCGTAGTAGCGGGCGCCCATCAGCGACAGCGCCTCCCGGCCGGTGGCGTCACCGGCCGCCTCGCACATGCCGGTGGTCAGCCGGTCGAACGCAGAGGTCATCACCTCGAGGAAGAGAGCCTTCTTCGTCCCGAAGATGCGGAAGATGTAGGCCTGGGTGATTCCGGCCTGCTGGGCGATCGCCTCCGTCGACGTCCCGCGGAGCCCGCCGTCCGCGAACTCCCCGGCTGCGATGCGAAGGATCTGATCACGTCGGTCGTCGCGACTCATCTTCGGCTGGTGCGGCATGGCTTGCCACCTTCGTGGTAACTGGTTACTAACTACTTACTTTATACACCGTGCGCCAGTGCTCCGCTCTCTCGAATTGCCCGAACCGGCGTCGACACGGATATCCTGCTGGGGTGACGTTGCGGGGCATCGCGTTCTTCGATATCGACGGAACGTTGGTCCCGTCGATGTCGAGTGGTAGTTTTCTCGCGGCGCGACTGGGTCACCAGCAGGCGCTCGATGATGCGGAGTTGCGGTATGCCGCGGGCGAGTTGACGAATCAAGAGGTCAGCGTCATCGATGCCGAGGGCTGGCGCGGCGTGAGCGTCGAGAGCGTGGACCAGTGGCTCGAGGCGCTCCCGCTGATCAACGGAATCGACGACGTGACGGCGTGGTGTCGCAGTCATCGGATCGAACCGGTGCTCGCGTCGCTGGCGTGGCAGCCGGTCAGCAGTTCGATAGCCAGACGTTTCGGCTTCACGGCCAATGGCGGTCCCCGGGTGGGGGTATCGGGATCGAGCTTCGACGGCACCGTGGCCGAGCACTTCGACGAGTACGACAAGCGTGACCGCGCGGTCGATCTCGCGGGGGAACGGGGAGTGCCGCTGCGCCACTGCTGCGCGATCGGAGACAGCAGGTCCGACATCCCTCTGTTCGAGGTTGTCCCGACATCACTCGCGCTCAACGCCGGTGACGCCGCCCGCGAAGCCGCGACCACCGCGATCGTCACCGAGGATCTGATCGACGTGCTGCCGTGGCTCCAGGAGTGGGAACACGGGATCGACTGAGATTCGCGTCGTCTCCGCTCGCAGCGGGGCAGCGGGGCAGCGGGTGGCGGACCACACTGCTGCAACGACCACCGCCGAGCCGAATATCTGGACTGCGCTAGGGGTTTCGGTGAGCACCAGGTAGCCGAAGACGATGCCCAGGACCGGTTGGCAGAGCAGAAGTGCAGCAACGGTATCGATTCTTAGAGATCGCGAACCTGCGCTGATGACCAGCCACGCCGCGACTTGACCAATCATGGCCAGCGCCACCATCCAGCCCCATGACGCGGCGGTGATGGACAGATTGATGTCGTCCATCGCTGCCCCGATGATTCCTGCCGTCACCGCTGCCGAGGCAGTCGACACGCAGACGGGGATGACCAGGTGCCGTGGACTGCGCTGGACGGACCGCCGGTTGAGGAACAGGTACACCGCGTAGGCAACTCCGGCTGCGATGCCCAGCAGGGAGCCGCGTACAGCGTGGTCCGCTGCCGACCCGGACCCACCGATCACTCCGCCCGCCATTGCCACCCCGAGGAGCATGCACGGCGCCGCGAACATGAACCGCCGCGAGATCGACGTGCGGTCGACGACCAGCCCGAGGACAGGGAGAACGATAACCTGGACGTTGATCAGGACCGTCGCGATCGACGCACCCACGTCGAGGATGCTGCCGGTCCACATGATGTAGTCGGCTCCGAGGAATACACCCGCCATGATCGCGATCGGGTACAGATTCGCCGGCATCGCGCCTGATCGTCGGGCTTCCCTCACTGCCAACGGAACCAACGCGAACAGGGCGATGGCGCAGCGCAGGAACGCGGCGGTACCAGCGGTCACGTCGGCGAGCTTGACGAAGGTCGCCGACAACGACAGCGCCGCCGCCCCGGCGGCGACGAGAACGGCCGATCGCCCGGTGGTCGCGGCGTGGATGGCGTCGGAGGTCGGTGCACTCATGGGTCGAGCACACCAATTCGCGACTCGAAAGTCCAGGTGGT
Source organism: Rhodococcus sp. NBC_00297 (assembly GCF_036173065.1). NCBI lineage: Bacteria > Bacillati > Actinomycetota > Actinomycetes > Mycobacteriales > Nocardiaceae > Rhodococcus > Rhodococcus sp. NBC_00297. The sequence continues at coordinate 3,658,696 of NZ_CP108041.1, forward strand.
GTTACTGCCTAGTACTGATTAGCCTGAGTTTCATGTTGTCGTGGGATCGGATGAGGGTCTTCTCTGCGGTCGCCGAGCACGGCTCGGTGTCCAGGGCCGCTGCAAGCCTGCATCTGACCGGACCCGGAGTCTCGCAGCATATCCGGAGGCTGGAGAGGGAAGTGGGCGCAACTCTGGTGGAGCGGAACGGCCGCACAATTCGGCTCACGCCCGCAGGGCGAGCACTCGCCGCCCACGCGGCGGCGATGAGCGCATCGGCCCGCCTCGGGGAGAGCGACGTCGCCAGAATCGACACCGAAGTCGCCGGCGCACTTCGGATCGGCGCGGTCGCCAGCGCGCTGCGAAGGCTCGTCGTGCCTGCGCTGGCGGAGCTGACCTCGGCCTATCCTGAGGTGGCCCCCACCATCGTCGATGGTGAAGCGCACGAGCTCCTGGATTCGCTGGAGCGTCGAGCACTCGACGCGGTGGTGTTCGAATCGTGGGACAACCAGCCGACGAGGCTTCCCTGCGGCGTCCACGCTGCGACTCTGGTGACCGAGAAGACTCACGTCGCGGTGCCCGTGGGTTCGCGGCGCACCGCTGCGGCACTGTCCGAACTGACCACCGGTGCCTGGGCGGTGTGCCCGGCAGGGTCCGCGGCTCACGACGCCCTGCTTCAGCTGTTCCGAGAAGCCGGCCACGAACCGCGGGTGGCGTTCGAGGTATCGGACTACACGACTCAATTGGCACTTGTCGAAGTAGGCCTGGCAGTGGCATTGATACCCGAGACCGCGCGAGACCCAGACGCATCCGTGACGTACCTCGCTGTCGAACCCTCGATCACCCGATCTCTTCGGTTTGCGACGTCCACCGACATCCCTGCTGTCCGCGAGCTTGAACGCTTGCTGACCACGACACTGCGCAGCGACTCCGCGATCTCGCTCCGAGAATCGCAGGCGCCGATCTAGGCTGCCGCCGCGACCGCGCAGTTATCTCAGGAGAACGACATCGGCGGTACTTCGTGCCGCCGAGATATCGATGACACAGAGCCCGATCTCGCTGACAGCGACGAAACGACGCGCATCGTCGCTGGCCCGAGGTGCGCGAGCTTCCCTCGTAATTGCTTCCAGGACCATCCCCTCAGGACCGAGGAAGTGCAGCGACGTCGAACGCCACCCGGCGGTCCGGTGATCAGGTCGGACCCGTCGACGCTGATGGTCTCGACTCGGGTTCTCGATTCACTTGACTAGGTCCGGGCAAGCGCGGCTGCCGACCATGTCGGCGTCGGCCCTGTCCACCCGGCTGGAACAGCTAGATCGCAGGCGACGACACTTCCGCGCGCAGCATATGCCCGGGCGGCCCGGTCGAGTTCTCGTTGAACAGATCGGCGTAGGCCTGCGCTGCGTCGTTGGCGATGGAGATCGCATCGTCCTTGTCCGGGTCCACCACCGTGATGGCCAGGTCTCCGTTCCCCTGCACCGTGATCGTCACTGCGTCGCGGTAGTCCGACGCGGGCCCGCCCCGCGTTCGTGACAAACGATCGGCGACCGGCCCCGCATCCTGCGGTCCGTCGAAGCCGATCATGATGACCGCCGGGCGGGTCCGAGACAACTCCCCGGTAACAGCGGAGTCGTCGCGCTCCAGCCCCACGGTGACCGTCGCTGTCCGCGTGTACGAGATCGACGACGCCCACCCGAAGAATGCACCAGACGCTGCGACCAGGACCAGAGCCGCCAGCGCGAGCGCCAGCTGAACCGACCTGCGGCCGCGCCCTTTCACGCCTCTCAACGGTCACGTCCTGTCACTCGAATACACTGCGGTCGTTGGTCATCGGCCACGGTGCTCAGATGGGGGATGGGTCGATTCTGCGGTTGTGCATCAGGGTGACGATCAGGCTCGGCGCGCCGTTGATCACCAGTATCGCCGACACCGCGAGACCCATTCCCAGCCATGGCTGCGTCGACCAGAGCACGTCGGCGATCCGTAGCGCCGCCCACAGGCTCAGGAGCCATCCGATCGTCTGCAGGCGCCGTACCTTTCGCGCGGGCCGCACCGGGTAGGGGCCGAAGGTCGTCGGCAGCAACCGATCTCGGTTCTCTCTGGACACAGTTCGTGCGGCTACACAGTGCAATACGAGCGCGACCACCATCACGAGCACCGCCACTGTCATCGCCGACCTCCCCTCGTCCTCGGATTCTTTGCGCAGGTGTGCTGTCAGGAGCCTTCGGAACGCCGTCGCTCACATTCGACTCGCCTCTGCTGCTCTGCGCGTGCGCGGCACTGGCGCAGGAACTCGGCGTCCGCCTCCGGGTTCTGAGCGACGGCCCTACCGGGGCGGTGGTCGTACTCAGCGAACCCCGATGCCGATCCCCGGCGTGCGTGGTCGCTACCGCCCCAGATGCCGCCGCCGAGCGGCCGGCCTACCCCCAGCCACAGCAACGACCCCAGCAGCGGGAGGAACAGCACCACCAGTAGCCACACCATCTTCGGCACGTGGCGCACACCGGACTCGTCGGCGGTGATGACGTCGATCAGGCAGAACACCCACAACACCATCACGAGCAGGCCGAGATACGGCATGAACGCCACCACCTTCGATGAGAACGACACCGTACGGTTTCTACTGGTCGGTGGCAGAGTACCGCGCGAACGCGGCGCCGCCAATCCTGTGTGGCCGGCTTCCGCCGCTTCCCATGTCGGCGCACCTGGACGGGAGCGGTCAGGCGCGGCTGGGCGTGACAGCGAGTACTCCGCCGAGCCCGATGAGTGCGGTTCCGGCGACGCGATCGGTGACGGTGCGGGCGCGGGCGCCGCCCATGATCGACCGCAGCCGGTGCACCCCGAGGACGAACACCGCCCACCACACAACGCCGAGTGCGACGTCGAGCAAACCCAGCCCGATGATCTGGGCGGCGACAGCGCCGCCGGGGGTGACGAACTGGGGCAGGATCGCGACGAAGAACAGGGCCGCCTTCGGGTTGAGGACATTGGCGGTGAACGCTCGTCGCCACACCTGAACCAGCCGGGCCGGGGGGCGCGCGGCAGCATCAGGCCCGCCGTCTTCGTCCCGTCCGACCGTGGCCCGCCGGGAGGCGAGCAGTGCGCGCACACCGAGGTACACCAGGTATGCGGCGCCGATCCACTTCAGGACCGAGAACGCGGTCGCGCTCGCCAGTATCACCGCCGCCACACCGACGGCCGCTGCGCTCATGTGCACCAGCAGCCCGCATTGGACCCCGATTGCTGCGATCCACCCAGTTCGGCGGGAGGTGACGGCGGCAGGCATGACCACGAACCAGTCCGGGCCGGGGGTGATGTAGGCGAGGAGGGCGACACCGCAGAACGCGAGCACTGTCTCGATCGGCACGGACACCAGCGAACGCGTCGAGCGCGGGCGCGTCAAGGGGGTCCGCGCGCGGTACGTGCTGGGCGACCGATGTGGCGACGCGAACGTGGCCGGTAGGCGGCTCCGGTTGGGCGGAGGCGTGTTGATGTGCGATGTGGAAGCAGGGCGCTGGATTCGGGGTCCGGGGCATGACTGGCTGGAGGTGGACGGGCTGAGAGCGGCGATCGACTCCCGTGCCGCGATCGAGAAGCAAAGGCATCGCGATGACGGTGATGGACGTCGGTAATGAGAAGGCGTTCGAGCTGATGAAGTGGCGCTTGCAGAAGACGAACGTTCGCGTCCGCATAGTGGGCGAGCCAGTATGCGGGGCGTCGCCGCGGGTTCGTTCGGCGACGACGCATCCCGTGCGGCGTTGGCCAACATCGTCACGACACCCCCACACACGCGTGATCGGGACACAGTCCACCTAGTGGCCGAACGTCACTACTGCATCGACCGGACGCGACCTTGGCGCTTCAAGACTGCAGATACAGAAACACTGGAGGTGCGCCTCGGCTAGCAGTTGACTGGAGCAGTGAGACGACTCCTACCGTGCCACGGCCCTCCGGCCGTGCGCTGACACCGGCGAAACAGTTGTCGTGTCAGCATTCACTGTGCGCCCTCACCCCACGCCCCTGAAGCAGCCGTTCGCGGTCTGGGATATTTCGGAGTGGGTTGTGGTCAGCCAGGAGGCTCGCGGGCTCGACCCCAAGGACTGGGTAGCACTCGAGTCGGATTCGCGACGCGAGGGCCAGTCCAGGTGGTGGCTGTTCAAGCCGATCAAAGCAGCGAGTTACCGTCGGTACGACGATTGGTCGGAGAAGATCGCCTCCGAGCTGGCGAGCGTCATCGGCCTTCCCTCCGCGAGGGTTGAGCTGGCGCAGCGGGGTGCAGAGATCGGGATCATCTCCAAGAACGTCACCCCGGACGGTTCGTCACTTGAATCCGGCGACACCCTCCTCTCTGAATTCGCCGGCTATCAGTCATGTGCTGGCGACGATCGTCCCAAGAACCGCGTCGGTCACAACCTCGACAACATCGAGCGACTCCTCGACGATGTCGGTCCGTCCGGTGCAGCTACGGCGACGATGAGCGGTTTCGATCAGTTCGCCGGATACCTTCTCTTCGACGCGTGGATCGCGAACACGGACCGACACGCCATCAACTGGGGTGTGATCACGCGCAACGCGGACGGTCACCGGTCACCGGTCACTGGCCGAATCGTTCGACCACGGCAGCGCGCTGGTCTCCGGACTGCAGGACAAACACATGCCCACCAAGGATGCGACCGTGTTCGCCGCCGGCGGTTTCGCGGATCGCTTCGAAGACGGACGACGACTGACACTCGTCGATCTCGCGATATCCGCGGTCCATCGCGCCGGACCGCAGGCCCAGACCTGGATCGAGCGGATCGGCGCCGTCGATCAGGAGACCATCGAATCGATCCTGCTCTCCGTACCGGAAATGTCAGAGCTCCGACGTAGCTTCATCAGTACGCTGTTGGGGACGAACCGGAGGAGGTTGACAGCATGACCATCGAAGCCGTCGACCGCGCTCCCGATGCCGCGCCCCCCGCTCTGAGCAGGCTGCTCGTCACCCTCAGAGATCCACAGACTCGCCAGTACGTTCCCACTGGTTTCCTGCAGCAGGCGTCTGATCATTACAGCTTCGCCTACCTACGCTCCGCCCTGGAGCGGCCCGACTTCAGGCCACTCCCTGGCTTGGCGCACGCCCGTGACGGAATGATGCGTGCCGCATCCATCTTTCCCGTTTTCGCCGAGCGGGTCGTCTCGTCTCGTCGTCCGGACCGCGCGGCGTCGATGACTGCCCTCGGACTACCCGTGGGCGCCGCACCGTTCGAGGTACTCGCGCGATCTCATGGTCAGCGGGTCGGCGACACCATAGAGCTTCTACCCGCACCGGTGAGTGGGCCCGGCGACTTCGTGTCGTTCCCGTTCCTCACCCATGGAGTCCGGCACCTCGAACAGCAGGAACAAGACCGCATCGCAGAACTGCGAACCGGCGATGAACTCCGACTGGTCCGCGACACCGAAAACCTGGTCAACCCGCAGGCCTTCCTCGTCGCCGACCACGGCGACACCCGGTTGGGTTGGGTCCCTGATCCGATCATCAGTGTGGTGGAGGCCCTCACCGATCACCGGTTGATCGTCGAACGCGCGAACGGACCCGAGGTCGGCTTCCACTTCCGGCTTCTGGTCACGATCTCCGGCACTGCGCCGCTGGATCGTGGTCTCTTCACCGGCCCGGAATGGGACACCCGGTAGCAGCGATCGAGTGAGCCGGTTCACCTGACTTACCTGGCGCCAATGCTTTACCGACAGCAATCGATTCTCTACGCGGACCACCTGACACTCCACGGGCCACTCACGACTTATTCATGACTTTTATTCTGGTCGCACCTGCACCGTGGTGGTCCCGTGTGATCATGTGACTCTTAATCCGCGCTGGTCAGGTGGACTTTTGTGGTCCCAACGGGATTCCTGGGTTTAGCCGGGCATAGTCACTGGGTCCGGGGTTCGAGTCCCTGTGGGCGCACCACAAAGAGCCCCTGATCAGCAGTTATGCTGATCAGGGGCTCTTCTGGTTCCGGTGCCACTCACTACTTATGCATGACTGCAACTCGAAACTCGAGGTTTCGGGTCTTCTCCTCGGCAATATCGAACGACGCATTGTGCCTGCTCAGGCGGCTGCAAAGTTGTCTGTACCGGGTCCAATGACCTGCGGTGCAGGCTGCTCGCGCCCACTGCGACGCCTGGGGTGCCACCGTCCGCTACAGAGAGTTCGGACGGCGACATCGTCCCCCGGGCGGAGTGGGGGTTGCTGTGCATCGTGGGAGCGCCCCTGCCGTACATCTACACCGTCGAACTCCGATCTCCGACTCGACCGGGGGCGACGAGCTCATCACCGCACTGTGGACCACCACCGAATGTTGCACGCCGATTAGGGTGGGCACGTCGGCGTCCCCGAATACGCCAGCGACGAGGCGGACCGATTCTTCACCCGGCACCTGAGACAAGGCCGGCCCTACCGGTCGAGGGATCGGCGACTGTGAATCGAATATTTTCCGGGCGGGGCATAATGCAATCTCGCGTCAGAGCCCGCCGTCCGAACTTGGACGGCGGGCGAAGATCCACGAAATCTACGTCGGCTGGGAATCGAGGTCGAACGCGCCCGAGCAATTCCGCAGAGCCGGCCGCAGGTCCGCTAGCTCGTCATGATCGAGCCCACGGTCAGAGATCGGCCACCAGCGGAGCGACCTCCGTTCCCAGCAGCTCGATGCCGCGGAGCAGATCACTGTGAGCCAAGAGGGGATTGGTCATCTGCAGAGACAACCGATCCACACCGCCGAGCTGTTCGCCCACTCGCGCGATCTTGTCGGCCACCGTCTGCGGGTCACCCATGAAAAAGGCACCATTCGGTCCGGACGTCGCATCGAACTGCGCTCGGGTCGGTCGCGCGAATCCTCGCTCCCGCGAGATCTTCGTGAACATCTCGTTCCACCCGGGGTAGATGGTGTCCGCCGCCGCCTGCGTGCTCTCCGCGACGAACCCGAACACGTGCAGGCCCACCTTCAACTTCTCCGGCGCATGACCTGCCTGCGCACCCGCGCGGCGGTACAGATCGACGAGCGGCGCGAACTGGCGCGGCTCACCGCCGATGATCGCGATCATCAGCGGCAACCCCAACAGACCTGCGCGAGCGAATGATTCGGGACTGCCGCCGACACCCACCCAGATCGGCAGAGGATCCTGCACGGGACGCGGATAGATGCTCTGCCGCGTCAGCGCCGGCCGGTGCTTGCCCGACCACGTCACCTCGACGTTGTCCCGGATCTGCAGTAGCAGCTCGAGCTTCTCGATGAACAGCGAGTCGTAGTCGGCCAGGTCCAGACCGAACAGGGGGAACGACTCGGTGAACGAGCCGCGGCCCACGACCAGATCCGTCCGCCCCTTCGAGATCAGATCCAGGGTGGCGAATTCCTGGAAGACTCGCACCGGATCGTCCGCACTGAGTACCTTGACCGCACTGCCCAGCCGGATCCTTTCCGTGCGAGCTGCCGCGGCCGCCAGGATGATCGACGGAGCGGAATCGTAGTACTCGCTGCGGTGGTGCTCGCCGATCCCGAACGAGTAGAGACCCACCCGGTCGGCGAGGGTGATCTCCTCGAGCAGATGCTCCATCCGCTCGGCAGCGCCGATCACGCGGCCGTCGGTCGGGTCGGTTACGGAGGACACGAAGCTGTCCACACCTACATGCATTGCTGAGCCTCTCGGTCGGGGCCACGACATCGACCCTGGTTTAGTTTACAAGTCAACCATCTCGACCGAGAAAGTGTTCCCAAGGTTACCCACCTCTCCGCGCCCCTGATCAGCACGGCTGCTGATCAGGGGTCCTTTGTGGTGCGCCCACAGGGACTCGAACCCCGGACCTTTACTGACACTCGACGGCTATGCCGCCCCGCAACCTGGCACGCGGGGCGGCAACTGGGACAAGAACACAACCCAGCTCGACGAGCACCGCCTCGCGCAGTACAGCCAGACACAGCTACCTCGACCGAGCCGGGAGAAACACTCCATCACCGAGCCTCTCAGCTTCAAGGTCGTGGTATCGAGACGGCGGCGATACGCCGCAGCGACGGATGGACCGTGTACAGCCCTTCTCGGGCTGAGCGCACTGATCGGTCGGTTCCCCGAGCAACGCCACAGCGAAAGACAAGTGTTCTACGCCCGCTGCGCCAGTTGATGTTCACCTCCCACGCAGCCGCTGCACCGCTGGAAGGTCAGGCCAGATCAGGCGGTGGCGTGGTGGGACGGCCGGCAGCAGTGTCGCGAAGCCACTGCGGTACCTCTCGTCCGCTTCGCTCGCGGATGGCGATGGAGGCGCGGGCAGCGGCAGCAGCCACCCTGGGCCGCTCGGCCGGTCGGTCACTGCGTTCCTCGGTGGCGGTCATCGGGGGTCCTCCTGCTGCTCGCTCTGGCTGTCAGTGTCCTCGGTTTCGGTCGGCGGCACCAGCGCCCGCCGTGCCGCTGCACGGTCGGTGACAGCGACCAGAACGTCTTCCTCGGTCCTGGTGGTCAGCGCCGAGTCGGTGACCGTGGCGTAGATGTCCCAGCCGAGTTCGGCCTCGTCGCCGTTGTCACTGGTGTGCGTTCGAGGCACCATGTGATGCGTTGCCAGGCCTGGGCGCGCTTGTCTGCGACAGTGCGTTGTCGGTCGGTGAGAGGAACGCCGACGACGGCGAGGACCAATAGACGAGATGTGGTACGTCGTCTCCATGCACGTCGCTGGGGTCCGGTCGTACCCGAGGGTGTCGGCGTGGTCATGGTGGCGTCCTGTATTCACTCGGCCGCGGCCCGAATGACTTTGCTCGCAGTGCGTTTGGGTGGTCTTGCTGTTCCGTCTGTGGGCGATCGCCTTGATGATCGGAGCTGAGCTGCGAGTGATCGGCACACCGGGATGCCGGACGGCGGTTCGCCGTCCAGGGTCTGTTGTATTCGCGAGGAAAGTAGGGTTCGCGCCGCGGCTCCGTCGTGGCTCACTGCGCTGCACTCGATCGTGTCATGGTGCTCGCCACAGGGAGTCTCGATCGATGCTGTCGGGTGAGCAGTGGCCGGCGAGTGCCATGACGAGGTCGAATTCGGCAACGATATTGGCGACGACGTCGGCGGCACCGGCGGCACCGGCCAGAGCGAGTCCGTACATGTGCGGTCTGCCGATGCACACGGCGTCGGCGCCCAGGGCGAGTGCCTTGAACACATCCGACCCTGATCGGATTCCGGAGTCGAACAACACCCTCACGCGTCCGTCGACTGCGTCGACGACCCCCGGCAAAGCGTCAGCGGCTCCGATCGCTCCGTCGATCTGTCGTCCCCCGTGGTTGGACACCATGATTCCGGCGACGCCGAGATCGACGGCGCGTCGGGCGTCGTCGGGATGCAGAACGCCTTTCAAGACGATCGGCAGGGACGTGCGGTCCTGCAGTCCGGCGATATCGTTCCAGTTCAGGCTTTCTCGCGAGTAGATGTCGGTGAACGTCGTCACCGCGGTGCGCGGCTCGGGCGACAGGAGATTGGCCACGGTGCTGCCCGGTGCGTTCCGTGCGATCGAGAACAGGGTGGACAGCGCGGACAGTGCACTCGACGGGCCCGTGATGGGGAGATTCGGCTTTTCGGCGCCGGCCGCCAGGCGCTCCGCGACGATCGAACGGAACCGAGCATCCGAGGTGTATTGGCTGATGCCGATGCCACGTGAGAACGGTAGCGACCCAAGGTTGAGGTCCTGTGGTCGCCATCCCAGCAGTGTCGTGTCGAGGGTCACCGTGATCGCACTGGCACCGGAGCGCTCGGCCCGCGTGAGCAGGGAATCGACCAGGTCGTCGTCGGTCGACCAGTAGAGCTGGAACCACCGCGGGGACCCGGGCGCGATCCGGTCCATGCCGGCAGCGACCTCCTCCATCGCGACGGACCCCTGGTTGGAGAAGATGTAGGGAAGTCCCAGTGTGGCGGCGGCTTGGCCGATCAACAGATCTGCCTGTCGATGCACTGCGCCCCCGGCTCCGACCGGAGCGAACAACACGGGTGCCGGAAGCGTGAGGCCGAGGAGTTCGCTTTCGGTGGTTCTCGCAGACACGTCCCGAAGGACCCGAGGCACGATGTTCCACCGGTCGAGAGCGCGGCGGTTGTTGTCCATCGTGGTGCCGGAGCCGGCCCCACCCGCAATGTAGGCACGCGCTCGGTCGGACATCTTCGTGAGTGCACGCCGTTCCAATCCCGGGAAATCCGTGGGAACAGTCGGTGTTCGTCCGGCCACCCCCGCTGTGTAGATGTGGTTTTGGCGTTCGCGTCCGGTGGAGAGTGGCATGTGCGGATCCGTTCCCGAGTCGTGGCCCACTTGGTCGGCATTGCCGTCGACCGATCGATGGTGCGTCGGCATGGCGGGGACGGTACACGAGCTCGGATTAGCGAGGAATGCGCAGCTCAAGGGTGTGCAGCGGCACAAATTCGGTGAGGTCTCCGTGTGCGCGGTTGCCCTTGCGTCCTCGTCCGCTCGTCGTTCACCTACAAGGTTGTGCGCCGTCTCGTCATGAAAGCCGTTGCCCGTGCGACCGGGGTAACTGACAGCAATGATTCCCGACTGCTATTGCGGTCTCATCGGAACCGTGATGGTCCCACATGGTCATGTGACTCTTGATCCACGCTACTGAGGTGGGATTCATGGTCCCACTGGATTACCGAGTTCGGCCGGGGACAGTCACTGGGTCCGGGGTTCGAGTCCCTTCTGGTTCAGATGCTACTCACTACTATTTTCCGAGACCGTGGACCACAGGTCTGACGGCGAGGTGCCGATGTGACGTCGACACGGCGTGCCTGTCCGGTGATGAGTTCGGCAGCGCACCCGAGTCGACACGGCATGACTACACACACGCTCGCCGTTTCCGGCGCCACCATCACCTACGACGTCCATGGTCCACTGACCTCGGATACACCCCTGTTGCTCTTCGGTTCACCGATGGATGCGAGTGGGTTCACCACGCTCCGTACGCATTTCATCGATCGACCGGTCGTGACCTACGACCCACGCAACACCGGCCGCAGCGTCTGTGGCGAACCCACGGCTGCGGTCACGCCGTGGCAGCACGCCGACGATCTGGATGCGTTGATCACAGCGCTGGGGTCCGGACCTGTCGACGTGTTCGCGTCGAGCGGCGGCGCGGTCAACGCCCTCGTCTGCGTCGAACGCCGGCCGGGCGCGATCCGAACTCTCGTCGCCCACGAGCCACCCGCCGGTGGTGCACTCGCTGACCACAACCACATCTCGGCTGCCTGCACGCACATGGTGGAGTCCTACGACGCGGCGGGGACGGGGCCGGCGATGGCCGAGTTCATCCGCCTGGTGATGCACCGCGGTCCTGTCGACGACGCGTACCTCGCAGGGCCGGCGCCGGACCCGGCGCAGTTCGGACTCCCGACCGAGGACGACGGTTCTCGTACCGATCCGCTGATGTCGAACATGCGTGGACTGGGCGTCGATTACGTGCCCGACGTGGAGCGTCTGACGGCAGCATCGACTCGCATCGTCATCGCGGTAGGCGAAGAGTCCGGTGGGCCTGAGGACGGCGAGATGGCCGGTCGTGCAGCGTATGCGGTGGCCCGTCTGTTGGGCCAGGACGCTGTCGTCTTCCCCGGCGGACACCAGGGGTTTCTCGGTGGTGAGTACGGTCAGACGGGCCGGCCCATCGAGTTTGCCGCAGCGCTCCGGACGTGGTTGGACTGTGCTGGATGAGGCGTGCCCGAGTCTGGGTGCGGCAGCAACGGCAACTGCAGCACAGTCGGATTCTCGCAGCGAAAAGCACGCGAAGTGACCCGGCAGTCGGAGAACCTGCGCACGAGGTTCGCGCTCATTGCCGAGTGATCGTTACTGCTGCGAACAATATCGTCGAAACGTTGACTCGGTCCCGATACGACGTCGATTCTGAGTAGATGACAACCACCAACGAATCGGAGCATCTCGCGGCGGTGCAGGACCGGCTCACCGCCGCCCTGCCCGGGGTGAGCCGACACGACATCGAACAGACCGTGGCGGCCGAGTATGCCCGCTTCGAGGGACGCTCGGTGCGCGACTTCGTGCCGCTGTTCGTCGAGCGCAACGCACGAGAGGCACTGCGCTCCGTCGCACCGCACTGACACCACCTGTCGCACAGCAGTACACGGCCGCCCAGAACGTGGGCGACCGTGCACGGTGCGGACATTCACCGATCGCATCGCGCTTGCTGCAGCGCGGATCAGATCGGCCCGGGGTGTGTCAGCTGAAGAAGCTGAGTCCGTCGAGGAAGTCGCCGCTGCCGCCGAAGATGTCGGACAGGGCGCCAAGGAAGTCGACGAAGCTTGCAAGGTCGGTGATCATGGGAGCTCCCGTGGTCGAGTGGTGGTGGCAGGAATGCCTGTTTATTGGTACCGAGCACTGGTGAACGAACGGTGGATCATCGGTTGTCCCAATGGGTTGCCGCCGTGAACGGTTCCGATCAGACCGGGGTGATCACCAGCAGCTGAGCCCAGTACGCGGCGGTGTGCTCACCGAGGTAGGGGAGCAGGGTGTCGAAGAGGATGTAGGACATCGGGGGGGGGGCTCCTCGGGTCGGGTCGTGGTGGGGCTGCGCCGAGTGAGGGGTGCCCGCTCCGCGGGTAGCCGGAGTGGCGGTGCGGTGAACAGCGGGTGTCGACTCGGCTCACCGCCGGGTGGGACGGCTCGTCGGCCGTGATGATGGTGCGATGAGCACGAGTCAGGCCGAGGGCCTTCGCGGGATGATCGAGTTCGCGCGTCGGTGGTTGCCCTACGGCGGCGGTCCTGACGAGGAGATCCTCGTGACGTTCGGTGTCCCCGGGTATCAGTTCCACGAGCGGCTCGCTCGTGTCCTCGACAGCGGAGACCCGACGGTGACGCAGGCGTTGTCGGCGCCCGAGATCGCGGCGCTGCGCCTGCAGTGCCGTACCCGCTCGCTGCATCGCCACAACGTCCCCGCCTGGCAGTGATCCACTGGTCCTCGAGACGCCTCGTCAGCTACCGCTGAGTCGTCTTCGACGACACTCACCGCGACTGCGCGAGGTGGGATGCTTCCGGCCATGACCGGTCGACACGTGGGACTCGCGTTGTTTCTGGTGGTGACGGTTGCTCTCGCGTCCTACGGCGTCCTGACCACTCCTGAGCCGAGGTCGGTCGCCGAGATCGGTTCGGCCGATCGCTTCGTCTGCGCGTTGCCACAGGACGTCGGCGGCTATCTCGCGGCCCCGCCGCCGCAGCAGAGCGTCGCTCCCCGTTCGACGCGGGGCACGGTGCCCGAGGGGTTCGAGCCGGTGGCAGCCGTGGTGTGCGACATCGGTATCGGAGACCACGTCGAGGCCGACGGGACCGTGACCTACGTCGAACGCCGCTACGCCGGGGACTTCGGCAGCGCTGTGCGGGAGCTGAACGGGCCGCCCACCCGTCGCTCGATCTTCGACGCCGAATGTCTGGCGTCCGTGCTCGCTGCGGCGCCGGTCGACATGTGGCTCGTCGACGTGGACGGCCGCGCCGTACAACCGTCGTACCCGCGTGGTGACTGCGGCCTGGACAACACCCTGGGGCTCGCCGAGATTCTCGAGCTCCCGGAGGTAGAGGCCACCGAACACCGCGTCCGCCTCGATGCTGCCGGGATCACCTACTTCTACTCGTGCTCGCCGATCGTCTCGACACCGGTGCCGGGGTCTCGGTCGCTACTAGACCTGACGTTGACACCGTCCGGGTTCTGCCGCTTCGACACCGCCGGACCCGATCTGATGTTCACCGGGGCGGATCGGTACGAATCCGAGCCGTACCTCGACTGGAACGCCGCCCTCATCGACGTCGAGCCCGCCGGTCCCTGCGGTGAACGCGCGACGTCGCTGGCGACCACCTCGACGCAGTCCACGATCGGGGACGAGTTGGTCATGATCGACGTCCATATCGAACTCGACGGGTGCCGGCGCATCCTGGGCGACGGCTTCACTCCGTTGTCGGCGCCCGCCTCTGTCGTCGACTCGATCGTCAGCGCAGCGTCGTGACCTGACGTCTGTCGGCCACGTCGGGTCGAGCCCTGACGGCCGTGGTTTCCGTTGATCGCCGTTCACAGAGCAGAACGTGGTTGGGGCGCACGTTTCACCACTCGACGCCTGCATGGTTGCGCGTCGACCACGACCGTGGCACCGGATCACGCCAGTCCGGCCGCGATGGCCGCACCGAACGCCCATGTCCAACCGGTGACCAGCACGTCTCTCAGTCGAAGATCCGCCGACGGACATTGGTGTCCGCGAGGTCCACGAGTTCGTCGGCCCGGCCGGACAGGATCGTCCGAATGCCGTACAGCGTGAACCCCTTTTGCCTGTTCGAGAGTGATCTTGGGCGGGATGGAGAGTTCCTGGGCCGCAGTGACGACGTCGATGACGGCGGGACCGTCGTACGCGAACGCGTCGGTCAGGGCCGACTCGAGATCCTGCGGCTCCTCCACTCGTCGGCCGAACATCCCCAGAGCCTGAGCCACAGCTGCGAAGTCGGGGTTCTTCAGGTCGGTGCCGTAGTTGACGATGCCGGCAGCCTTCATCTCGAGCTCGACGAAATTCAGCGACGAGTTGTCGAAGATGATGACCTTGACCGGTAGGCCACTCTGCATCAACGTGATCAGCTCACCGAAACCCATCGTCAAACCGCCGTCGCCGGCGAAAGCGACCACCTGCCGTCCGGGCTGAGCGGTCTGCGCACCGATCGCCAGCGGGAGAGCGCAGGCCATCGATCCGTGATTGAACGACCCGAGCAGCCGACGCTTGCCGTTCATCGTCAGGTATCGGGCGGCCCACACCACAGGAGACCCCACGTCGACGGTGAAGACGGCGTCGTCGTCTGCCAGCTCGTTTGCCATGCGGGCCAGATACTCCGGCCGGATGGGTGTGCGGTGTCGGTCGTCCACGGCGAACGAATCGAGATTTTTGCGTGTCTTGCGGTAGTGCTTGACCGATGTGTCCAGATGCTTGCTGTCCGCCCTGGCGTGGATACGGGGGAGCAGAGCGTCCACGGTGTCGGCGACGGTACCCACCAAGCCGACGTCCAGGGTCGCTCTGCGGCCCAGATTCTGGCCGCGGATGTCAACCTGGATGATCTTCGCGTCGTCGGGGTAGAAGTTGCGGTACGGAAAGTCGGTGCCCAGCATGAGAAGAACGTCGGCATGCGAGATCGCGCGGTACCCCGAGGCGAAGCCGAGCAGCCCCGTCATCCCCACGTCGTAGGGATTGTCGTATTCGACGTGCTCCTTGCCGCGCAGTGCGTGCACGACAGGAGCCTGCAGCGCGCCGGCGATCTCGAGCAGTTGTCGATGCGCACCCGCCACACCGGCGCCGGCCAGAATGGTGATGTTGTCGGACGAGTTCAAGATCGACGCCGCCTCGTCGAGCGAGGCATCGTCGGGACGCACGTGGGACGTGGTCGCGCGGATGGCCGGGGTGGCCTTTCTCTGTTCGGCATGCGCCAGCAGCACTTCGCCCGGGACGACGACCACTGCGACACCGCGTTCCTCGATCGCCGCCCGCATCGCCATCGCGAACACGTGTTCCGCCATCTCCGGGTCACTGACCAGCTCGCAGTAGACACTGCATTCCTGAAAGAGGTTCTGGGGGTGAGTTTCCTGGAAGTACTGCGATCCGATCTCGCTGCGCGGGATGTGCGCCGCGATCGCGAGCACGGGGACACGGCTGCGGTGCGCGTCGAACAGCCCGTTGATCAGGTGGAGATTGCCGGGACCACAACTGCCGGCGCACACCGCGAGTTCGCCGGTGATCGCCGCGTCACCGGCTGCGGCGAAGGCGGCAGTCTCCTCGTTGCGGACGTGCTGCCACGTCATGCCGTCGTTCCGGCGGATCGCGTCGGTGAAGCCGTTCAACGAATCGCCCGGAAGACCGTAGACGTGGGTCACGCCGCTCTCGGTCAGGGTCTGCACGAAATGGTCTGCCACGGTCGCCATGGCGAACAGTATGCGCCGGATCCGCACCGGAAGCGTCGTGGAACGAGTGACCGATCGTCCTGGCTCGGACACTCGTGGAGATCGGTGAGGACCGGCGAAAGCGCTGTGGGCGAATACTGCAGCAGGTGCCCGGGCGAGCTCTGGGGACAGCCGGGCCTATGTCGTCCCGGGGAGCGTCAGAATGGATCCATGCAGAGAAAGACGACGAGCGGAAGGCGGTGAGCAGCATGACGAACGACGCGCCGACCGATCGTGGGCCCGTGTTCGACGGTGTCCGCATCGGTAGGCCTGCGACGGGCGCGTTGATCGACGCCGGGTATCGCACGGTGCTCGACCTTCCGGCGGACCTCGCGGTGTTGTCCGCGCTGCACGGAGTGGGGCCGTCGGCGATCAGGCGGTTGGCCGAGGCGCGCGACGATCGGCGTTGACGGGAACGATCCCTTCCACCTCCAAGGTATAGCGCACGGTGGGGCTTGCGGCAAGCCCCCGCGGTCGGCGCAGAATGGCTCGCTCGATGCCATGACCTGCACGTTTCCCCGATCGGAGCCGACCTGTGGACACCGTGTTCGCCCTGCCCCCGCACCGCCGAGCCAAGGCCGACCCCGCCTCGATCGCGGCGGATGATCGACATCTCGCCAGAATCGACGCGGCCCTGCGTCGGTCCCTCGCGGATCTCGAACGACGCCTCGCCCGGACTCGCGCCGCCCCTGGCCGATCCGGCCAGGACGCGATGGAACGCGACCTGGAGACACATCGACTCACCGCTGAGATCCGCGCAGTGCGTCGTGTCGGGCGGGACATGTGTCTCGGGCGACTCGTGCCGGCGGACGGAACGGAGCCGGTGTACGTCGGGCGGCGCGGACTCCTCGACGAGGCCGGTCATCCTCTGCTCGTCGACTGGCGCTCACCAGCAGCAGCACCGTTCTTCGCCGCGACCCCGGCACGTCCGATGGGTGCTGCCTGGCGGCGTCGTTACCGGTGGACCGGAGGACGAGTGAGCGATTACTGGGACGAGGTGTTCACCGCTGAGATCCCCGACGGCGCCGTGGCATTGGACGATCGGTCGGCCTTCGTCGCCGATCTCGGGGCGGCGCGGTCGTCCCGCATGCGCGACGTGCTGGGCACCATCGCAGCGGACCAGGATGCGATCGTCCGCGCCCCGTCCAGAGGAGTGCGTGTGGTGGACGGCGGCCCCGGAACGGGAAAGAGCGTGGTCGCGCTGCACCGTGCGGCCTACCTTCTGTATGCGGATCCGCAGGTCGGGCACCACCGCGGCGGGGTCTTGGTGATCGGACCGCACGGGCCCTACCTGTCGTACGTCGCCGACGTGCTTCCTGATCTCGGAGAGGACGGCGTCCTGGTGTGCCTGCTCGACGAGATGGTTCCCGAGGGCCGGAATGCAGTAGCGGAGGCCTCACCACGCGCCGCCGCGGTGAAAGGCTCCGCGTCGATGACGGAGATGATCGATCGCGCGATCCGCTTCTACGAGACTCCGCCCGCGAACGACATGGTCGTCGAGACCGAGTGGGGTGCAGTGCTGCTCCGGGCAGCCGACTGGGCGGAAGCCTTCACGGCACCCGACGCGGAGACTCCGCACAACGATGCGAGAGAGGAGATCTGGGCGGCGCTGAGCGACATCGTCGTCGACCGCCTCGCCGGCGACGTGTCGGCCGCCGAGCTGACGTCGTCGCTGCGGGCGATCGACGAGCTTCGCGACAGCGTCGAGTCGTCGTGGACGGTGATCGATGCTCCCGATCTCGTCGCCGACCTCTGGGCCGTGCCGGCATACCTACGCCAGTGCGCGCCCTGGTTGGACGAGGACGACAGGGCCGCGGTCCGCAGAGACCTCGGTGCGCCCTGGACGACTGCGGATCTCCCTCTTCTCGACGTGGCTCGTCGCCGCCTCGGAGACCCACGGGCGACGACAATGCGCGTGCGCCGTGCCCGGACGATCGCCTCCGAGCGTGCGCGCCGACGCGCGGTGGTCGACGATCTCGTCGAGTCCGACGATTCGGAGCTTCGTGTCATGTCGATGCTCCGCGGCGACGACTTGCAGAATATGCTGGACTACAACGAGTTTCCGACGGGCGAACCGGATCGGCTTGCTGGTCCGTTCTCCCACGTCGTCGTCGACGAGGCCCAGGAACTGACGGATGCGCAGTGGCAGATGATCCGTGCCCGCTGCCCGTCGGGCAGTCTCACGGTGGTGGGTGACCGCGCGCAGGCCCACAGCGGTTTTCCGGAATCCTGGGAGGCGCGGCTGGCGCGTGTCGGATTCACCGACGTGGCGGTGTCCACGCTCGACGTCAACTACCGCACACCGGCCGAGATCATGGCCGCGGCCGAACCGGTCATCAAAGCGGTCCTCCCCGACGCGAACGTGCCTCGTTCGGTCCGCAGCACCGGGGTGGTCGTTCGCCACGCCGGAGTGGACGACCTGGACGCGATTCTCGACGAGTGGGCCGCGGCCGGCGAGGGCGTGGCATGCGTCATCGGTATGCCGGCTCGGCCGGACACCGAGCGGATCCGTTCTCTGAGCGCACGGTCGGTCAAGGGGCTCGAGTTCGATCTTGTCGTCCTCGTCGAGGGGCCGGGTGTGGACAGCGCCGTCGACCGATACGTGGCGATGACGCGGGCGACGCGGCAACTCGTGGTGCTGAGCTGATCGACTGGTGCGGGTGGGATGGTTCCGAGACGGCATTCCTGGTGTCCCTCGTCGGTCGAGACCTCGTCTGTCTCAGGGTGGGGTCGGGGTGTTCCCGGATGTTCGGGCGAGCGGAACGTTCCTAGTGTCGATCGTGTGCAGACACCCTCGGAGACGACGCGCATGAGTATGCCTGCGGCGGTGGCCTTGCTCCTCGCTGCGGCAGCCGGGCTGCTGCATGCGGCCGCGAGCGCGTACTGGGCGGTGGGAGGTCGATGGCAGCTCGCCTCGGTGGGGGACTGGGCGGTGACCCTGGCCGACGACCGACCGGTGGCGAGCGGTCTCGCGCTCGGTGTCGTCGCTGTCGTGAAGGCCGGCGCTGCTGTCCTCCCGTGGGTGACCGAGCGGGTCCGAGGCCACCGTTATCGGCAGGTCCGCGTGTGCGGGTGGTGCGCGGGCGGTGTGCTGTTCGTGTGGGGCGCAGTGTCGACGGTGTCCGCGGTAGCGGTGCTCGTCGGCGTCATCGTGCCCGACGGCGGGTACGACCGGACCGCGATGATCGGGCATGCCGTGGTCTGGGATCCGCTGTTCACGGTCTGGGGAGCAGCGCTGCTGACCGGGTTGTGGTCCACCACGCACCGGGCCACAGCGCTGACGGGAGTACGACGATGACCGCGGCACGACGAGTCGTCGCAGTGTTTCTGGGCGCCCTGACACTGCTCGCACTGTCGATCTGCCCAGCGGCCGGTCGAGGGCACGACGAGGAGTCTTTGCAGGGCCTCGTCACTCGGTGGGCCTCGGAGATCGGTGCACCGGGCATGGCCGCACGGATCGTCGACAGCGACGGTGCACGGTCTGCGGCATTCGTGGGAGTCGACGGGGACGGTCACGACATCGACGGGTCGACCCCTTTCGTCTGGGGGTCGGTGTCGAAGCAGTTCGCGGCAGCGACAGCGAGGGGCCTCAAGCGCGAGGGTGTTCTCGACGCCACAAGCCCTGTCGTCGAGGTGGTCCCGCAGGCTCGCCGAGTGCTCTCCGACCCCGCAGTGACCGTCGACGACCTCGTTCATCACACCAGCGGGCTGCCGCACGACATCACCGTCACGGACGAGTGGACCCGAAGGGGTTCCGCGACAGACGCCGTCACCGCCCTCGACGCGCCGAAGGGGGCTGGTCCTCGTGGTGAGTTCCGGTACTCGAGTCTGAACTACCTGCTCCTGCAGGCTGTGATCGAGCAGGCGGCAGGGTCCTCCTACGCGGACGCCGTGCGCCGCGTCGTACTCGATCCCGCCGGTAGTGACGCCATCACCGACCCGCAGCTGTTCGTCGACAGTGTTCCGCGGGGACACGTTCCGTTCTTCGGTTCCACCCGCCCGGTCGACGTCGGTGTCGATTCGGCGGGGTTGGGATACGGCTACCTCGCCGGTTCCATCGATGACCTGGGACGCTATGCGTCGTGGCGACTGCGGGAACGTCACGGCGGCGAAGCCCGGTATCGCGAGGTGCCGACGGCTCAGGGTTCGACCTACGGTGACGGCCTGTTCCACGAGAGGATCGATGGCCACGATGTCTGGTGGCATGCGGGTGCGGTGCCCGGCTACTACACCTACGTCTCTCTGATTCCGTCCCTGGACACAGCAATCATGTTGGCGGCGAACCGATACGGTGAGATCGAGGCCGATCGACTCGCGGCCGTCGGCCGGAACCTGACGACGTCGGTGACGGGTGGACGGACGAGCGAGCTTCCCGAGTCCTCGGCGTCCACCGTGCTCGGAGCGCTCGCTGCGATCATCGCGACGCTGGTGGTCGGCATCGGCGTTCACGCGGTCCGCATCGTCTCGGGCAGGACGCCCCAGCGGACCAGAGGAGTCGCCGTCGTGCGCGGGGTCGTGGCGGTCGGGGTAGGGACAGCGGCCGCTGTCGCCGTCCTGTTCGGACTGTCTGCGACGACCGGCGCGGGGTTGTCGGTGGCAGGCAGGTGGGCGCCGGACGTGGCTCTGCTGGTGTGGGTATTGCTCGTGGCGATCGCTGCGGCCGCCGTGGTCGACGTGTTCGGGCAGGTCGTGGGGTGCCGACGCGCCGACGTGGCCGACGGGCGGGCGGCCCGGCGGTCGGACCCGGTGCCTACGGCGTTCAGGTCACTGATGCCGCCCGCGCGACGATCGACGTAGCCTTCTGCAGAGCACTCGAGCACGGCGGCCCCATTCGTCCGATGAGGGCCGGCTGCCGGACTCGTCGATCCATCCACGGCTGGGGGGCCTGCATGACCACGTTCGAGACGACGCGTGCGATACGAGCGAGCGATCGAGAGTTGCCGCATCCGCCGAGGCGCCTGCCTGTGCTGGGAGACGTACTCGATCTTCACGTGACGGAGTCCAGCCAGTGGGGAATGCGCGACGCGCAGAAATACGGCTCGATATTCGAACGCAACGTCGTCGGCACTCGTGTCACCTACGTGTCCGGGCCCGTGGAGGTGGCTGCGGTCAACGACGAGAAGACGTGGGCCAAGTTCCTCGGTGTGCCGCTGCGGAACCTGCGTTCCGTCGCGGGGGACGGTCTGTTCACCGCCCACAACTCGGAGCCGTCGTGGGCTGCGGCGCACGCCATCCTGGCGCCGGCGTTCACGCAGTCGTCGATGCGCGGCTACCACGACGCGATGGTCGCGAAGACCACTCGGCTACTGGCGTATTGGGACGGACTCGGTGCAGACGCCTGGGTCGATGTTCCTGCGGACACCAACACACTCGCTCTCGAGATCATCGGTGACGTCGCCTTCGGGTACGACTTCGCGTCGTTCGACACCTCCGAGCCCCACGAGCTGATTGCGCGCATCTCGCGCGCCCTGCGTTACATCAACCGCGCGGCCTACTCACATCCGTTGGTGGAGGCCACCGTGTTCCGCCGTCAGCGAGACCAGCACAAGGCCGACGTGGTGGCTGTTCGCCGGATCGTCGACGACATCGTCGCAGCACGGCGCGGCAGTCGAGACGGTGGGAGCGACCTGCTCGGTCTCATGCTCGACACGGTCGATCCTGTTACCGGACAGGGACTCTCGGACGAGAACATTCGAAACCAGATCCTGACGTTCCTCGTGGCGGGGCAGGAGACGTCGGCCGGTGTGTTGGCCTTCGCGCTCCACTTCCTGTCGTTGCATCCTCAGGTCGCGGAACGAGTGCGGGCGGAGGTGGAGCTGATTCGACCCGAGGGCGAGCTTCGTTTCGAGGATGTGGGCAAGCTGCGGTATCTGCGCCGCGTCGTCGACGAGACTCTGCGGTTGTGGCCTGTGGCGCCCGGCTACTTCCGCAAGGCGCGGCAGGACACGCGGGTGGGACAGCATCCATTCGAGAAGGGGGAGTGGGTCTTCGTCGTCCTGCTGCAACTTCATCGTGACGCCGGGTGGGGCAACGATCCCGAGGCGTTCGACCCCGACCGGTTCGAACGGTCGCGGGTACCGGCGAATCTCACCGACCTGTACAAGCCGTTCGGCACCGGAATGCGGGCATGCATCGGCCGCCAGTTCGCGTACCACGAAATACTGGTCGCACTGGCGATGATCGTTCAGCAGCGGACCCTGGTTCCTGAGCCCGGCTACGTTCTGCAGGTTGAGGAGACCATCACGCTGAAACCGCGGGACTTACGCTTGCAGGTCGGCCGTCACGCACCATTCTGACGATCTCTGCTGGATTTCAGGAGGACGCTGCGTAGGGCAGCTGACGGGTTGGCTTCGTGTTGCGCGCGGGGAGCCAACCGTCAACGGTATTCCCAGACCAGGCGAGTGCCCTCGATGAAGGGTTGGTATTTCGACCACAGTGTGACGCGCATGTCGAAGGTGGTGTTGCGTTCGAGGGAGAACGCCAGTTGCTCGAGCATGGCGCTGAGTGATCTCCACAGCGGAGGCTTCCAGGGTGCGTCCGCGTCGGGGTGGATGTTGACGCACCCGTGCAGGGGGCCTGTCCGAGTGTCGACGAACAGCGTGTCGGCGTTCGACTTGGCGAAAGCCACGAACCCGGGCAGCATCATCGGCGCTGGAGATCCCGCCGGCTTTGCCAACTCTTCGTCCATGTCGATGGGCTCCCCGAATGCCGGGTTCGCGTTGAAGTCGATCCACAGTCGATGATCGCTCAGTAACCTGTCCAGGCTCAGGAGCTCGAAGCCGGGTGGTATCAAAGCGATACCGCGTTGCTCTGGAGTCGGCTCGGCGCGGTGGTAGAGATTCCGCACCTCGTCGGTCCACGGGCACGTCGCCTTCTCTGCCGCCGCGATATCCGCGTCTGTCGCACCGCGAAAACTGACGCCGATATTCGATTCGAGAATGGCCGACACCCGGGCCCACTGAATGTCGACTGAGCTCGGAGCGGGCGTTCTCAGCAATCTGGCGACATCGCCGGCATCGGCTGAGGTCAGAATGGTGGCAATCTCTGCGGCGTCGAGGTCATCGTGGGCCATCGCCCAATTCTCCCACGACCTGATTCTTCATCGCCGGATCGTGGCGGAGGCCGCTGGTTGGCGCAGAGTGTCGGTCGGCGCTTGTCGCACGTGTCGAGTGCCTGGATCTGTAGGGGTTTGTACGCTGTTGCTCGCGGTGAGTCCGTGCAAGCGTGGAACAGATGCAGACCATCACGCACCGCAGCCCGGCCCATGGCAGGCGTACCGCATCAGTGCATCCAGCTGTCTTGCCGCGACGAGACCGCCGGTGATGGGCGCGCCGCGTCCCCGCCGCGACCCGGTTCCGGAACTGGTCCTACTCGCGACCGGTGCGGCGCTGTTCGCGGTGGCCAGCGTGCTCGATCTGGACGGCCTGTTCATCGGGTCGATCTTCCTGTGCGCCTTCGCTGGACTGGCTGCATTGTTCTCCAGCAGGTTGGCCCAGCAGAGCTTGGGGACGAAGATTGCCGCGACCGTCATCGGGCTCGCAGTGACTGCGTTCGGCGCCGTGTGGATGATCACGCACGCCTCCTCGATCGAAATCTTCTCGCCCGCAGTGCTCCTGTACCCCGATGGTGGTCTGGCACTGTCGGGGCTCATCAACTCCGTTACTCACCGCGCAGCGACGAGCAGATGATGCGAGAGCCAGGTCCCCAGTTCGGCTGCGCCGGTGGGAGACCCTGCGCGTCACCAGGGCGGTCACGTTACCGGAGTGTCTATGCGGAGAGGTGAAGGTGTCGTGCATCGAGGACGTCAGGTCGGACCCGAGGGCGTCGGCCATCGCCACCACTATCGGAGCGCCCAGACATGAGAGTCAGGGTACGGCGGAACCGCCTCTCGCTTGTGCAAGAGCAGCGGGAGCGGTACCGAACGACCTACGCTTGCATATGTGGCACGTAACAGGGGAGTTTTCGATCCTGCGGACCGCGAGCTCGTCGACGAACAGCGGCAGCGGTTCGACTGGGCCATGCTGCAGAACGGCTACGTGTAGGTGTGGAGAGGTGAGCCGAGTGCCTGTGCCCGTTGCTCGCCTGGCATCGACCGGTGACGCGGGTGTCCGGCCATGACGACCGTCTTCATGCTCGACGACGAGGAATGGTGGCCGGACGACCCGAAACCTGGCGCGCTGCGTTCGCCCACGACCTATTGGGCGAGTGCATCGGAGATCGGACTACCGCGGGACGTGGTGTCCGAGGTCGCCGCCTCCATCGTCACCGTTCGGGTCGAGAGGGGTGTAGAGCGTGTCGCGAACCTCGGAGATGGATTCACGACGATGCTGGGCGCCGGACACGCACCAGTCGGTGAGGCGGTTCTGACGGGTGCTCTCGTGTGGGATCGATACTTGTGGACGGACTTTCGAACACCGACGACCGGACGTGTCCGTGTCCTGAACTTCGTGGGATACGTGGTGCAGCAGGTGACACGGCATCCGACTGTGCACGCTGGATGGAGTGTTCCCGAGCTGTACGGGCCGCTCGAGTACCGCCCTGCGGGAAGCATCGAGAGCGGCGATTCAGTCAAGTGGAGAGTCTGGCAGGTCGAGGTGACGCCGTGAGAAATGTGGCCGTCGTGTCTCGTGACGACGGCGCACGTGCAGACTCCTACATCGGCTCGTGACCACATGCTGATCGATGGCACTTTCGAGTACTCAGAGGACCGATGTGGGAACGTACCTTGTCGAAACGTGCCTTTACGTCGATATCGAGGTGACGAGGTCCGACGATGAGACCATCGCCGTGTACACGGACGAGCCGCAGACCACCGCGTCGATTCGACGCACAGGCGAGAGAAAGCGCGACACACCTATCGGAACGCGGAGCGAATCGGCCCTGGAAGCGTTCGTCGACGGCCGCGAAGTCGTGATGATCCCCGGGTTCGGGCGACTCCTGAAGAAGTCCTACCGTGTCCGGATCGAGTTCGATCGACGAGTGCTCACCCTCGCTGCCACGACCCTGAACGACAGCAGGTTTCTCGACGGCTCCACGGACACTGGTCGAAACGCGTTCGGCGACCTGACACTGGCGCACGACAGTATCGAGATTGCCTGGGCAGTCCCGTTCCAATTCATGAGCCAGACCATCGAACCGCCTGTCCCGTCGCGCGAGGACGTGCTGGTGGCAGTCTGCGCCGCGGCAGCGTTCGGCACCGGCGGGCTGTCCCTCAGCACGATTGCGATGGGCTTTATCGAAGCTGTGCTCCCGTGACGTCGCGAGGAAAGGGTCCCGCCGCGATCAGGCTGATCGCGATCCCGCTGAGAATCAGTACGCCGAAGTTGTCGATCGGGATCACCGGGTCACTCGATGTGTACTGGGCGCGTTCGTAGAAATAGCTCTGACCGAACTGGTACACCGACAACACCGCCAGGACAACCGCGGCCCGCCTGTTGCGCCACCGCGACGCGAAGAGCACCGCCGCGACAACAGCTTCGCACGCAGCCATGACGGCCAACGCTGTCCACAACGACGCCTCGAAGATTCCCAGCCCCGTCCACGTCAGAACGGTGACGCAGACAAGCCCTGCAATCAGGTACATCTTCATTGTTGTCCTCCAATTCCTTCCCCCGGCGTAGTCGCCTCGCGTCACCCGAGAAGGGTGTGTGCTGCCGGCGTAACGCTCGCAGGTGATCGCAGCCGAGGACAGAGTAGGAACCCCCATCCCTGCGCACAGATCTGGTGAGTCACCTGCCTCATGGAGGGGCTGGCAGCACAGCACTCTCACCACGCTTCGGTCTAGAGGCGGTCAGTCGGTCGGGTGTGAGGTAGGCGGCGGTGTGGCCTCGGCATTCTCGAGGTCGAAACTGGCGGATTCGAGGCTCAGCCGGCGAATCTCGAGTAGCACTCGCTCGATGACGACGGTTCCCACGATCATGGTTTCGACAGCGGCCGCACGGTCTTCCTTCGCTCTGGCGTAGGCCACTTCGCCTCTCGCTGCGGACTCGGCATGGTCAGCCGCAGCGTCGAAATCGGTCAGCGACACCGGGAACCCGAAGCGGCGCATCGTGGTGATCAGTTCTGCCAGTCGGTGATGCGCAGGCGCAACTGGATCGAAATGCCAGTGTCGCTCGGTCAACCATGCCGTGACCTCGTCGTGCGCGGCAGTCAGGTCGGGGTCTGCGCCGTGTGGGTCAAGACCGTCGTCCAGGCCGTGCATCACGGCACCGAAGGTCTCGTGCATGGTCACCGTGTCATCGTCGACGGCGGCCAAGGTGGCGCGGACGCGTGCGAGGGAGAGTTCGCCGATCTCGGTCATCGAGCGGATGAGTCTGAGCCGGCGCACGTGTGGCTCTCCGTAGTCCGCCTGATTGGTCGCCGTTCTGACGCCGCTCTGGAGAAGCCCTTCGCGTAGGTAGTACTTGATCGACGAGATGGGCACGCCGGAACGCGTACTGAGTTCAGAAACCTTCATGATGAGAGCCTTGACATCACGATCAGAGACTAGCACTATCCATTATAGATACTGAAGGTGTCCATAATGATCGAGTCGCGATGCTCACCTGGCGCCGGTTCTCTGTGGGGCGCCCCATCCGAGCACCCGACCATCGAGTTCGCGGTTCGCATGCGCGGCGACTCGCTACCGCCCTTGGAGGATTGCATGGTTGCACTGCCCTGGCTCGCAGGCCCACAGGACAGGAACGAACTCGACGACTCTGTCGTCATGGCGTCGAGATTCGAACTCGCGTCCCCCCGCCATGTTCCGCAATTCCTGGTCGCATCGCTGCGCATACATCGTCAGGTGCGCCGATCGGACGGGGCGATCGGTGTCGCCCTGATCGCACGGCCACTACGCCGAGAGTTCTACACGCTGAGCGCCTGGCGCGACCGCGACGCGATCGATGCGATGGTGTCCACCGAACCGCACCGCTCGATGATGAAGGCTTTCCGGAAACAGACTGCGGATGCGGAGTTCACGTTCTGGACAACCTCGTCCTCGATTCGTCCGAGTTGGACGGACGCTCACAGCAGGCTCGGCAGAAGACGTGGTCGTCGGTGACAGGCGGTCCGTCGCACGGTCGTTTCCCACCCAGTCGAGGGTTCGTTCAGACGATCTCGTGTACGTCGCCATCCTGCATCCAACTGGGTATCTTGCGGGGGTGACGGTGCGGGGCATGGTGTTCTTCGATATCGACGGCACGTTGGTCCCGTCGATGTCGAGTGGCAGTTTCCTGGCAGCGCGACTGGGCCACCAGAAGGTGCTCGACAACGCCGAGCTGCGCTGTGCCGCCGACGAATTGACGAATGAACAGGTCAGTGTCATCGATGCCGAGGGCTGGCGCGTCTTCGATGCCGACACTGTGGACCGCTGGCTCGAGGAGTTGCCGCTGATCAGTGGAATCGACGAGGTGACGGCGTGGTGCCGCAGTCGTCTGATGGAGCCGGTTCTCGCGTCGTTGGCGTGGCAGCCGGTCGGTGACTCGATCGCGACACGTTTCGGCTTCACGCCCAACGGTGGTCCCCGCGTGGGGATGTCGGGATCGACGTTCGACGGCACTGTGGCCGAGCACTTCGACGAGTACGACAAGCGGGACCGAGCGGTTGCCCTCGCGGCAGAACGGGGCGTGCCGCTGCGTCACTGTTGTGCCATCGGCGACAGCAGATCAGACATCCCGCTGTTCGAGGTGCGCCCGACATCACTTGCGCTCAATGCCGGTGTCGCCGCCAGGCAGGCCGCGACCTTCTCGATCGTCACCGAGGATCTGACGGACGTGCTGCCCTGGCTGGAGGAGTGGGAATGCGGGTTCGACTGACCCTGCGCCGTCCCGCATCTCACCGTGGGAACTCGTTCGGCTCACCGGGCGACAGGCGTACTCGAGGGTGGTCCGAGTTCTCGCCGTGCGGGTGCGATCGCTGAAATCGAGATCTCTCGGGTGGTCGTGGACGACTACCCGTCGGGTCGACTACGAGCGGACCTCGTTCCTCGCCCGGGCATACCGCGACGGTGTCACGCCGAACTCGTGGGCGAAGGCAGCGATGAACCCGCTGCTGGTGCTGTAACCCACTGCGCCGTGTCGGCGAGGTGTGTCCCCGCTCGAGAAGGTCGGCCGCAGCGATCATTCGAGCGCGTGTCCGCCAGCATCCGTAGGTCAGTCCCGTATCGGCGGCGAATGCTCGCCGGATCGTTTTCTTACTGACTACGGCACCAACAGGAGCTTTCAGCGCTACACGAGAGCGATCAACGCTTTCGCCGCGGCCCTGGACAATTCCACCGTGTCGGAAGGACAGTAGAGCCGGACTGCCCGGACGCACCGATGCGTCACGTACGGCGTTCGCTCTGTCCGAACACACGTCGACGAACGACGGCGCCGGCGACACTACACACCGCAGCGCAGACAAGGCCGCTCGCGACGGCGACGCCCGGTGCGAGGGAGGTCAATCCCGCAACGAGTGACACCCATGCGAGGACCACTGCGCCGGTCTCCAGGCGCGCCGCCAGGACTGGCCCTGTTCTCCGTCTGTGCGCCGACACCGCCTTCAGGTACAACCCGTAGGCGGCATAGACCGTGGTGTACGCACCGATGCAGAACGCGAACACACCCACCGCGAACCACCCGGGGACAACGTCGTAGGGAGCGTCGCCGAGGGCGGACACTGCGACGACCGAGATGGGCACCACCAACGCCGTTCCGATGTACAGGAGGACGGCGAGGCCCAGCACCGAATCCTTGGGCGACGACGTCCACGACATCGCACCACTGTAACCAACTGATCGGTCTAGATCGTGCTCGCCGCTGCCGCGCATGGGCGGGTCACGGCGTGTCCGTGCGAGACCTGACCGAGAGAATCGCCGCGACCACTGCTCCGACCAGCAGGAGGAGGACCACGTCGTCGCTGCGATCGGCCGCCGACGTGCCTCCCCAGGTCGCCACGCGCACGATCACCGCAAGTAGGTAGAGGCCGATCGCGGCGGTGCGTGGATTTCCCATGACGGCACCGTATGCCTGTATCGACGCCGCATCAACGCCGAAGGCGAATGAGTGGCAGCGCACGAATGGTCTATCGCTCGACGGTGTCAGATCCGGTGCGCTGCCCCCTGGGAGAACTTTCGGCCGAATGTGCCGATCCTGCTGCGGGTATCGGCACCGACTCTTGCGCTGCGTCGCGGGACGTGTCATTCTCGGACGCATGACAACCGGAAAGGCGGACACCGCCACCCTCGCGTGAGCGCCGCAGCAACACCCTTCGCGGTCAGGGCAAGAACCGCATCGTCATCGATTCATCAGATGGCATCCGTACCCACGTTGCGGGACACGTGGCTCGCGCTGGGTGTGTCCACTCTGCCGTCCGACAGGCCGACCGCCGAGGCCGCCGTAGCGGATCTGTACAGGCATGCAGGGTTCCGTTGTCCCGAGTTCGTGTGGGTACCGTCCCCACCGGCCGGCGCCGAACTGATTGTCTCCGAACAGTTGTCGAGTACGAACTCCCTGACGTCCGGTGCTGCCGCTCGAATCGCGTCGACCGTCTCACGGTCACGCGAACGCATGGACAACCGCACGGGCTGGGTGTCGCGACGATGGCCTTCCGACAGTCGCTCACTCTGGGCTGCACGCACGCAGCCACTGGCGGAGTCCGCGCGGCAGGGGATCGCGCCCGACGAGTTGCTGCGCATCGCGGTGTGGGATTCATTGCGCACGAGCCTGTTCGATGGAGTGGCGGCCGCTGTGCGGTCACTCGTTCAGCGACCGACGGGAAGCGTGGCGTGGTACGGGCAGCAGGAAGCTCACCGGCTCGCGTACTACGACATCCATCGCACACTGGGCATCTCTGCCTTCCGCGGTACGGATCACGCCATCCTCGATACCCAGACAGCCCTCGCGGGGGCGACCGGCTGGTGGTGGGCATTCGACAGTGTCTGCGTCATGTCCGAGCGACCTGGAATTCTTCAGACCGAACCTCTTCCGGGAGCGGTGCACAACGAACGGCGACTGCACGGACAGAACGAGCCCGCCGTCCAGTTCACCGACGGACGATCCGTTCATGTCGATCACGGGACCATCGTTCCCGAGTGGGTGATCGCCGAACCCACCGTCGAGCGCATCGCACGCGAACGGAACATCGAGGTACGCCGGTGCGCCATCGAGCGCATCGGGTGGGACGTCTACATCGACGAGGCCGGACTCGAGCTCGTCGACCGGACGGACGATCCGGGGAATGCCGGCGCCCCGCTGTCGCTCTACGCCACGCCGACCAGCTGGGTGGACGACGGCCGAATCCTGCTCGTGGTCAACGGTTCTGTCGAGCGGGACGGTCGGCGGCGACGCTACGGGTTGCCGGTTCCGAACGGCATGACGTCCGCGCTCGACGCCGCCGGATGGACCTACGGCATCACCGGCGACGACTACTCCTGTCTCGTGCGCCGCACGTGACCACATTCCGACGACCCGAGGTGACTTCGATGACCACGACCATGACTTTGTCCACACTCACGGCCCTGACCGGCCTCGACGTCTTCGACTATCTCGATCGAGACGTGTCGATACCCGTCGTCGACGGGCTTCAAGCTCAGGGCGACCTGATCGTCGTGCCGCGCCCGATGATCGTCCACGTGCAGGCATTTCGGGGCACGCGGTCCGACGACGTGCCCCTCACCGGCGTCGAACTGCTTCGCAGCGCCGCCGGCGGCAACCCCCACAGCCTCGTCTGCGAGGAAGGCCACTGCATGTGGTCCACTCCGGTGTTCGATCCGAACGGCCTTGCGTTGGGCATCCTCGACACCGAGGTCACGGCGTACCTGATTCACCCCGAACACGGTGCGACAGGAATTGCGCCCGGCTCCTACGTCATCAGCAGGCAACGCGAGCGTGGAGTGGGTCGGCACTTTCGATCGGCGCGGTTGGTCGCGGATTGACGCACGCGACCAGCCAGGGGCGCGGCTGACACCGCGCCCCTGGTGACGACAGGATCAGTCGGTGACGGCCACGAACTCGTTCGGAGTGACGTCGAGTTCGCTGCTGACGGTGACGTCACCGGTGGTCAGATCCACGGCGTGGATGCTGTCGGTGTCCGGTTCGGTGACGTAGGCGGTGTCGCCGGTGATGGAGATGCCGGGGTGTGCGTCCTGGTACTCGCTGGGGCCTTCCCACTCACCGATGACAGGGTAGGAAGCGGTGAACTCGCGCGTCTCGGGATCGAAGACGTGCAGGGCGCCGTCGGTTCCGATGATGTAGGCCTTGTCGTCGGGTCCACGGGAGACCCCGCGCCAGGTGTACTCGGCACCGTCGGGCATCTGGACGACGTCCAGCGTCTTCGCCACGGTGTCGATGACGGTGACCGCCTGCAGCAGTGAGCCTTCCGCGTCTGCGTCGTTCTTGTAGTCGCCGACGACCAAGGGGCTGGTCTCGCTGACGTACGCGTTGCCCGTACGCCCGTAGGGCTGGTCCGGAGCGTCGAGCTTGGTGATCTCGCCCTTGTCGTAGACCAGGACACCGTTCTCGCAGCCGAATACGACGATCTCGTTCTGTGCCGTTCCCTCGCCGTGGACGCCGGGGCACTGATCGTTGCGCGCGATGACCGCACCGGCGGCATCGCGCACCTCGATACCGGTGCGTCCGTTGGCATTACCAACAGTGGTGAGGAACGTGCCGTCCTCGAGAACGACCGAGACTCCGTGATGCGCCTCCACACCGGGAATGCTCTCCACCTCGGGGAGACCGTCGCTCGACTCCAGTGCTGCCGTGTCGAAGATCGTGGTGTCGCTGGTACCGTCGGCGTACAAGATTGTCTTGCCGCCGTGCCGGACGACATGGCCCGCCTTCTCCGCCTCGAAGACCGTGTCCGTGAGCTGTGGTGCGTCCGTGGTGCCCGCGGCGGTGTCGAGTACTTGGAAGCCCTTGCTCGTGGTCACCATGACGTTGCGCCCGTCGCCGGCGAGGTTGAGGCGTGTGTAGTCCTCGGAGTCGAAGTCCGCGACGGTCTCGAGGGTGGCGGCGTCCAGCACCTGTACGCCGCCGTCGTAGGAGACCGCGACACGAGGGCCGGCCTGCATCGCTGCGGTGGTGCTCGTGGTGGAGTCGGCGGCGGTCGTGGTGGTTCCGGAGGAGCACGCCGCGAGAGTGACGACCGCGCCGAGCGCGAGCACAGTGGAGCCTGCCCGCCGGAAGTGATTGAGACGCATGTGAATCCTTTTCTGTGTGGGAACGATACCGATCAAGGGGAGAGGCCGGCGGCGATGCGTTCGGTGTTGACGCGCATCATCGTCAGATAGTCGGGGGCGCCGCCGTCGGGACCGGTGAGCGACTCGGTGAACAACTGCACGACGTCCACGCTGATGTCGGCTTCACTGGCGAGTGCCTGAACGAGTCGGTCGGGCGAGGACGATTCTGCGAAGACGGTGCGGACACCGGTGGAGTCGACGGCATCGACGAGATCGGACAGGTCGGACGCCGACGGTGCGGCGAGGGTGGTGCCGCCGGGAATGACCGCCCCGACGACCTCGAAGTCGAAACGGTCAGCGAGGTAACCGAAGACATGGTGGTTGGTGACGAGCGCACGCCGTTCGTCGGGGATCGCGGCGAACGAGGCGGACATCTCCTCGTCGAGACTCTGTAGCTGTCCGCGGTACTCGGCCGCTCGTGTCGACATGGTGGCCGGATCCACTCCGTCGAGATCGCCGAGCACCGGTTCCAAGGCATCGACGACGGCGATCATGCGGGCAGGATCGGTCCAGAAGTGGGAGTCCGGGCTGCCCGCCGCGTCGCCCTCCCGGTAGTCGAGCACGTCGATGACGTCCCCGGCGACGAACGTCGGAACCTTCTCTGCGGCTGCGGCGTCGAGATGCTGCTGTAGCCCCTCCTCCAATCCCAGCCCGTTCGAGACGACGAGGTCCGCCGATCGCAGACGCGCGCCCTCCTGCGCGGAGATCTCGAACGAGTGTGGGTCGGCGTTCGGCTTCATCAGCGTCACGACCTCTGCCTCGTCGCCGACGAGTTCCTCGACGACGTCGCCGAGGATGTTCGTGGAGACCATGACCACCGGACGGTCGTCGGCTGTCGCCGAACATCCAGCGAGAAGGGCCACCACAGCCACTGCCGCCGCGGCCAGGAGACTGCCCGTCCGGTGTCCTCGCATCATCAGCGTCCCGTCTCGGCCGTGAAGGCCGGTTCGGACGCGGTCTCGAACGTGCGGGAGACGCGGGCGTCGTCGGCGTAGTCGATCTCGTACAGCTTCCGTTCGGTGGGCGCGCTGAGGTAGGCGCGCTGCTGGTCGGCGATCAGAGTGGGTGTCCCACCGGCGGACAGTGATGCGGCGACGAGCGCGCCCGTCTCGGCAACGACCGAACCGTCGGCTCCGTCCAGTACGAACACGCGGCCGTCGGCTGTGAGGCCGAGAACGTGGTTCTCGCTGTCGTCGACCGCCGACACATGCGTCAAGCGAGTGGGAGCGGGAAGGAGCGTCCACGACCTCTGGCGGGTGTCGAGTAACCAGATGCCCTGATCGCCGGCGAGGCCGGCGACGGTGGGGCGGCCCTCGCGATTGTCGAACGACGTTGCGGGAGGGGCGGACACGTCAGTCGGGTACGGGATCTTTTCCACTGTGAGTTCGTCTCCGGTGGCGGACGCGAGCAGCGCGCCGTCGGAGCAGCCGATCACGGTGCCGACACGCGTGGTGATGGTGCCGGCGGCGTCGGGGCACGACTCGGCGAGACCGGTGCGCTTTCCGTCCGAGGTGTGTCCGACGATTGTCCGTGAGGGGCCGACCCCGTCGGTGACGAGGGCGAACGATCCGACGGGCACGACCATGCCGTCTCCCGGCGGGTTCTGCAGCCGGAACGACTCGGAGATCTCGCCCTTCGACAACGCCGCGGTGTCGAGCAGGACGGCGTCGCCGGAGTCGGGGAAGTAGAGCCCGGTTCCGCCCGAGGTGGATTGATTCGACGTGGCCACGGTCGCGTCGCCGGCGCCCTCGACGGTGCCGAGGAGCCGGGGTTCGGCGCGGTAGTAGTGGAAGTGGTCGACGTGGTCCCAGGTCCAGACGCCACTGTCCACGATCTCGATTCCCGCGTCCGTCGCGGCGAACAGGTAGCGTCCGTCGGTGCTCATCGCCTCGGGTGCACCGATGTTGCCGAGGTCGGACACCGATTCGTCCAGTAGGTCCAGGTGCGAGATCGAGCCGGTGGGATCGATGGTCGTGAGGCCGAGTCGTGGCTCGGCGAGTTCCGCGGCGTCGGCGATCGCTCCGTGGCCTTCGGCGGGTACCTCGTCGGCGGGGATCGTCGGAGCCTGCTCGGTGGAGCACGCGGTCAGGCCGACGACGAGGGCGAGAGCGGTGGTCGTGATGTGTTGTCGCACAGTGTCCTTTCGGGTGGATCGGGTCGGCCGGTGTCAGACGGAGAGCGCCGGCGCTGATGTCGTGCGTCCGATCGACGCGGTCGCCGCCCTTGCCGCCACCGACAGGCCCGACAGCGCGATCGCCGTCGCGGCGACCGTGGCGCCGGCCGCCGTGGCCGCGTGCCACGAGATGAGCAGACCGACGAACACCGACAGCACACCGATCGAGGCGGCCGCCACCATTCGAGTCGGTATCCGAGTGGTCCACTGCCCGGCGGCGACGGCAGGTGCGAGCAGGAGTCCGACGACCAGAAGCGAGCCGACAGCCTGGTAGGAGGCCACGACAGCAAGCGTCACCAGGGCGACCAGAGCAGCCTGTGCCGCGCGGGGAGCAAGGCCCAGTACCGACGCGATGCGGGGATCGAGCGCGAGCGCCACCAACGAGCGGTGGAAGCCCGCGGCCACCGTCATGCCGACCACCACAGCGACGGCCAGGAGTGCGATGTCCACGGACGTGATGGCCAGGATGTCTCCGAACAGGATGGACGTGGCATCGGTGGCGAAGCTTCCCGAATGGGAGATGATGATGACTCCCAGTGCCAGCATCGAGACGAACAGCATGCCGATGCTCGTGTCGTAGGAGAGGGATCCGCGACGCTGGAGCGCAGCGATGCCGAGGCTCATCACGACCGCGCTGAGCGCGCCGCCCACCAGCGCGGGCGCCCCCAGGACCGTCGCCAGGGCGACCCCGGGCAACATCCCGTGCGCGAGGGCTTCTCCCAGAAAAGCCATGCCGCGGATGACGACCCACGTACCGACGACCCCGCACAGCACCGCCACGAGTGCGCCCCCGACGAGGGCGCGTTGCACGAAGGCGAGCGAGAAGGGCTCGACGAGCGCCTGAATTGTCACGCTTGGGATCGTAACGATAGTGCTAATGGTTTTCAAAGTCGTTAAGGTGAGTCCATGAGCCAGATCGACACGACCCGACTCGCTGCTCGGCTGCGCAGTGCCCGCGTGGAGTTCGACAAACACGTGGCCATCGACGGGGTCGACCTCGATGTCGTCGCGGGAGAGGTGACGGCGATCGCAGGTCCGAACGGTGCCGGCAAATCCACACTGCTGGAGATGATCGCGGGAACGCGTGCGCTGACGTCCGGCACCCGAGTCGCGACGCGGGCACTAGGATTCGTTCCACAGCGCGCGGCGGTCCCGGACCGACTGCCGGTGACGGTGCGGGACGTCGCGACGGTCGGCGTCTGGGGCGGGAGGCGGGCGTGGCGCCGTCTCGATGCCGAGTCTCGCCGTGTCGTCGACGACGCGCTCGATCGCCTCGGTATCAGCGAGCTCGCAGACAGGCCCTTCTCCGCGTTGTCAGGCGGTCAGAGACAGCGGGCGTTGCTCGCGCAGGGCCTTGCGCGTCGCGCTGATCTTCTGCTTCTCGACGAACCCACGACGGGTCTGGACGCGACGAGCGGGGATCGCATTCGGGACGTCATGAGGGCTGAAGCCCGGCGCGGCGTGGCAGTCGCCTGCGTGTCTCACGATCCGCTCGTGATCGACATGGCCGATCGGGTCGTGAAGCTCGAGGCGGGGCGGGTGGTCCGCTGATGGGCGTTCGAGTGTCACCGATCGACCGTGGATGCCGAACGGGTCATCGATTGTGGACTGTCGCCCCCGTCCACCGGGGTCGGAAGTCCACGACCGCTACGACTCAGGAGGGGTTCTGCTGCTTGTGGTTCCGACGGTCGACACGTGCTGCAACCCCCGCTGCGACGACGGCCGCGCACATCGCCACCACGACCGCGAGTACCGAGCGGGAACCCACGGTCCCGGGGTCGAGAACGAGAATCGGGTCGGCACCAACCGTCCATCCGAACTCGTACGGACGGTCCGGAGGAGCGGACAGTGTGACGACGGCGAGCATGGTCGGGATCAGCAGGCCCACGGAAGTGATCGTCGGATCGGACGGTCGGGACGACAGTAGCGAATAGACGATGGCAGCAGGCAGGACCACGGCATA
The DNA here is from genome assembly GCF_036173065.1 of Rhodococcus sp. NBC_00297. NCBI lineage: Bacteria > Bacillati > Actinomycetota > Actinomycetes > Mycobacteriales > Nocardiaceae > Rhodococcus > Rhodococcus sp. NBC_00297. The sequence goes on from NZ_CP108041.1 coordinate 3,694,956, forward strand.
CCCGACGGTGGACACGAGGCCGTACGGGAACAGAGCCGACGCGCAGACGAGCGCGAGGATGCAGCAGCCCACCGGAGTGGAGGGTGCCCACCGCGCTGCGAGGGCGCCGACGGTGAAGCCGGCGATCGCGAGGAGAACGAGCCACCACGCGTTCCACACCATTCCTCCGACGAAGGTGCAGGCCACGGCAAGCCCTGCGCACAAGAATGCACCGCTGTCCGCGGAACCGATGGCTGCCCCGACGATCACGACGACCGTCGCTGCCGCGGCCACTGTCCACTGACCGACGGACGCACTGTAGTCACCGAGGAGCGCGTACACGACCCACAGCAGACCGACCGCAGCGGCCATGCGCCAGTGCACAGTTCGGGGACCACGGGTCACGACGTGCGGCATCGAGATCGTGCTCGCGAGTAGCACTGCGGTCACCACGAGCACCGGGATCGGCACGACCGGCTCGGGGAAGAATGCGTCGCCCGGCAGACTCACCGACCATCGGAAGTGGTCCGGATACTGCTGCGCAACGAGTGGGGAGAAGCGGTAGGCCGATGCGGCTCCGAGAGCCAGAGCGACGAATGCGGTGCGACTGGTGTGGGCCAGAGTCACCGCCGTGACGAGGATCAGTCCGGATCCGACACCGGCCACAGTCACGGACCACGCCGTGGAGATGTCGACCGCCGCCGGCGTCGCCAGGACGGCGGTGCCCGCCGCGCCGACACCGGTGATCAAGCCCCGCCGCGAGTGAGTGAACGCCACACGGACAGCCGTCAATACCACCACGACTGCGACGACGCCGGCCCACGCGGGACTGAGGAACACAGAGCTGACAGGAGAGTCGCGCTCTGCCACCATCAGATCGGTGGGCGGGGTGGACATCACCGCGAGACACGCTGTGAAGGCGCCCGTTCCGGCGGCGGCGCTCGCCCGAGGGTCGTACTGTCGCCACTGCACGGCGACCAAACTACCGCGGTGACACACGGAGGCAGCGATGAGTACCGACCACGAGCAGCCGGACGACCCACGCGCCCACTGGCGCGTTCTGCCGCAGACGGTGTCACCGACAGACGACGGAGTGCAGACGCAGACGACGCAGGTCGATCTCGATGTGCCGCCGTCGTTCGATCCGATTCAGGGAATGGTGCGCACGTACCGCTGACGACGGCCGCTGCCGCCGGCCGACTCAGTCCCGGCGACCCACCACCGGGTTGAGCTCGGACTCCGCGAGTCCGCCGGGCTCGATGCCGGGGAGGAACTCGCGCCACGTGCCGCTGATCAGGGTCGGCGATTCCACGACACGGGTGCCGTCGGCGAAGTACGTGGTGGCGAGTGCTCGACGCGGCTGCGTCGTCCGGTTCGGGCCCGCGGTGTGGAAGCACAGCGCGGAATGGAACGACACGTCTCCCACCGCGAACGGCTCCGCTTCCACCGCGACGTCGCGCTGGAGGAAGCGTTGGGTGACGGCCTCGTCGTACGACGTGCCGACCTTGTCGAACTCCAGATCGGCGACCTCGTCCAACACGTCCCGGCCGCGGGCGAAGGACAGCGGACCCATCCGGCCCGGGATGGCCGACATCGGCATCCACGCGGTGACGGCGTCGGTGGTCTGCAGGGGGAAGTGTTCGGCGTCGTGATGCCACGGCGTGCGCCCGCAGCCGGGCTCTTTGGACAGCGCATTGTCGTGGTACAGGCGAACTCCGGGCACGTCGAGCAGTGCCGCAGCCAGACCGCCGATGCGGGGCGAGAGCGCCACGGTGCGCATCAGGTCGTCGTGGAGCCACATCTGCTCGAGCGCGGTGAATCGCCCGGCGACGTCGTCACCGTGCTCCGCGCGCAGCAACTCCTCGAGTCGCTCGGCGAGGCGGCGCACCACCGCCGGCGACAGCACTGCGGGCAGTCGCACGAAAGCCTGCCGTGCGAAGGCCTCGACGGAAGCGGGATCGAGGGCGTAGGGCTCGGCCAGCTCGCGCTCGATCTGCTCGTCCGTGGCGGCCTCGACATCGGGCAGGCCGGGACCCTCGACCAGTTCGGCGGGCGCCGCATCGTTCGCGGCCAGGGTGACGTACCAGTCCCACCAGTCCTGATCGTCGCCTGCCCAGTCCTGATCGATACCGCCGTCCCGGTTCTGTTCGGGCAGGCGATCATTGGTGGTCGAGTCGTTCAGAGCCACAGCAGCGCCGCCTCGTGCGAGAAGGTGTAGGAACCGGACGCGTCGCGGCAGGAGGCCAGGTACTCGCCCAGCACCGGAGCGGCTTCCATCTCCTCCAGCGACACCGAGTCGTCGAACGCGCAGCGCTGGAGAAAACCTTCGGCGATGCCACGGTCGGAGGTACCGGTCGTGTAGGTGACGCGCTGATCGCCTACGTCCGCGCCGGCTTGTGTCAGTGCGTCGCGCACCTGCTCGGCGGTCGTGTACGGCGTCGCCTCGCGCACCCCGGCGCGGAAGGCGTCGTAGAACGCGAGGTAGTGCGAGGCCGCCGTGGCCTGTGCGATCAGGCCCAGGCCTCCGGGAGCCAGTGCGGCCACGAATCGTTCTGCCGCAGCGTCCAATTCGTCCGGCGGCAGTGCGTAGAGAGCGTGGGTGGCCCAGACGACGTCGTAGCCGGCGTGATCCGCGGGGAGGTCCTGCAGGGTCATCACCAGGTCGTGCCGGGCCGCGAACGGCGCTTCGAGCGCGCCGCGTGCCTCGGCGACGGAGAACGCGGACGGGTCGAGAAGGTCGTAGGCCAGCTCGGGAACCGCCGACAGGTCTGTGTAGCGGCGCAGCGCGGTGGGGAACTTTCCGCTGCCGCACGCCACGTCGAGCAGCGACCAGCCCTCGTGCGCGCGGTCGCTGAGGAGCGTCGGCCAGTCGGCGGCCAACGCCAGCTGCCGGTAGTCCTCGGTCGCGAGAGCGTAGAACGCCTCCATGCCCGTGCGACCGGCTTCGCTCCAGTGCTCGAGGCTGCGCTCTGCTGTGTCTCCACTGCTCATGTCACTCCTCCTGAAAGGAGCCGACCGCAACACACCGGATGAGGCGTCGTGATTGACTCGTATCTGATGTCCAACATAGCTGCGCCACCGCCCACCGAGCTCGCCGCAGTGCTTCTCGACGGTGTGCGCGCCGTGCGGCGGGGAGCTCCGGCCCTGGCCGGCCTCGAACCCGACTCCTACGCCCGCCTGCATTCCGCTTTCGAACTGCTCTCCGATCAGCGCGATCTGATCGCCGAGCACCTTGCCGGCAGGCTGGGTACCAGGGGGGACGGACCGATCTCGGTGCTGTCCGTGGGATGCGGTGACGGCGTGCTGGACGTCCGTCTCGCCGCCGGTCTGGTGTTGGCGGTGCCAGGGCGCCCCGTGCGGTACGTCGGAATCGATCCGTGGATCGGCAGTGTCGAGCGCTTCACCGCCACGATGGCCGCGCTGGGTGCCGACGAGCTGAGTGCCGACGGCCACGTGGCGTCGTTCGGTGACTCCCCGGTGGACGACGAGACCTTCGACGTCGTGATGTTCGTGCACTCGATGTACTACGTCGCCGATGTCGGGGCGACCCTGCGCGCTGCTCTCGCGCTGCTACGTCCCGGCGGCGAACTGTGGGTGGCCGTCGCACCGTCGGCCGAGCTGAACGCGCTGGTGGGAGTTCTCGCACCTCCGCTCGAGGGTCATCGACAGTGGTTCAGCGGTGACGTCGGAGACGCCTTCGTCGACGCCGGGATCGTCGTCGACGACGTGGCCACTCTGCACGCGCTGGTCGATCTGGCGTCCGCGAGCGACGAGGTGCTCGACTTCGCGGTGCAGGCCAGGCTGACCCCCGATCTACAGGGCCCGGTGCGGGCCTACCTCGACGCGGTGTCGGTCCCCGGCGCGGACGGAGGCCTTCGAGTGCCGCATCCGGTGGACGTGTTCACCGCGTCCCGTCACTGACCCCGTCCCGCAGTGCGTCGTCGATCGTCTCGCCCACGGCAGCCGCGCCCACGGCGGTCATGATCGTGCCGGCATGATCGAGGCCGTCCAGTGCTCTGACGGACGTCAGCTCGAGAGCGTCGATGTCCTGCGGCGAGTACATCGGCGGAGACCCTGCCCCGACGCTCCACTGCGCGTGCAGGAATCGGATCGGCACCGTCAGGTCGCGGAACCGCGAGTCACCGAAGAAGACGTCCGTGGCGTCCGCGACGACCGCATCGGTCGACAGCCGGATCGCACCGTCGGCCAGATCATGAGCGGCGTACTCCCGGAGGAGCGGATCGTCACGGTCCAGCAGCGGTAACGACGTCGACACCAGGAAGTCGAGGTAGTCGTCGAGGTCGTCCCATCGCTGCCGCGTTCGCGCGATCCTGTCCTCGAACACGGCCGCGACGGTGTCTCGGGTGAGACCGGCAGGCGGTTCCACCGGCACGCCTCCGTCGACGAGAACGAGACTCTTCGCTCTGGACGGGAACCGGGCTGCGAATTCCACTGCGGCGAATGCACCCATCGACATGCCGCACACGTGCACGGAGTCGAGTCCCAGGGCCTCGAGAACGGCGTCCAGATCGTCCGCGTGACGGGCGAGCGACGACGCGCCCGTGACGTCGACGCTGTCACCGCGGCCGCGGAGGTCCGGCGCGACGAGCGTCAGGTGTGGCGCCTCCGCGTGCAGCCAGTTCCACAGCATGCGCTGGCTGGACACCCCGTGGATCACGAGGATCGGATCGGAGCTGCCCGTGAGTGTCTCGACGGTGATGTGTCCGCCCGACACCGGTACTCGTTCGACGGTCATGGTGCAGACACTAGGAGGTCGGACCCCGTGATGACGGTGGAAGTACGTGCGCTGCACGTTTCGCTGTCCGATTCGGGTCACGGTTGTACCGTCGCAGAGTCACGAGGCCACGAGGGACGCACCTCGACGGCCACACACCGTCGAAGAAGGGGCCTCATGCCCGACACGTCACCGCGCAGGCACCACGAGATCGTCATCGTCGGCGGAGGCTTCTCCGGCCTGGGTACCGCTATCGCGCTCCGCAAGGCCGGTTTCGACGATCTTCTCATCGTCGACGACGGTGACGGTCCCGGCGGCACGTGGCAATGGAACACCTATCCGGGCGTGGCGGTCGACATTCCGTCCTTCAGCTACCAGTTCTCGTTCGCTCAGCGATCCACCTGGTCGCGCAGCTACGCCCCCGGCCGCGAGTTGCGTGCCTACGCCGAGCAGATCGTCGACGAGTACGGCCTGGCGCCTCATCTGCAGTTCGGCACGCGCGTACACGGGGCCTCGTTCGATGCGCCGTCCGCGACGTGGTCGATCTCGACCAGCGCCGGCGACGTGACGGCACGCTGGTTGATCCACGCGGGCGGGCCGCTGAGCCAGCCCAAGCTCCCCGACATCGAGGGCATCGACACCTTCGAGGGCGCGACGATGCACACCAGCCGGTGGAACCACGAGGTCTCGCTGGCCGGTAAGCGGGTCGGCATCATCGGTACCGGCGCGACGGCGGTGCAGGTGGTCCCGGAGATCGCACCGGAGGTGGACCATCTGACGGTGTTTCAACGCACGCCCATCTGGTGCCTGCCGAAGCCGGACTTCCCGCTCGGCCGAATGGGACGCGCGAGTCTCGAGACAGTCCCCGGAGTCCGGCAGATCGCCCGCCTGGCGAGCCAGGCGTTCGTCGAGGCGACGTTCCCGGTGCTGGCGCACTTTCACAAGTGGGTTCCCGCCACCGCGGCTCTCCAGGTCGCCGCGCGTCGGTACATCGCCGCACAGGTACACGATCCGGCCACACGGGACGCCCTGACTCCGACCTACGCGCTCGGGTGCAAACGGCCGAGTTTCCACAACTCGTATCTCTCGACGTTCAACCGGGACAACGTCTCTCTGCAGACGACGTCCATCGAGGCGATCACGCCCGGCGGCATCCGCACGAGCGACGGCGTGCAGCACGAGCTCGATGTGTTGGTCCTCGCCACCGGATTCAAGGTCACCGACAGGGACGCACTGCCGACGTATCCGCTCACCTCCGCCGACGGCACCGATCTGGCGGAGCACTGGGACGCCGAGAGGTTCCACACCTATCAGGGCGTCGCGACGGCGGGCTTTCCGAACTTCTTCACCGTCTTCGGCCCCTACGGATACAACGGCGCCTCGTTCTTCACCCTGGTCGAGAACAGTGCCGCGCACATCGTGCGTGTCCTGACCGAGGCTCGTCGACGCCGGGCCACCTTCGCCGAGGTGACCTCGGCGGCGCAGGAGCAGTACATGAGCGCGATACTGGCACGTCGGTCGTGGCAGGTCTTCACCGATCCGACGTGTGCCGGCGCCAACAGCTACTACTTCACCGCGAACGGGGACGTGCCGTTCCGGGCGTCGACCACTCCCGAGGCGGCATGGCGCAGCCGCCGATTCCCCCTGGCCGACTACGCCTTCGGTGGACGGGCGGGCTGATCGCCGCCGAGGTCGAACTCAGCTCGCGCGCAGAGCCGCGACGACCGGCGCGAACATGGTGGTCTTGATCGCGCCGAGGGTGCCGCGGTCCTTGCCGGCAATGGGCGTGATCCGCTCGATCGCGGCACCGACGACCTCGTCGTCGGGGGCGATGGCGTCGACGAGTCTCGCGGCCAGTGCGTCGTCGCCGCCGTAACGGTGCCCCGTGGTCATCGCGACGACGGCGTCCTGCGGTGACAGCTTCGCCTGGATCAGCGCCGCCATGCCCGGGGTGAAAGGAATGTCGATGTCGACCTCGGGGAAGCAGTAGTAACCGCGATCGGCTCGCATGGTGCGGAAGTCGTGCGCCAGAGCGAACATCGCGCCGGCGCCGAAGGCATGGCCGTTGACGGCGGCGACGGTGGGGAGCGGGAACGTCAGGATGCGGGCGAACAGAGCGTGCACGCGGCCGACGTACCAGTCGGCGCGCTCGCCGTTGGCCATGAGCCAGTCGAGGTCGAGTCCGTTGGAGTAGAACTTTCCGGTGCCGACGGTGACGAGTCCGCGGGCGTCGGCTTCGACCGTGTCGAGCTGGGCGCCGACGGTGTCGAGCCAGTCCGGGGAGAAGCGATTCTCGTCGTCCCCGAGGGTGAGGACGGCGATGCCGTCGCGGAGGTCGAGGGTGGCGGTCATGAGGAGGCCTTTCGTCTGGGCGGGGCGTGATCCGTGGTCGGTGGGGGCAGGGCGAGAATGCCGCGGACGGCGGCGGCGAGTCGTTCCCGGGCGGCGATGTCGGGTGATGTGGTGCCGCGCAGCAACAGTGCTGTCGGGAGCCCGACGACGCAGTCCTTGACGACGGCGACGCTCTCGCGATCGGCGCGGTTCCACAGGGCTCGGGAGAGTTGGACGAGCAGTGCGGCCAGTGTCTCGTCGAGGGTGCGCAGGTCTGCGGCGACCTCGTCGGGCAGGTCGTCGGTGCCCAACAGCTCTCGCCGCGAGACAGTCATGAGAAACCGTGCTGCGACGGGTGATTCGGCAAGGAAGGCAGCCGGTGCGTCTGCGGCTGCCACGACGGCCCGGACGGCGGAGTCACGTCCGGGTCGGTGCTCGAGTGCCGTGGTCACCGCATCGTTCTGCAGAGTGAGCATCCGACGTGCGTCACGGACCCACACTCGTCCGAGGAGGCCCGCTCGTGACCCGAACGCGTGATAGATGGCGCCGTTGGAGATCGAGGTGCGCTCCGACATCGCGCGGATCGTGACGGCGGAGGCGCCGGAGTCGACCGCCAGCGACTCGGCGGCGTCCATCAGCGCGTCGAGGTCGTGGAGGCGGGGGCGAGGCACCACCGAACCATACCAGAGCATGTGCTCTGTTACGGCACGGTGGTCGCCGGCGGGCTGCCTCAGGCGGGTGGTCGGTAGCCCGGGGGATTGGGCTCGTCGACCCAGATGTCGACTGCGAGATCGCCTCCCGGCGTGCAGTCGTATGCCGACAGGTCGGTCACGCCCGACTCCAGCAGGACGTCCTCGCACAGCAGAGTCTGTCCCGTGTAGTCGCGGGCCGGTCTGCTCAGCACCGCGTACGCCGCGTCCGCGTAGATCTCGGGCTTCCGTGCCTCGCTCATCGCCTTGTCGCCGCCGAGCAGGTTCTGCACCGCGGCGGTCGCGATGAACGTGCGAGGCCACAGCGTGTTCGATGCGATGCCGATCTCCCGCATCTCCTCCGCGATTCCCAGGGCGCACAACGTCATCCCGAACTTGGCCATCATGTAGGGGGTCGGCACGAGCCACCGTTGTTCGAGGCGCAAGGGCGGTGAGAGCGTGAGGACGTGCGGGTTGTCGCGGCCCTTCATGTGGGGCAGGCACGCCTGCGACACGGCGTACGTCCCGCGCACCTGGATGCCGTTCATCAGATCGAACTGTTTGAGAGCAACCTCGTCGATGGATCCGAGGTTGATCGCCGAGGCGTTGTTGATGCAGATGTCGATGCCACCGAACTGCTCCACGGCGGCGCCGACGGCGGCCTGCACCGCCTCGCCGTCACGAACGTCTCCGACGATGGGCAGCGCCTGCCCGCCCGCCTCCTCGATCTCCGCGGCCGCGGTGTACACGGTCCCGTCGAGCTTGGGGTGGGGTTCGGCAGTCTTGGCCAGCAGCGCGATGGTGGCGCCGTCCGCTGCGAGGCGCTTCGCGATGGCCAGCCCGATGCCGCGGCTGGCCCCGGAGATGAACACGGTCTTACCCGAGAAAGTCATGAGGCATCCGTCCTTCGTCGATGTCGCGGTGAACGGTGAGTACCGCGGACTCCTCGGACCGTAGCAGAGCGGATGCTCGGTTACTCGAACCCCGATCAGCGTCCCGACACGCGCGGGACCCGTAGGCTGGGGGGTGATCACAGTCGCTCCGTAGTCGAGCGGCGGCGGACCAACCCCGGAAGTCCGTCGGAGAGGGTGGCGTGCAGCGCATCGTCGATCCCGAATCCCGCGCGGTCGAGGCCGTCCTGGCGGACGTGTGGGGAGCGCGATCGGTGTATCAGCCGATCGTCGACCTGGACTCCGGGGTGGTGGTCGGTTACGAGGCGTTGGCTCGGTGGCCCGCGGTACCCGGTGTGGATGTCGGACGGGTATTCGACGAGGCGGCGGATCGAGGTGTGGTGCGTGAGCTCGACTGGGCATGCCGACTGGCCGCACTCTCCGGTGCCGCGGAGGCCGGTCTGAGTACCGAGTACAGCGTTTTCATCAACGTCGAACCGCACAACGGGCCCGTCATACCCGACTTCGCACGGAGAATGCTCGACAGCTTCGACCGGCCGATCAACGTCGTGATCGAACTGACCGAGAGGTCGCTGCTGTCCGATCCCGCCACGTTGCTGGCGGTGGTCGACGCTGCTCGACGACTCGGGTGCTCGGTGGCCCTCGACGACGTCGGGGCCAACGAGGCCACGGTCACCATGCTGGAGTTCGTGGCACCGGACATCATCAAGTTGGACTGCACGCTGGTGCAGTCCGATCCGAGTCCGGCACAAGCGCGTGTCATCGCTGCGGTGCGTGCGCACGCCGAGTTCACCGGCGCGACGATTCTCGCCGAGGGTGTGGAGAACGAGGAGCATCTGGCCCGTGCCAGAGCGCTCGGTGCCACCCTGGGGCAGGGCTGGTTGTTCGGCCGACCCGCGGCGTTGCCGTCCGAGACGTCGCGACGCCGCGACGTTCTCGACCGGACGCCGTCGGTGGTGTCACGCAGACGGTCGTCGGCCGGTTCCGCAGTGCCGGAGGTGCCGTCCGACCTGTTCGGGGAGATCCCACCCCTGGTGGGGCGAAAAGCGTTCGTGCTGAGCATGGCTCGTGAGATCGAGGACCACGCCCGCGGCGCTGTGGACCCACTCATCGTGCTCTCGGCATTCCAACGTGCCCGGTGGTTCGCGCCGAACGTGGTCGACCGGTACGCCGATCTCGCGGCCCTGCACCCGTTCATCGCCGCGCTGGGGGTGGGCCTGCCGGACGAGCCGGCCCCCGGAGTGCGCGGTGCCGCACTGGATGCAACAGAACGATTCTCGGGCGAGTGGACGGTGACGGCGGTGGGCCGGCACTACTTCGCGGCGCTGATCGCTCGCGACCTCGGCGATGTCGACGTTCCCGACGCCGATCGGCGATTCGAGTTCATCCTCACGCACGACCGTCGTCTGGTCGTGTCGGCGGCACGGTCGCTGATGAGGCGCGTGCTGCCGTCTCGCGGATGATCCTCACGCGTCCTCGACGTGACCTTCCGCGTCGGAGACCCCCGGCAGCACATCGGCGAATCGAACGAGGAATTCGCTGATCGCGTCCACGGTGTCGGCGTCGTAGTCGCCGAGTGCAGTGTCGAGCGCCGCCGAGGACCGTCGAAGAAAGGGGTCGATCCGCTCGTGGGCGGCCTCGGTGGCCCGCAGCGTCACCGATCTGCGGTCTCTGCTCTCGCGGTTGCGGGAAACGAACCCCCTCTCTTCCAGCCGGTTGATCAACGCCGTGGTGGCACCGGAGGTGAGGCCCACCCGCCGCGACAGCGCCGCGGGAGTCAGCGGGCTGCCTTCGCGTTCGGCCCAGATCACCTCTCCCAGTGCGGTTCCGTCCGTGGTCGGCAGGTCCATCCAGCGGGCGAGGAGATGCGCCGATTCCTGGTACCTCACCGCGTACAGCCGGAGGGCCTGGAGAACGCGCGTCTGGGGTGAGGTCATCGGTGGGTGGTCTTTCCCGCGTGGGCGATGTCAGGCACGGAGACGAGGGTATTCCGCGAGGCGGGGAACATGCTTCTCGCTCGTCAGGAGGGTCGACTGGAACAGTCTGCGCACCGGCGCCGAAGCCGCCACGCGGTGGCCGACGCGGAGTGCCCGCACTCCCGTGGGAGACATCGGATGCAGCAGCTTCGCGCCGCCGCGGGGGAGTCCTTGCGCGCTGTCGGCGTAGCCACGCATGAGCTCCTCGTAGCGAGCGAAGGCGAGGTCCGGTCGATCGGGGTGCGCGGCCAACTCGCCGGTGAGGATGTGCGCTCCGACCAGGGAGAGTGTGGTGCCCATTCCGGTCGGACCCGAGCCCCACGCGGCATCCCCGACGAGCGCCACCCTGCCCTTGCTCCAGGTGGAGACGAGTACCTGTTCCATGCGCTGGGTGTAGAACTCGTCCGGCCGGGCCGCGAACCCCGCCACGATGCGGTCCGTCTGCCATCCGGCACCGCGGAACCGTTCACGCAGAATCTCCACTTGGGTTGCCACGGGCAGTTTCTCGAAGCCGAACGGCTCGGACCGGAAGGACATGCTCGCTCTGATGATGCCCTCGTTGTCCGGCCTGACGGACGCGACGCGTCCGCGGGTCGCCGTGTACCAGTCCCACGTGTTCACGTCCTCGGGACGCCGATCGAGGGTGCCGTAGGTGATGCTCACACCGAAGTCGCGCAGTTCGGTCTCGGCTCCGAATGTCAGGCGCCGTGTGCGAGAACTGCGTCCTTCGGCGACGAGCACCAGGTCGAAGCGCTCGGTGGATCCGCTGTCGAAGGTCACGTCGACACCGGAGGCATCCTGCTCGACGGCGGAGATGAAGTCACCGAAGCGGCGTTCGACACTGTCGGGGACCGCGTCGACGAGGATCTGCGCCAGTCGGCCCCGCAGGATCTCGATTTCCGCGGTGGGGCCGTCGCGACCCTCCTCGCGAGGGAAGACTGCGGAGGGTTCTCCGCGCTCGTCGACGAAGCGGGTGCCTTCTTCCCCGGTGAGGTGCTCCATGATCGAGTGATCGACACCCATGCGTCGGACGATCTCTCGGCCGAGGCCGCGAATGTCGATGTTCTGTCCCGTCTCACGCGGCGACGCCGACCGTTCGAGAAGGGTGACGTCGAAACCGGTGCGTGCAAGCCCCCATGCGAGGGTCGGGCCGGCAACACTCGCGCCGGTGACGAGGACGCGGACGGGGTGCTGCTGTGAGGCGGTCACGGTCGAGCCTTTCGATAGGGGGTCGAGGCCGACCCGCCACCACTATAACTTCACTGTGAAGTAACTTCACCATGAAGAGTGTTTTGCGACCTCGTCTCGGTCAGTCGGCGACGCGTCGACGACTGCGTTCCACTCCGTCGACGATGGTCGCCGTCAGTTCGTCGTACGCCTCCCGGGTGTCCAGGTTCCCCGCAGCTGCTTCTGCCGAGAGTGCCTCCGCTGCACCGAGAACGGCGGTCATGGTCGACGCCGGAAGCACTCCCTCGGCGAACGGTTCGAGGAATGATCGACACCGATCCGAGTAGGCGGCGTCCGACCGGCGCTTGTAGTCGGCCAACTCGGGTGCGCCTTCCAGGGCCGCGGCGACGCCCGCCAGTTCGCGCCCGTGGGTGACCACGCAGTCGACGTGCGCCGTGGCGATGGCGCGCGCTCGCTCGGCAAGTGAGTGCTCGACCGCGTCGAGCGCCTGCTCCAGTGCGAATGTCTGCGTCGCGTCGTACGCCTCGAACAAGGCCACCAGCAAGGCTGCGCGCGAGGGAAAGTGACTGTACACAACAGGTTTGGTGATACCGGCCGCGTGCGCGAGTCGACCCAGCGTCAGCGCGTCGGCGCCTTCCTCGCGCACGATCGTCCAGGCAAGGGTCACCAGTTGCCCGTGGCGATCCTCTCTCGTCATTCGCACCCGTGCCATCGACACCGCCTTGTCTCTTATGTACCGTTGGTAACCTACCACCGGTAACCTACTGATGGTACATCCCGACCGAGAGGATCATCATGACCGCGCTCGTCGTCGTCGCCCACCCCGACCCCACGTCGTTCACCCAGCGTCTCGCTCGCTCCGTCGCCGATCGACTCACCGAGGACGCCGTGTCCACCGCTGTCGCCGACCTTCATGCCGAGGGCTTCGATCCACGGTTCTCGCTCGAGGACCGCGCCGGATATCCGGCGGGTGGGACTCCTCCTGCGGATGTGCTCGCCGAGCAGCGTCGCCTGGACGGTGTCGACGACCTGGTTCTGGTCTTTCCGGTCTACTGGTGGTCGATGCCCGCGCTCCTCAAGGGGTGGGTCGATCGCGTCTTCACCGACGGGTGGGCATTCGACACCGGAGTCACGCCGACCGGACGCAGGCTCGACCACCTGACCGTGCATCTGGCCATGGTCGCGGGGGAGGACGCCGAGGGATTCGCTAAGCGCGGCTACGACACCGCCCTGTCCACCCAGATCATCACCGGCATTCTCGGATACACCGGCGCGCGAACCGGGCACACGGGAATCGTCCACGACGCGGAGACGCGCTCACGTGACTCCCTCGCCCGGGAAGCGCGGGCGATCGTGGACGGCGTGGCGGCCCGGGTCCGTTCCTCGGCGGCGGAGGCTTCCGGTGCGCGGGCGTGAACTCGGTGGCTAGGCCACCGTGAAGCGAACCGTGTTGCCCGCGGGGTCGAGCAGGGTGGTGTTGAGTGGAGCGTCCGTGGTGAGGGTCAGTCCCGCTCTGCCGGAACCGATGTCGATCGCGATCTGCTCGGTCCACTTCCTGCCCGCGGGTGGGACCGTGCCGATGGCGGCCGACTCGAGATGGACCATCCAGGTCCCGCCTGTCGGCTTCGCGCCGCTGTAGGGATCCACGCGAGGTGCGTCGGTGTTGTTCATGTTCACGTAGATGGCCAGTGGGCACGCGTCGGTGACGAACGTCCTCCAGGTCAGAGTGACTACGGCGATGCCGGGCCTGTCGTGGGGTGTGTACACGTCGCCACCCACCTCGCCGGCGCACGGCAACGACATTCCCCGGCCCAGTGAGATGTTGTACGGGAAGGGTGTGAACTCCTGGTGGTGTGCCGATGCGAGGCCGGGTGATGTCGCGAGTACGCCGACGACTGCGGAACCTGTGACGGCCAGACGTCTGAACCACGAGGAAGACACGAGTGGCACGATACGGGACGAAAGGGACCAGGGTGGTGGGTGAGCGCGAGTCCGGTCGGCGTTGCGGTGTCGTTGACGCATCGTGACCGTTCACACATGCTCGGGCCCGAGCTGGCGCCACAATGCTGTCGGCCACCTCGCTACGGTGAGGCGTGCATTACCAATCCTTTACCAAAGTCTTCGCAGTTGCCGGTGCCGTCGCGGTGCTGACCGCGTGCACTGCGGACGTCTCGGCCGACGACGCCACGGGCCGGACGGTCGACACCAGCCTGGGGGCCATCGTCGTCCCCGACGAGATCCGGTCGGTCGTGGTCATCGACGGGCGTCGGGATCTGGACATCGCCCTGTCCTTCGGCCTCCCTGTCGTCGGCATGCCCGTCGAGTCCGAGGCTCCGCCGGAGATCCCGGGGCCGTTGACGGCACCGACCCGAGACCTGCTGTCGCGGGGAGTCGCGGAGCTGTTCCCGCGCAACAGCATCGACATCGAAGCCGTGGCCGCAGCGGATCCCGACCTCATCATCGCGCGTGACGAGGTGGTCGAGGAGATCTACGACCAGTTGAGCGCCGTCGCGCCTGTGCTCCCCGTGGGATCGACCGATTCCGGGGTGTCCTGGCAGGACGACGTGACCAGGGTCGGTGCGGCACTGGGTCGCGAGGACACGGCCGCCACACTGCTCGACGAGTACTCGGACCGCGTCGACGCGCTCCGACAGCAACTCGCAGGACCTCTCGGTGACACGACGGTGCTGTCGATCGCCACCGGAGACGGCGGTGGCATCTCGATCAACAGGGAGCGAATCACCTCGCTGGTGCTGGAGGACGTCGGAGCTCGATTCGGACAGGCCTGGCAATCGGCTCGTCCCGAGGCCGACTTCGCAGCGGAGAACATCCCTGTCGCAGCGGATTCGGACGTTCTTCTCGCGGCCATCACGTCGAGTGACGATCTACGAGCACTGGAGTCGAATCGACTCTGGGCCGATCTGCCGGCTGTGCGGGACGGGCGGGTGGTGCGAACGGACAAGTTCACCAACGACGGTGGGCCGATCACAGCGCAGTGGTCACTCGACCTCGTCGAGCAGATGTACGGGTCGGCCGGCTGAGCGGTCACCGGCGCGGACGTGCTCGGCACAGGCGTCGTCGACCAGCTGCACGATTCGCAGCGCACCGCACCCCCTCCAGCCGGCTGTAGGGGGTGTGGACGACGTGGAACCCGTGCGGCGTCCCTCATGTCGAGCGACACTGCCGACTGGAAGCCCTACAGCGTCTCTCGCTGGAGGTCTTTCGCATCAGCGGCAGGCGCGTCTGCCTCCGTCACGAGTCTCGCAGCGATTCGTCGGGGGTCGTCGGCGGGCAACGAGGCGATGAGGGTGCGGACGGGGTGCGAGGACGGTCCTGTCACCAGGTACTTCTGGCCCGGCCGTATCCGCTCCGCCTGCTCGATCATCTCGTCGGTCACGACGTTCTTCGGGGTGGTGTCGTGGAGTGCGTCGCGCACGATGCGTCGTGGGTCGTACTGCCGTAGGTCGAGCGACTCCCACTCCGAACGGTGAAGCGGCACGCCCATCTCCCGCTCCGCCGTGGCGCGCGTCGTCTCGATGAACTGCTTCAGCGTTCGAATCGCGCGAGTGAGGTGGTGTGCGTAGCCGGGCAGTCGGCTCGGTCCGAGTACGAGGCCGGCGATGACGGCGACGAAGAAGAGCTTCTCGAGGGTCAGGCCGAACATGGGGTTCTCCCGATCGTGGTGGGGTTCGAGGTGAGTGCCCGCCGGTCGTGCACGGTGGTGATGGCCACGGCGGCTCCGAAGAGCGCCGACATCGGCAGTGCGACGAGAAACATCGACAGCACGTCGGCCGCCGGCGTGACGAGCGCGCTGAAGAGGGCGATGACGACGACGATGATCCGCCAACTGCTGCGTAGCCGGTGGGCGGACAGGACTCCGAGGCAGTTGAGCATCACCAGCAGTACGGGCAGGACGAACGCGACTCCGGTGGCGAGGACGATCCGCATGACGAAGTCCACGTAGTAGGAGGCGTCGAGGATGGTGCTGTCCTCCTCGGAGGAGAAGCTCGCGAGGAGGGTGACCATGCGGGGGAAGATGAGGAAGCCGAAGGCGCACCCGGCGGCGAACAGTGGCACCGCCGCCGCGGTGAAGCCGAGAACGTACTTCTTCTCCCGAGCCGTGAGGCCGGGGGTGAGGTAGGCGAACAGTTCTCGCAGCCAGACCGGGCTCGACAGGATGATTCCCGAGAAGAGGCCGATCCTCATCTGCAGGTCGAAGGCCCCGGTGACGGTGTCGTAGTTCAGGCTGGCCTGACGAGACTGCGCGAGTTCCTCCACCGGTGTGCGCAGGACGTCGAGGATCTGGTCGGAGAGTACGAAGCCGAGAATCACTCCGACGACCAGCGACACCGCCGCGCGGGTCGCGCGGCGGCGTGCCTCGCTGACATGCCCGGCGAGGGGCATAGTGCCTCGCGCGGCGGTGGTCGTGGTCATGAGGCGTGTCGGTACGGCACCGGGACGCCGTCCGCGGCGGTCGTGGTCGAGTCGACGGCGTCGACGCGTCCCGTCGACGGCGTGGGGGTGTCGTCGCGGACCTCGTCCTTGAGGATGCGCATGGACTGCCCGACGCCTTTGGCGAGGGAGGGGAGCTTGGTCGAGCCGAAGACGAGAAGCAGGATGGCGAGGACGATGAGTGCGTGCCAGCCGGTCAGGTTGTGCAACATGATGATTCCTTCTGTGTGAGTGGTCAGTTGGACGGTGCGGCGGGAGGGGTCCCGCCGCCCATGGGAGGTTGTCCGCCGCCGGGCCCGCCCCCGGCGGGTGCTGCGCCGGCGGCGGGTTCGGTGGTGGTGTCGACGGCAACGGCCAGTGATCCGACGTAGCCGGAGGTGGGGTCGCCGGTGAAGGTGCCCATCTCGAGGTCGTGGCCGTCGCCGAACACGTTGTCGTTGTCGAGACTGCCGATCTGGGTGAGGTTCTCGGTCGACCCGGCGTAGGTGTCCAGCTGGTAGACGGCGTCGAGCATGTCCCGGGGGAAGGCGACCTGGGAGGTGGCTATCGCGTTGTCGGCGGTGGTGGCGGAGGCGACGTCCGGGTAGACCTCGAAGTGGATGTGCGTCCAGCGGCCGGAGTAGCAGGCCGGGACGATGGTCGTGAAGGTCACGACGCCGGCGGCATCGGCGACCTGGACGCCGCGCAGATATGTTTCGTCCTCGATGCCGTCGGAGTACATCGAGTACTTGCCGGCTGCGTCGCAGTGCCACAGGTAGACGGCGGCGCCGGTGAAGGGGTTGTTGTCGTTCGCGAGGTCGGTGACGGTGAAGATCATCGACAACGGGACTCCGGCGGCGACGGTGCCGCCGTCCAGGCTCGAGGTGACGTCGGCGCGGACGATTCCCGATTCCTCGAGGACGTTGACGCCGTTGCTTCCGTCGGCCGGGTAGGGGCCGTTGGTCTCGTCGGGGATCTCGTTCGTGGCGACTGCGGCGGTGGCGACAGCGGTGGCGGTCGTGGTGCTCACGGTGTCGGACGACCCCGAGCACGCGGCCAGGGCCAGTGCTCCGGCTCCGGCGCCGACGACGCTGAGGACTCGGCGGCGGGTGACGAGAGTGGCGATGTCGAAACCGACTCCCTGATCGACGACGTCCTCGTCGGGCCGGGGGAGTGGGCGCCCGGCGTAGGTGGGCCCGTCGGGTGTGGGCGTGGGTTCGGGAACGGC
The DNA here is from genome assembly GCF_036173065.1 of Rhodococcus sp. NBC_00297. Classification (NCBI taxonomy): domain Bacteria; kingdom Bacillati; phylum Actinomycetota; class Actinomycetes; order Mycobacteriales; family Nocardiaceae; genus Rhodococcus; species Rhodococcus sp. NBC_00297. Next base: position 3,712,424 of record NZ_CP108041.1, read on the forward strand.
GCTCATTGCTGTAGCTCCTCGGTTGTCGCGGTGTGCGTTTCGGTGTGGAGTCGATACTTCGTGAGGTTCCGGGGAGCGGCCTGCACGCCAGCTGTGAGGCACCCGGGAGCGTGTGTGGTCCGGCCACCACTTGACCTTCACCTCGGGGCAGGGCTGATTCTCGACGCATGACCACCACAGATGCTCCCGACGTCGTTCTCCGCTACCTCGATGCCGCCGACCGCGACGACAGCGACTCACTCACGTCATGCTTTGCTCCGGACGGAACTGTGACGGACGAAGGCCACACCTACCGGGGCCGCGACGAGATCCGCGCGTGGCGTGAGACCGTGGCCGGCCGCTACACCTACACCACGACTGTGACGGGGTCCGAGCTCGTCGATGCGAGGAATCATCGAGTCTCGGTTCGTATCGGCGGGAACTTCCCCGGTGGGGTGGCCGACCTCGTCTACCGATTCGAGCTCGCCGACGGCGTGATCGCACGGTTGACCATCGGTGGATGAGAGACTGGGTCCGTGGCGGCGCGGGTGACCATCGGCGAGTTCTCGACGATGACGAGACTGACGCGAAAAGCGTTGCGGCTCTATCACGATGCTGGCCTCCTGGAACCGGTCGACGTCGATCCGTCGAGCGGGTACCGCTATTACGACGTCTCCCAGGTCGCGAGTGCACAAGTGATCAAGCGACTGCGCGACCTCGACATGCCGCTTCCTGATGTGCGGTCCTACGTCACCGCCGAGAACGACAGTGTTCGGCGCAGTGTGCTCACGCAGCACCTCGATCGCCTGGAGTCGGAATTGCGGCGGACGCACGACGCGGTGTCATCTCTCCGCGCACTGGTGAACGAGTCGACGACGTCGCCGTCGATCGAGATGCGGACCGACCCCCCGATCGTCGCCGTGGCCGTCAGCGGCACCGTGACGCTGTCCGGCGTCGCGGACTGGTGGAATACCGCGCACCACACCCTGATCGAGCGCCTTCGTAGTGCTGGAATCGAGGCTGTCGGGCTGCTCGGGGCCGACTTCGACAAGGAACTGTTCGCGGACGAGACGGGCTCCGCATCATTGTGGTACCCCGTCGACGCGGCGCGTGCCGCTCGGTGCGCTCTCGACGTGGTGACTGTTGCCGGAGGCCACTTCGCCGTGGCGCTGCACGACGGTCCGGACGCCCGGATCGACGAGACGTACTCTGCGCTCGGCACCCATGTCGCAGAGCACGGCATCGGACGAGAAGGACCCGTGCGTGAGCGCTATCCGCGAGGCGTCGTCTTCGAGGGTGAACTGGTGACGGAGATCGGCTGGCCGGTCCGGGACCTCACCGCGCTGTGACCGCGACCGTCAGGGTCCGGTTGCGCGCGTTGCGTGATGATGATTGTGAGTGGTGGTGATGACCACGCTACGGAACGTAGAGGGCGAGGACGTGTGGCCGACATTCACCGCGGACACCTGGAAATCGGTCCAGATGCGCAGCGCCGCAGCGACGACGAAGACGAGTGCTGCCGCGATCACGAGGTCACCCGACCCTCGACGGCCGAATTGTGGCGGCGTGTGATGACGACGTGGGGAAGAAAGTAGCCGATCGTCAGCACTGCCGCGCTCAGCGCGATGGGTCCCGCGAACGAGTGTGGCCACAACGCCGGTCCGAGGTAGAAGCTGCCGAGCATCAGCGCGAAGACGCCGAACGCGCGAAGCAGGCGAATTCTCGTCGTGATCCGAGTCGCGGTGTTCTCATGTGTGAGCGACAGAACGACTCGCGGGTTCTCCCGAGCCGTGACCTCGGCACCCACTGCAGCAAGAGCGCTGCCGATGACGACGAGCGCGACGGCCGGGATCACGGTCATCTGCTTCTCCTCACGTGGCGGATCTCCTCAGCGTACCGATCGGTTCGTACGGCGGCTCCTCATGGCCCGTCTGTGGGCGGACGCCGCGCGGCGTCCACCAACAGCGATGCCTCGCGTAGCCCCAGCCCGGGGTGCGTCTCCCTCAGTGCTTTCACTGCCATCACTCTGGACGGCGCCGACGCCACGGCAGTATCGACGTCGGCACGCGGAACCTCGGCTGGATCGAGGGCAGGCGTTCGCCTCGTCGACCGGGCGCTGCCACCGAGGAACCACGCCCTGACGAAAGCCGTACCGGCGTAGGCGACGAGGACGACGCACGCTGCTGCTTTCGCGACATGCCACCACGACGGCGCCGAGACGAGCTCGGAGACCGCGTCGGGGAGGACGAGCGCGGCGAAGAACACCAGGAAGAACGTCGTGCCCGCTTTCTCCACAGCAGGTCGTTCGAACCACGGGCGATCTGTCATACGTCCACCATCACACACGGCATCAGGTTCGCGCGGCGGGTACGAGCCTCGGAACCAGTCGCACGTAGACCACCATGCCGAGCAGCTCGACCAGTGTCTGTGTCACCACCACGACGGCAGCGAGGTCGAGTGCCGGCGGAAGGGCGAGGGCAAGGGGGAGAACGACGAGAGAGTTACGAGTCGCACCCGAGAAGACGAGTGCCCGTGTCGACGGCACGTCCTGACCGAACACCCGACCCACGCCGATGCCGGTCGGCGCCATGACCACGAGAAACGCGACGAAGACGAGGGCCGCGACGATGAGTCGGTCGAACTCGCCTCGGACCGAATCGATCTGCGACGCGACGACCACCGCGAGCGTCGCCATCATGAGGGGAACCATCGCGGCGGCCATCACGTCCATCAGCTGCAGGCCGACCCGATGCCGTCGGGCGAGTGCTTGCGTCAGTGCGGCCACCGTCAGAGGGACGACGATGAGCAGGACGAAGGCCTCCACGAACGGTGCCACGTCGATGACGGCCACCGTCTCGGATCCGGCGAACACCCACAGCCAGAGGGGAAGCAAGGCGACCTGCAGCAGCATCAGCAAGGGAGCGGCAGCGAGAAGCCGCGTCGACGCGGCACCCGCGAGCCCACTGAACACGATGACATAGTCGATACACGGAGCCAGCAGGACGAGCACGATGCCCACGAGTACCGCCCTCTCGTCCGCGACGACCCGCGTGAGGGCGAGGACGACCACCGGGACCACCACGAAGTTGAGGACAGCGACGGCTGCGAGGAAGCGGACATCGCGGAGGGATCGACCGATCTCCGCGAACGGGACTGCCAGGAACGTCGCGTAGAGCAGGGCGACGAGTACCGGATCGATGGCGTGTTCGAAGGCTGGGGCGGTCTGCGGGAAGGTCAGCCCGACAACGGCTCCGACGGCCAGTGCCGCGAGATACAGGCCGATCTGGTGCCTGTCCCACCACTGTGCGGCGGGGCTGTTCGCCCAGTCGGTCATGCGTCGACACTAAGCGAGGGAATCACTGATCAGCAATCCATGAATTCAGAATAAGCTGTACTGTGTCGCCATGGACGTTCTCACCCCGGTGGCCGCACTGGCTCGTTTCGGCCAGGCTCTGTCCGACGAGACTCGGACACGCGTGTTGCTCGCGCTTCGTGACGGACCCCGGTATCCCGCTGAGTTGGCGGACGAACTCGAGGTGAGTCGACAGAAGCTGTCCAACCACCTCGCCTGCCTTCGTGGCTGCGGTCTCGTCGTCGCGGTGCCGGACGGACGGCGATCACGGTACGAATTGGCGGACGCCACCGTCGGCGCGGCGCTGGGAGAATTGATGACCGTGGTTCTCGCAGTGGACCCCTCGCTGTGCGCCGCCAGCGCCGAGGACGGGTGTTGCTGATGGACACGAACGCCGACACGCTGTCGCGACGGCAGGTGGTGACTCGACGCGTCCGGTGGCTCGTCGCGGCCACCATCGCCTACAACATCGTGGAAGCCGCTGTGGCCGTCACAGAGGGTGTCCGGGTCTCGTCGACCGCGCTCATCGGGTTCGGGTTGGACTCCGTCATCGAGGTGTCCTCGGCCGCGGCGGTGGCATGGCAGTTCTCGGCGCGCGACCCCCGTGCGCGCGAGGCGATCACGCTCAGGGTCATCGCCTTCTCCTTCTTCGCGCTCGCGGCCTATGTCGCGGTCGACGCGGTGGCATCGTTGCTGGGTTCGCGTGACCCCGAACCGTCGACGGTCGGAATCGTGGTCACGGCGGTGAGCGTCGTGGTCATGCCGATGCTGTCGTGGGCCCAGCGACGAGCCGGTCGCGAACTCGGTTCTGCCACGGCGGTGGCCGATTCGAAGCAGACCCTTCTGTGCACGTACCTGTCGGCCGTCGTCCTCGTCGGGCTGGCGCTGCATGCGACTCTCGGATGATCGTGGGCCGATCCCGTTGCTGCTCTTGTCATCTCGGTTCTTGCGGTGCGTGAGGGCAGAAATGCATGGAGGGGCGACGTCTGCTGCGAGTCACCGCGGTCGGGGTGTGGCGCAGCCACCAGCAGATGACCGCCACCACCCCCTCGAGGTCGACGCAGTCCACCATCCTTCCGGCCCGATCGGACCTTCCGGTCAGGCCGGGAGGTGCGCCCGATCGCGTGAGGTGAAGTGGCGGCGGTACTCCGACGGCGTGGTCGAGAAGGAGACGGCGAAGCGTTGACGAAACGTCACCGGGCTACCGAATCCGCACGCGGACGCCACGGCGTCGATGGACCAGTCCGTCGTCTCGAGCAGCCGCCGGCTCTCGTCGAGCCGACGTTCGAGAACCCACCGCGCGGGCGTCGCGCCCGTCGAGCGCGCAAAGTGACGAACGAAGCTGCGGCGGCTCATGCGCGCATGATCGGCCAGGCGGTCGATCGACATCTCCGCGTCGAGATGGCCGAGGATCCACTCCTGGACATCGGCGATGGTCGTGTCGGCGGCAGGTTCGCCGAGAGGCCGTTCGATGTACTGCGCCTGCCCACCCTCGCGGTGCGGTGCGATCACCAGCTGCCGCGCGACCCGAGTGGCGGCGGCGGCGCCCAGATGTTTTCGGACGAGGTGCAGACACGCGTCGATCGAGGAGACGGTTCCTGCCGAGGTGACGACGTCGCCGTGATCGATGTAGAGAACGGACGGGTCCACGGTGCTGCCGTCGCTGCGCTCCGCGAGGTCGGCGAGTGCAGCCCAGTGCGTCACGACGGAGCGTCCTTCCAGGAGGCCCGCATCGGCCACGGCGAAGGCGCCCAGACACAGGCCGACGATCACGGCGCCGCGCGAGTGTGCCTCGCGGACAGCGTGTCCGACGGTGTCGCCGAGACGCGGGAGCGACGTGTGCCAGGACGGCACGATCACGATGTCGGCCGTGGTGGTGACATCTGGACCCACCACGTCACCGAGCACGTATCCCTCGGAGGTCCTGATGCTGCCGGGCGAGTCCGACCACAGCGTCGTCTCCCAGTCGGATGCCAGACCCAGCCGCTGCACCTCGCCGAACACCATGAGCGGGGCGGCGAGGTGGAACATGGTGACGTCGTCGAACGCGTAGATCGCGATACGCACGGGTGACTCCTCCGATACAGAACTCGAGTTGGCTCGAATCCATCGTAAGCGTGCATACGTGCCACTGTTCTGCGACCGGAGGCGGGAGAACACTGAGGTGGTGGGTCGGCTCGGTCGGGCAGACCACGTCACACACCGTCAGGAAAGAGGAGACATGACACCACGCCGGGCACTGATCGTCGTCGATGTGCAGCAGGAGTACTTCTCGGGGCCCCTCGAGATCGCCTACCCGCCTCGCGCCGAGTCGCTCACCAACATCGTGTCGGCCATCGAAACGGCCGTCAACGCAGGAATTCCCGTCATCGCGGTACAGCACAGCATGCCCGAGGGTGCACCGGTCTTCGCCCCGGGCACCGACGGCTACGCCCTGCACCAGGACATCGAGTCGGCGCTGCCTGCGGGCGTCACACGCGTGCAGAAGCAGTACGGCAGCGTCTTCGCGGGAACGGACGTGGCCGAACAGCTTCGGGCCCGAGACGTCGACACGATCACGATCGTCGGCTTCATGACCAACAACTGTGACCTCGCGACTGCCGTCGAGGCCGAAGGTCTCGGCTTCGCGGCAGAGATCCTGTCGGACGCGTCCGGTGCGATCGACCTCTCCAACGCGGCGGGAACCGCGTCCGCGAAGGTCGTGCACACGACGCTCATGACGCTGCTGCACTCGAACTTCGCGGCGGTGGCCACGACGACCGCATGGTCCGACGCGGTGCGCGCAGAGACGCCGCTCGACAAGAGCAATCTCGTCGAGTCCGCGATGACCGGCCGTGACGCCGTGCGAGTCTGATCACCGACCACCTTCCTCGAGTCGGGAGCAGACATGACGCAGTTGTCGAGAGTGCAGAACTTCACCGTGTCCCGCGACGGGGTGGCCGCCGGCGTCGAGCAGAGCCTCGAGAACCCGTTCGGCCTGGACCATCGTGAGCTCATGTCGTGGTATCTCGGCACCGCGAGCATGCCGGGACGCCCCGGATCCGGCGGTACGCGCGGCCTCGACGACTACTTCGCTCGGGACTTCGCCAACAACATCGGTGCCGAGATCATGGGGCGCAACAAGTTCGGCCCACAACGCGGACCGTGGACCGATCACGAATGGCAGGGATGGTGGGGTGACGAGCCGCCGTTCCACACGCCGGTCTTCGTGATGACGCATCATGTGCGGCCGTCCCTCACCCTGTCCGACACCACGTTCCATTTCGTCGATGCCGGCCCGTCCGATGTCCTGACGCAGGCGAAGGCTGCGGCGAACGGTCGAGACGTCCGGATCGGTGGCGGTGTCACCACGGTCCGGGAGTTCCTCGACGCCGACCTCCTCGACACGCTGCACGTCGCGGTCGCACCCGTCGATCTCGGACCGGGCCTGGCGCTGTGGGAGTCCCCGGACGATCTGAACGATCGCTTCGAGCACGAGGTCGTTCCCAGCGCGAGCGGTGTCGTGCACCATCTGTTCTGGAGGCGCCATCAGACGTAGGGTTCCCGCCGACCCGGGATAACTTACAACTGTGTCGCTTCCTTCTCGTGCCGTGATCCGGCTCATCGGATCGCCGCGGGTGGAGAGCGACGCGGGCGTCGTCGACGTCCGGGCCTTCGGCGGACCTCGGTGTGCGACGGTGTTCTCGTATCTGGCGATGAATCACGGACGCGGTGTGGTGTACGGCGAGCTCGCCTCGGTGATCTGGTCGACCGATCGACCCACCACCTGGTCGTCGGCCGTTCGGAGCGTCCTGTCCAAGGTCCGCGAGCTGCTGGCGACGAGTGCAGCGCTGGCGGGCACCACCGTGTCAAGTCGATCAGGAGCGGTGACACTGACGCTCGGCCCCGCGGTGATCGTGGATCTGGACCTGGCGCGTCGGCACCTGGATCCCGATCACCACTCGGCGGATGCGCGTGCCGATCGCGCCGGTGAGTTGCTCGGCCTGCTCGACGCTCCACCTCTGGACGGCCTGCACGGAACCTGGGCCGACGAGGTTCGCACCGTGTTCGGCCGCATCCGTCTTCGTGCACTGGAGGTGGACGCCGCCGCCTCGCTCGAACTCGGTCGCCACGAGCACGCGCTGGCCCGGGCGCAGGAGCTGCTCGACTCGGACCCTTTCTGCGAGGCCGCCTACCGTGTCGCCATGCGTGCGCACGACGCCCTGGGAAACCGCGCTCGCGCCCTCGGTGTCGCCGAGCGGTGCCGCACCGTGCTGGCCACCGAACTCGGCGTGGAGATGTCCGCGGAGACCCAGCGAGTGTTCGTCGAGTTGCTCCGAGATCCCGACGCGATCGAGGTGACGACACCGTCGTCGTCGCAGATGGTCGTCGTCCCGGCTCGACGAGCGGAGGTGGACCGCGTCGGGGCCACTCCTCCGGGCGATTCGCCCTTGCTCGTGGGACGTACCAGGGAACTCGACGTCATCGCGTCGGCCGTCGAGGCGGCCGCGGGTGGGGCCGGTCAGCTCGTCGTCGTCTCCGGCGACGCCGGCGTCGGCAAGTCGACGGTGGTGACCGCGGCGCTGAACCGTGCCGACTCCGCCGGCGCCGACGTGCTCTACGGGCGGTGCAGCATGGACACGGTCGTCCCGTTCGAACCGTTCATCGACGCACTCGGGCGCGAGAACGACCGGAACGACGATGCTCCCGCCGCCTCCGCCGTCCGCGAGATGCTGACGACCGGGTGGGTCGACACGGATCGGTGGTCGGCCGAGGGACGCGACGCGGATCATCGCGCGATGCTCTCGTCGGCGATGGAACGGTGGTTGACCGGTCCCACCCGTCGTCGGGTGACGGTGTTCGCGATCGACGATCTGCAGTGGGCGTCGCAGGCCACGCTCTCCGTGCTGCGATTCCTGGTACACGCGGCGGGGCGCCATCGCCTCTGTGTGGTCGTGACGATGCGCGGAGCGCAGCTCGACGGTCCTGCGGCGGACCTGCGGTCGGCCCTGCCGCCGTCCTCGGTGCACACGGTGTCGATCCCGGCCCTCACCGTCGAGGACGTGCAGGACTGGACGCGCCGGTGCGGCAGCACCTTGGACCCGATCTGGTTGCACGGCTGGACATCCGGATCACCGATCTTCCTCGAGGCCGTGTTCGACGTGCATCGGCGCGAGCCGGACGGACCGTCACCGGCGTCCCTGGCGGACGCCGTGCTGTGGGTCCTGCACCGCCTGACTCCGACCGCGCGGGAGATCGTGACGCTGTGTGCCGTCGCGGGAGTCAGCGCCACGCGCGTCGTCGTGCGCACCGCGCTCGCCACCCTCGACGACCGTTCCTTCGCTCGGGCGCTCGACGAACTGGCCGCCGCCGGTCTGGTGATCGAGGAACGAGCGCAGGACGTCCTGCACCTACGCCACGCGCTGATCGTCGACGTCGTCGACGCCACGCTGTCCGGAGCCGATCGCGCAGCGGCGCATTCTGCCGTCGCGGCCGCACTCATCGGCTCGGGGGCCACGTCCACCGTCGACGAGCTCGCCAGGACCGCAGGTCACCTCGAACGCGCGCTCGACGCCGACCGGTCGGCGGCAGCGGAGTATCTACGTCGTGCGGGCGAGAGGTCCTACGCCGTCGCGGCGTACGAGGACGCCGCCGAGTTCTTTCAGAGGGCGTCTGAGCGCAGCGTTCCCGGGGGCGACACCCGCGCGCGATGCGAACTGTTCATCCGGCAGGGGCGTTCGCAGCGGCGTGCACTGGACCGCGGCTACGGCGCGACCCTGCTGGACGCCGCCGAGATGGCGCGCCGACTGGGTGATCTCGATCTGCTGCTGGACGCGCTCACCGCGGACGTCATCGACGGCATCGCCCTGTTCCAGCTCTACGAACCCGACCCGAGGCGGACGGAGCACCTGCGGACAGGGCTCGATGCTCTCGAGAGGGCGGGTCGCGGTGCTTCCGGCGCTGCCTCCGAGCTCCTGACCCAGATGGTGGAGGAACTGGCATGGACCTCGACCGGATGGTCGGGTCGTGCTGCAGACCTCGCGCGCGCGGCCGACATGGCGCGCGGTGCAGGAGACGACGACGCCCTCGCCCACGCTCTGCGCGCCGTTCTCACCGGCCTGCGGCTGCCTCGCTTCCGGCAGCAGCGGGCCGAGGCGCTCGCCGAGCTGGTGCGACTGGTGGACCTCGGACCGGGGCACCTCGATCCGTCGCTCGCCGTCACCATGGCGCGGGCGCACATCGAGTCCGGCGAGCCGCGCGAGGCCGCCGCGGCTCTCGACGCCGTGTCGGCCACGCGGCTCGCGCTGGACGAGGAGGCACTCTGGACGGTGCAGTGCATGCGGGTCGGACTTCTCGTCGCGACGGGTGAGTTGCGCCGTGCCGCAGAGGTTCTCGAGGGCGACGTTCGCCGCCCGCCGCCGGCGCCGATGGGGCGGCACACGTGGGGCCGGGAGATGAATGCCGTCTTCCTGCTCGGGATGTTCCGAGACGGGCTCGGCGAGTTCGCGGCGATGAAGCGGGACATGGAGCCACTCTTCGAGGCTCTCCCCGCCTATCGAGCAGCCTTCGCGTTGTCCGCCGTGGACAGCGGCGACACGGACGGCGCCCGATCCCTCGTGCAGTGGTTCGAGAACGGCAGACTGGCGGCGCTCTCCGTCGACACCTTGTGGCTCATCACCGTCGTCCTGGCGGCGCGCGCGGCCGCGGCGACGGCATCCACCGCGGTGTGCGAGGACGCGCTCGCACTGCTGGCTCCCTACGCCGATCACACCGTCCTGCTGACTCCCGGTGTCCTCGGAGTCGTTCACCACCATCTCGCCGACCTCTGCGCGGCACTCGGACGGTGGGACGACGCGCACGCTCACGTCCGGCATGCCCGCGCCGCGCACGCCGCTCGCGGCTATCGGATGTGGGAGGCCGAGAGTGTGCTCCTCGCCGCGCGCATCGCGGTGTCCCGCGGCGAGCCTGTCGACGCGGTCGACGTTCGTGCGGCCCGGTCGACGGCGCGAGAGTGCGAGGCGGCGGCGTTGCTCGACCGTTTCGAGGAGATTCCGCTCGGCCCGGGCACTCCCGACCGACAGCCCTGAGGACCACGTCGGACTTGATAGCGTGTCGCTGATCGGGCAGTCGCGCGGCGCAGTGCCGTCGTCACCTCAGGAGCAGCAGTGGCGCATCGTTACCGGGTCAGAGAGATCGCGCAACAAGCGGAGTTGAGCGAGGCCACGGTCGACCGTGTGCTCAACGATCGCCCCGGTGTCCGCCCGTCGACACGGGAGATGGTGGCGCGGGCGATCGCCGATCTCGACGGCCAACGAGAACAACTGCGGTTCAGTGGACGCAAGTACATGCTCGATGTCGTCATGTCTGCGCCCGATCGTTTCTCGAAGACCTTCAAGCGTGCGGTCGAGGCCGAATTGCCGAGTCTCGAACCCGCCACGGTGCGCGCACGGTTTCATCTGCAGGAGAGCGCCACCGCCGAGGCGGTGGTCGCGCGGCTGAACAGGCTGTCGGGCAGCGGATCTCAGGGCGTCATTCTGAAGGCGCCTGCCGCACCGGACGTCGCCGCCGCGGTCGATCGCCTCGTGGCCGCCGGGATTCCCGTGGTGACCTACGTGACCGACATTCCGGGGAGCCGACGGTCCGGGTACGTGGGTATGGACAATCGTGCAGCGGGGGAGACGGCCGCGTATTTGATCACCACGATGATGGCCGATCGCCCGGGTGACGTCCTGGTCACGCTGAGCAGCAACGCGTTCCACGGCGAGGAGGAGCGGGAGATGGGCTTTCGCACCGCGCTGCGACGACTACCCGGACCTGTGCGGACGGTCGTCGAGATCGCGGAGAACGACGGGCTCGACGATCGCGTGGAATCGCTGGTTCTCGACGCCCTCGATCGGCACCCCACCATCTCCGCCGTCTACTCGTGTGGCGGCGGGAACTCGGCCATCGTGCGGGCCTTCCGGACGCTGGATCGACCCTGCCGGGTGTTCGTCGCGCACGACCTCGATGCGGACAACCGGGACCTGCTGTATCGCCGACAGATCAGCGCGGTGCTCGAGCACGACATGCGCGCGGACGCCCAGCGTGCGTGTCGGATGGTGCTGCACGCGCGTGATGCCTCGACCGCGGTCCGCGGATCCTCGTCACCCATCCGCATCGTCACCCCGTTCAACATGCCCTGACCGCTCGGGCGGGTCCCGTCTCGAGGGGAAACTGAGGGTTCGAAGCCTTGTCTCGAGGTGTCCGCGCCCGGCAGGCTCGACCATGACGACAACGGCCATCGGGACCGAGGAGCAGGTATGACCAGCAACATCAGCAGCCACTCGCACCGCGCGGATCGCCTCCGCGCGGCCGACTGCGACATCGAGGAGTTCCGGGCACTGGTGTCCGAGAGCACCCAGCTCGCCGACCACCCCCACGCGTCCGACGTGGTGCAGAACGTGCTCGTGTACGACGGACCGGAGCTCGCGCGGCGGGCGACCGACGACCAGGTGCGCGCCGACATCCAGGACGAACTGGCGAATGCACTCCTGAACGGCCCCGGCATCGTGGTGTTCCGCGGTGCCTTCACGGCCGACCACGCGGTCGCGGAGACCACCCGCACGTACCGGGACGTCATTCGTGGCCAGCGCGAGAGCGGTGTGAGCAACGGTGACCACTTCGCGAAGCCGGGAGCGAACGATCGCATCTGGTCGGCCCTGCAGAAGTTGGCGGTCGCCGAGCCCGAGCAGTTCGCTCGGTACTACGCCAACGATCTCCTGGCGCTGGTGGCGGAGGCGTGGCTCGGGCCGATGTATCAGGTCACGTCCGCCATCAACGTCGTCAATCCCGGTGGCGCCGCCCAGAATCCGCATCGTGACTACCACCTCGGGTTCATGTCGACCGACACGGCCGCGGCGTTCCGGGCGCACATCCACCGCCTGTCACCTGCGCTGACACTGCAGGGAGCGGTGGCGCACTGCGACATGCCGATCGAGAGCGGCCCGACGATGTATCTGCCGCACTCACAGAAGTTCGAGGCCGGCTACATCGCCTTCAACCTCCCCGAGTTCCGGGAGTACTTCGCCGACAACCACGTTCAGCTTCCGCTTCGGGAGGGCGACGCCGTGTTCTTCAATCCGGCGCTGTTCCACGCGGCAGGGCACAACACCTCGACCGACATCTTCAGGATGGCGAACCTGCTGCAGATCTCCTCGCCGTTCGGCCGCGCGCTCGACAGCGTCGACCGGCAGACGATCGTGTCCGCCCTGTATCCGACGCTGGTGGACTGGGCGGCGCAGGGTCGTGAGCGGGACGTCGCCAACGTGATCGCGGCGTCGGCTGAGGGCTACGCGTTCCCGTCGAACCTCGACCTCGACCAGCCGATCAGCGGTCTGGCGGGGGAGACGCACGCCGAACTGGTGCGGCGCGCGCTGGCGAGCGGGCTCGACGCCGCCGAGTTCGACGCCGCCGCCGCGGATCTGTTCGCCCGCCACCGGGCGTGACTCACACCTCGGTCGCGGTCCCGCAGATTCCGCACACCTCGAGCACGCGCCGCTTCCAGCGTGCGACGGGGATGAAGAAGACGCTGAGCTGCGTGTACTGCCGCATCCGCTCCCACTGGGTGGTGTTGTGGCAGCGGGGGCACGTCCGGGTGCTGCCGGCGCCGAGCGAGGACCGTTTCGTGCCGTATCCGAAGAGGAAGAACATCGGACCAGCCTAGAGGCCACCGAACACCCATGTGTGCGCACGTGCGCACACATGGGTATGGTCGTCGGCATGGTCGTTCTGCAGGTTCGATCCGAGTCCGTTCTCGCGGTCCCGGCGTTTCGCAGGCTCTTCACAGCGCAGGTGGTGGCACTGGTCGGCACCGGTCTGCTCACCGTGGCGCTGGGACTTCTGGCCTACGACATCGCCGGTAGTTCCGCCGGCGCTGTCCTCGGCACGGCGCTGGCCGTCAAGATGGTCGCCTACGTCGGGGTGGCTCCGGTCATGTCCGTGCTCACCGGCCGTCTGCCACGCACGACCGTACTGGTATCCGCAGACGTCGTACGGCTCCTGATCGCGGTACTGCTGCCGTTCGTGACGCAGGTGTGGCAGGTGTACGTGCTCGTGTTCGTCCTGCAGGCGGCCTCGGCCACCTTCACGCCGACCTTCCAGGCCGTCGTTCCCGCGGTGATCTCCCGCGACGATCAGTACACCCGCGCGCTCTCGCTGTCCCGGCTCGCCTACGACCTCGAGTCGCTGGTGAGTCCGATGCTCGCCGCGGCGCTGCTCACCGTCGTGTCGTATCACTCGCTGTTCGTCGGCACAGCAGTAGGTTTCGCGCTGTCGGCCGTCCTCGTGGTGAACACCCGAATTCCGGACAGAGAGCTCCGGTCCGCCCCGAACGGGGCTCGGTCGTTCGGTGACCGACTCGTGGCCGGAGTGCGCCGCTTCGGTGGCCGTCCGTCGCTTCGGGGGCTGCTCGCACTGAACCTCGTCGTCGCGGCCGGAACGTCGTCGGTGATCGTCAACAGCGTCGTCTACGTGCGCGACATCGTGGGTGGGCCGGCCAGCGCCCTGGCCGTGGCCCTCGGCGTCTTCGGCGGCGGGTCGATGATGGTGGCGTTCGCAGTTCCCCGCATTCTCACAGTCGTCGACGACCGTCGGCTGATGCTCGCCGGTGGTGTGGTCGTCTCTCTCGGGACGACGGGTGCTGTCGCGCTCGCCGCTCTCCGTCCGAACGGTGCCGCGGGCTGGGCGTCACTCGCCGTCGTCTGGGCCGTGCTGGGCGCCGGAACGTCGATGATCTCCACCCCGTCTGCTCGCGTGATCACCCGAGACTCCGACGACGGTGACCGGGACGAGCTCTTCACGGCGCAGTTCTCGCTGTCTCATGCGTGCTTCCTGCTCACCTATCCGGTGGCGGGCTGGGTGGGCGCCGAGGTGAGCCAGGTCGTCGCCGCGTCGATCATCGCCGTCCTCGCTACACTTGCCGCGCTGGGTGCCGGTCGGCTCTGGACTCCGGCATCGACGGTGGGCGCGCCACCGACCGAGTAGACGGAAGCGGCGATATGACGGCATCGGACGAGAAGCGGGCTCACGCGAGTCTCGACCACGCCGACCGCCCGGACCGCGCGCGTCTCGAGGCCGCCGGCGACACGTTCCGCATGCTGTCCGATCCCACTCGGCTGCACCTGCTCTGGACGCTGAGCCACGGCCCAGCCGACGTCACGGCACTCACGGAGGAGACCGGCGCGTCCCGCACTGCGGTGAGTCAGCATCTGGCGAAGCTGCGCTTCGTCGGAATGGTCGAGACCGAACGCAGCGGCCGCAACGTCATCTACCGACTCGCCGACGGCCACCTGGCCCGGCTGGTGCGAGAGGGTCTCAACTTCGCCGACCACACCGTGACCGGCGAGCCTCCGCATCACTGATCGGGTCTAGATCCACCCGTGGCGCCGGGCGATCGCGCATGCCTCGTGGCGATTGGCGGCGCCCAGTTTGGCCGCGGCGGCCGAGAGATAGTTGCGTGCCGTTCCCGGTGAGAGATGTGCGCGCTGGGCGATCTCGGCGATCGTGGCTCCGTCCGCGGCGAATTCGAGCACGTCCGACTCGCGCGGTGTCAGCGGCGAATCGCCCGCGCCGATGGCCTCGGCCGCCAGGCTCGGATCGACGTAGCGTCCGCCGCTCACCACCGTGCGCACCACCTCGGCGAGGGTCGCCGCGGACGTGGTCTTCGGGAGGAATCCGCCGACGCCGGCAGAGAGCGCCTTCTTGAGGTATCCGGGTCGGCCGTGGCTGGTGACGATGATCGACCGGCAGTCGGGAAGCAGCGCGGCGATGCGTTGGGCCGTCTCGATACCGTCGATCCCTCCGAGCTGCAGGTCGAGCACCGCGACGTCGGGGGTGGTCCGCGCGGCCTCGGTCACCGCCGCCTCGCCCGAGTCCGCATGTCCCACGACCTCGATGTCGTCCTCCAGATCGAGCATCGTGCCCAGGGCCACCCGGATGAGGTTCTCGTCGTCTGCCAGCAGTACCCGAATCATGGTGTGCCCTTCGTGGGGGATGTCGTCGTCGGTGCGAATTCGACAGCGAGGGTGAAGGTGTCGGCTCCGGCCTCGACGGTGAGGGAACCTCCGACCGCAGCCAGACGCTCACGGAGACCGGCGAGACCGGTGCCGTCGCCCGCACGTTCCGGCGACGTCGGCCGGTCGTTGACGATGCGGAGCCGGTCGTCACCGAACTCGATACGGCAGTACGTGGCACGTGAGTGGCGCAGGATGTTCGTGACGCCTTCCCGCACCACCCACGCGGCCTGTTCGGCTACTGCGCCGGGGATGTCGGCAACAGTCCCGGTCAGCTCGGTCCGGATGCCGGCGGCGGACAACAGGGACTGGGCGCCGCGGAGTTCCGCCGCGACGTCGACGGAACGGTAGCCACGCACCAGTTCCCGAGCGTCGGTCATCGACTCCCGGGCGAGCACACGTACCTCGTCCATCTGCGCGGCAGCTCGGTCGTCTCCTCGCCGAGCCAGCGCGGCGGCGAGCTCGCTCTTGACCGCGATGGCGGACAGCGCTCGACCGACGACGTCGTGCAGGTCCCGGGAGAAGCGCAGTCGTTCCTCGGCGACCGACAGGGCGGCGGCGGCGTCGCGGGTGGTGGCCAGCTCGGTGACGATGCGCAGCAACCACATCGACAGGCGCACCGTGGTGGCCATGGCGACGATGCAGAAGGCCAGGAGTGTGATCTCGAGTGCGGTCGAGCCCGATGCGGCGGCGACCACCGGGGCGACCACCGCGGCGCCGAGAGACCAGCGCAGGTCCACCAGTGCCGCGATCGGTGTCGTCACCAGGATGGCCACCCACAGGAGGTTCGGTGCGGCGCCCACCACGACGAGCACGGCGGCCGCTGCGATCTGTACGCACAACGGTGCCCGGACGTCCGCACTCGAAGCGCCACCGAGTACGGGAATACGGTGCAGGACAACGAGTGCAGACACCACGCACACCAGCGCGGCGGCGGTGGAGATCGCGTCACCCGCCTGCGCCGAGGCCGCCATCGAGGCCACCGCGACCGCGACGACGATGAACTGGAAGGACTGCCGGGTGTAGGTGCGGACCTTCTCGACGTCGCTGCTGCCCCGCCATCCGAGTGTCGGGTCGAGATGATCGCGCAGTCTCATGGTCTCCAGCCTTGCAGATCGGACGGTCGGTGGCGGGACGTCAGGAGCGCGGTTCCCAGCGGAAGTGGGTCCGGGCGATCAGGACGCTGCCCGCGATCCAGGCGAGCATGACGAGAGCCGGCTGACCAGCCTCCGCGAACGTCGACGCGAAGCCCACCGAGTCGGCGCCACCGGCGGCATCACCCACCGAGGTGGTGCCGAACCACCCGAGGTTCAGGAGATCGCTGACCGCGGCCATCGGTGTCAGAGCCACCACGTCGGCGAGGGACTCGGGTACCACGTCGCGCAGGAGTGACGATCCGAGCATCGCCAGCAGGATGACGGGCAGGCTGGTGATCTGTGCTGCTTCCGCGTTGCGGGTGAAGGCGGACGTGATGAGGGCCAGTGCGGCGAAGAGCGCCGCACCACCGACCAGTGCCGCCGCGATGAGCAGGACGTTGACGGGAGTGCCGCCGCCGAGGACCACCACGACCACGCCGACGATCACTCCGAGGAGGAGTGTCAGGAGGAACGACGGCACCGCGGGTCCGAGAAGGATCTGTGCGTCCGTGCTCTCCCCGGTGCGGAGACGTTTGAGCACCAACTCGTCTCGACGCGTCGCGTAGACCGACAGGAGGTTGTAGTAGACCAGGAACACCAGCAGGAACAGGGCGAAGATCTCCAGCGCGGCCGACACGCCGGCGTCGGTGAGCCCACCGTCTCGACCCGCGACGACCAGAAGGACGATCGGCAGGACGAGGGGCATGACCAGAGCGTTGAAGAGAAGGACGCGGTTGCGTCCGAGGAGCGTGAATTCCGCTCGGGACAGTGCGGTCATCGTACTCATGCCGTGATCACCTCAGGGTCGTCGAATGTGTCTGCGATGGAGAGGAACACGGTCTCGAGGGACGCGGCTCGCGCGTCGAGACCGTGCAGGGTGACGCCGCTGTCGCGGGCCCACACGAGCAGCTCGGTCAGCGTCTCCTGTACCGAGTTCGTCGTGATCGACACCGTGTCGCCCTTCCGGTCGACGTCGGCTCCCGGGAGTTGCGGCAGTGCGGTCCGCGGGTCCTTCAGCTCGATGCGCGCCGGGTGACCGACGACCACGTCGTCGACCGTTCCGCTGCGAACGACGCTGCCGCGGTGCATGATCGCCAACCGATCGCACAGCGATTCCGCCTCGTCGAGATAGTGCGTGGTGAGCATGATGGTCACCCCGGAGTTCTTGAGCTCCTGAATGAGCTGCCACGTGTTGCGCCGACTCTCGGGATCGAGTCCGGTGGTCGGTTCGTCCAGGAACAGGACTCGCGGTCGGCTGATGATCGCGCAGGCGAGATCGAGACGACGCTGCTCGCCGCCCGACAGGAACTTCACTCGGGTGTCCGCACGGGCTTCGAGATCGACGCGCGCCAGGACGTCGTCGACAGGCAGTGGATCGCTGCACGTGCGGGCCCACATCCGCAGGCTCTCGGCCGCGGTCAGGTCCTGCGGTAGTCCACCCTTCTGCAGCATGATGCCCAGGACGGGCCGGACCTTTCTCCGATCCGCCACGGGGTCGAGTCCCAGGATGCGGACCGTGCCCTCGCTGGGACGCGACAGACCCTGGATGACTTCCAGAGTCGACGTCTTGCCGGCGCCGTTGGTGCCGAGCAGTCCGAACAGTTCGCCCTCCGCGATGTCGAGGTCGAGGTTGCGGACCGCGTCGTACGCTGTCTTGCCGGAGCCGTAGCGGCGGGTCATTCCCGACACCTCGATGACGGTCATGACGCTCGCCCCCAGTGCCGACGCCCGACGGCGACGCGGACGGCGAGGAACGCGGCGACGACGGCAGCCGCTGCCACGGTCGGCACCGAGACTCCGACGATCGCGATCAGCACCGCGATGAGGGCCACCGAGATGACGGCCACCACCAGTTGGCGGGCCGGGGTCGGCGCGGGTCCGATCTCCATGAGGTCGGTGAAGAGGTTTCCTTCGTCTGGTTGCTTCATGAGAACAATTCTTCGGATCGTGCGGTAGGACCGGCAGTGCCAGGATGCATCGGTCGAGATGACACCGTCACGGTCGAGCGATGACAAACGTCATGAACCGGACGGCCGAGTAGCGTGTCGACCATGAACGGATGGTTCGTCGTCGCGCTGCTCGGGGTGCTCGGTCTGGCGGCGATCGTTCTCGGCGGCGCCGACGATTCACCGGGACTCCAGTTTCTCGGTCTGATCCTCGTCGTCAGCGCGGTCGTGACGGCGGTTCGCCGTCGCCGTATCTCCTGATCGCACCCTCCCCTCGATTCTCGTCGCGAGTTCATGGTGGCACTTGTTGAACGTGTTCAACTTCGCTACGGTCGTTGTTGAACACGTTCAAGACGGGAGTCCGACGATGGTGCGAGACACGGCGACGCGGGAGCGGTTGGTGGAGGTGGCGCTTCGACTCTTCCGGGAGGACGGGTTCCAGGCGACCACGATGCGGCGCATCGCGACCGAGGCGGGCGTCTCGCTGGGCAATGCCTACTACTACTTCGCCGGCAAGGACGAGTTGGTCCACGAGCTGTATCTCGTCGTCCAACGCGAGCATCGGACCCGCGCGATACCCCTGCTCCGTGACGGCGCCTCGCTGGCGGACAACCTCTCGGCGGTGCTGCACGCCGGTCTCGACGTGATGCACCCTTACCGAAGCTTCGGCGGCTCGTTCCTCCAGTCGGCGCTTCCCCTGCAGTCGACCTCCAGTCCCTTCTCGCCCGAATCGTCCGCCGCGCGAGACATGGCCGTGGACCTCATGCGACTGACTCTGCAGAAGTCCAAGCAGCGCGGACCGGCATCGCTGGAGAGTCGTCTCCCCACGTTGCTGTGGGTCGCGTACCTGGGTGTGACCCTGCACTGGGTCACGGACGGATCCGACGACCAACGCCGCACCCGCGCGCTCGTCGACGGTCTCGTTCCCGTCGTCACGAAGACGATCAGCCTGTCCCGACTGCCGGTCGCGCGAGGACTGCTCGGCGACATCGTCGGGCTGGTGGACACCATGACATCCGAGAAGGGAAGCGGGCGATGACGAGAGACGTACGGACCGTCGTGATCTGTGGAGCGACGGGATACATCGGGCAGTACCTCGCGAGGGCGTATCGGGACCGGGGAATCGACGTGAGATCCGTGGGCCGCGGCGCCGTCAACGACGCGTCGTGGTCGGACCGTGACCGGTTGACCCGTGTCCTCGACGGAGCCGACATGGTGATCAATCTGGCGGGCCGTTCGGTGAGCTGCCGCTACACCAAGAGTACCGCCGACGTCATCTTCTCCTCGCGGGTGGAGACGACGGCCGCACTGGGCCAGGCCCTCTCGCGTGTGGACCGCGCTCCCGACGTGTGGTTCAACGCCAGCACCGGAACCATCTACCGCGATGCTCGTGACCGGCCGATGACGGAGCGGGACGGGGACGTGGGGACGGGTTTCTCCGTCGAGGTGGCCCGCGCGTGGGAGCGCGAACTGTTCGACGCGCCCACCGGCGTCCGCAAGATCGCTCTGCGCATGGCGATCGTCCTGGGTGCCGGTGGCGGCGCCGTCAACCCCCTCATCGATCTGGCGCGGCTCGGACTCGGCGGCCGGATGGGTGACGGCACACAGATGTTCAGCTGGATCCACGTCGCGGACGTGCTCCGGTCCATCGACCATCTGTACGCGCGCGAGGACATCGCGGGACCGGTGAACCTCGCGACACCGTTCGCCGTGGACAACGCCACCATGATGCGCGAGGTCCGACGTCACCTGGGACGGTCACGAGGTGTCGCGACCCCCGCATGGTTGCTGCACGCCGGCGCCGCTGTCATCCGCACCGAACCGGAACTGGTCCTGAAGAGTCGGTGGGTGGATCCCGAGGTGTTGCGGCGCAGTGATTTCGAGTTCGAGTATCCGCGCCTCGGTCCGGCGTTGGAGCAGATCGCTCGCCACACGTCCCGCGGTCTGCTGCCGGTCGCCCTGGGCTGACGCGACGTCGTACGCGCCGTTTCCGCCGACGGTCCGCGGGTAGCCGACACCGACGCGATCCGTGCGACAAAGGAGCAGCGATGACGACCGTGACGGACCTATTGGCCACCCATCCCCTCGATGGTGATCGTGCACTGGTGGCGGCCTGTGTGGAGGCGTGTCTCGACTGTTCGACGGCGTGCACCGTCTGTGCCGACGCCTGCCTCGCCGAGGATTCCGTCGCGCGACTCAGGTCGTGCATTCGACTCGATCAGGACTGCGCCGACCTGTGTGCCGCGACCGCCCGGATCATCACGCGGAGCGGTGCCCGGTCCGAGACGGCACGCGCCGCGCTGATCGCCTGTGCGTCCGCGTGCGACGACTGTGCCGACGAGTGCGCCCGGCATGCGGGGATGCACGAACACTGCGCCGCGTGTGCGGACGCATGTCGGCGATGTGCGCGGGCGTGCCGCGACCTGCTGGCCGCGCCGGGCACACCGATGTGACGAGCTGGCGAGGAACAAGCACATCGGTTTCGGGTACCTCCGGTGTTTCGGTGACGCGGTCGGGCACGGGTACCGCGGTCGGACCGACCGAAACTCCCTGATCGAGGATCTGACGGCGTGTTTCGACGCGACGATCGCGGGAACACGGGCGCCGCAGCACCACCGTCGGGTGGGGCTCGGTTGTCCGGTGACCCGTGGAGGAACTCAGTGTCCGATCTTCAGCCGTTCTACGACGACGTCCAAGCTCACTACGACCTCTCGGACGAGTTCTTCAGGCTCTTCCTCGATCCGACGCAGACCTACAGCTGTGCGTACTTCGAGCGCGAGGACATGACACTCGAGGAAGCGCAGCTCGCGAAGATCGACCTGTCGCTGTCCAAGTGCGACCTCCGTCCGGGCATGCGTCTGCTCGACGTCGGGTGCGGGTGGGGCGCGACGCTTCGGCGAGCGGTGGAGAAGTACGACGTGAACGTCGTCGGTCTGACCCTGAGCAGGAACCAGTACGAGCACGTGTCGGCGATGCTGAACGGGCTCGACACGGGACACACCACCGAGGTGCGGCTGCAGGGGTGGGAGGAGTTCGACGAGCCGGTCGATCGCATCGTCAGCATCGGCGCCTTCGAGCACTTCACCTCCCCCCGCTACGACGACTTCTTCACCCGCGCCTACTCGATCCTGCCCGGGGACGGCCGGATGATGCTGCACACCATCGTGCAACTCGGCCGCGACATGTTCCGGCAGAAGTCGCGCGTGACGCGGGCGGACATGGACTTCGCCGACTTCATCGGCCGCGAGATCTTTCCCGGCGGCGAGCTCCCGATCCCGCAGGTGGTGATCGAGAAGGGCGAGCGAGCCGGCTTCCGCGTGGAGAAGGTCCAGTCGCTGCAACAGCACTACGCTCGAACGCTCGATCTGTGGTCGGCCGCGCTGGAGGCGAGGAAGGACGAAGCTGTCGCCATCGCCGGCGAGGCGATGTACCAGACCTACATGCGGTATCTGCCCGGGTGCGCCGACTTCTTCCGGCGTGAACTGATCGACGTCCGCCAGTTCACGATGGTGAAGTAGACGCCGTCGCCTGGTCGGGGGCGTCGATCTCCGCGATCACGACGCCGATGTCGTCGGCGCTGTAGGGAAGTCCGAGGACATCCGTCAGAGCGGCAGCTGCCCGGCTCGCGACGAGATCGCCGGCCTCCTGGAGATCCGTGCCGTAGGCGGCGATCACCGTCACCAGACCGCCCGTGCACCGGTGACCCTCGGTGTAGAGCGAGATGTCGGCGGGCTCTGTGCCCGCCACCTCGGCGACGGCGCTGCGGACGGCGATGCGGACGACGACGTCACTGACCCGAAGGGTGTCCGCGTCGACGTCCACTCCCTCGACAACGCCCTCGTCGGGGTAGCGGGCGTCGAGGGGCCACGTCCGGACCCCGACGGCTCGCACGCGTGAGAGGGCGGCGGCGCTGATGTCCACCCACCCGTGCACGGGCGCGTCGCGCAGCACGCTCGCGGCTCGACGGAGCGTCGAATCCGTCTGCGGCGGTGTCGAATCAGGCTGACCCGACGTCATCTCCACGTCTCCAATCGTGTCTCGAGTGTGGCGCGTGCACGCGTGAGGTGGCCGCGGACGGCACCGGGGGAGAGGGCCATGACCGTGCCGATCTCGGTGTGCTTCATGCCCTCGACCTCACGGAGCAACCAGCAGGCCCGCTGGCGATACGGTAGCTCAGCGAGGGCATCGTCCAACGCGGACAGGAAGTCGGCGTCGGACACGGTGCGCGACGGGTCGTCCCTCGGGTCCTGGCTCGGCCTTTCGAACACCCAGTCCTCGACGGGCGCGATGCTGCGGCGCCGCCGATGATCCGTCACCTTGTGGGAGACGACGCTGAACAACCAGGTGCGCAGCGACGAGTCGGAACGGAAGTGGCGCAGTCCGCGCCAGGCGTCGACCAACGCGTCCTGGACGATGTCTTCGGCAGCGCCTCGGTCGGACAGGAGGTGGGTTGCGTAGCGCAGCATGTCCGGTCCGAGTCGGCGCACGATCTCCTCGAACGCGCGTCGGTCGCCCATGCCCGCGGCGGCGGCGAGGGCGCGATCGCCGAGCTCGCGGTGGTCGGCGGCGAACGTCGGACGAGTGGACGTGTCGCGGTCCGCCGACGGTGCTGCGATGGACGGGAGGCTGACATCACCGGCCACGTCGGGACTGCCGGGATCGGGCGCGATCGACGGACGACTGAGCACTGTTCCCCCCGAACCGCCGTCGGAGTGACCCACCCCGAAGATTGATGAAGCAACTACTTTTCCCCCACGTCATTGTTCCCGCGCAGGATCACGCGCAAACCCGACTCAATGACTGTGACGAGCCGTCACAGTCCAGAGAGAGGACCTGAAGTGAACGCCCCGCAGACTGCGACAGGAAACGCCGTGAGGACGTCCGTCGCATCGACCGTCGACCACAGTGACGACCGAACCGACCGCAGAGATCGCGGCCGCACAGTCGTCGCGGACGCCGTGGTCGCCACCGTCGCCGGCATCGCCGCACGAGAGGTACCGGGCCTCCACGCCCTGGAACCGGCCGGTTCTCGTGCGCTGGACGTACTCCGGTCCGCAGTGGGCGTCGACGGGGCGAGGCACACACAGGGGGTGTCGGTCGAGGTGGACGACCGCACCGCAGTCGTCTCGCTCGATCTGGTGGCGGACTACGGAATATCCATCGCCGACGTCGCAGCGGACGTCCGCCGCAACGTCTCCAGTGCGGTGACGGCACTGACCGGACTCACCTGCAGCCGTGTCGACGTCGTCGTGCACGACGTGCAGGTCGGTGGCCACCGCACGGCCGCCTGACCACAGTCTCGTCCGACCACACACACCGACTCGCGCTCCGCGGGCCGGTCGAAGAAGGGAACCATGATGACCACGATCGAGAAACGCACCGACGAGGTGCGCGCATGAGCGCCCGTCGGAGCCTGTCCAGCCGACTCTTCGAGGGCCTGGGCCGCGTGACGTGGGGCTACGCCAAGCGCAAGATCGACGAGCGCCGCACCCGACGAGGAGGACGACGATGACCAAGTTCACCGTCTACATCGCCGAGGCCATCGGCACCGCCGTTCTCGTGATCGGAGGTGTGGGCACCGCCGTCCTGGCGGGCGACGACGTCGCCACCACCGGAATCGCGCTCGCCTTCGGCCTGACACTGCTCGCGATGGTGTTCGTGCTCGGACCCGTGTCCGGTTGCCACATCAATCCGGCGGTCACGCTCGCGTTCCTCGTCACGGGCCGCATGACGGCCGCCCGCGCCGCCGGATACGCCGCCGCACAGGTGATCGGCGGACTCGTCGGCGCCCTGGTGGTCTACGTCATGGCGACGGGTCGACCCGGATACGACCGGACGGTCGACGGTCTCGGCGCCAACGGATACGGCGACGCCTCGGCAGGAAACTACTCGCTTCTCGCCGTCGCGATCGTGGAGATCGTGGCAACGGCAGTTCTCGTGCTGGTGGTACTCGGCGTGACAGGGCCGCATTCCGTTGCGGCAGCCGGGGTTCCGATCGGACTTACGCTCGCGTTCGTGCATCTGCTCGCCATCGGGGTCGACTCGACGTCGGTCAACCCGGCGCGCTCCATCGGGCCTGCGCTGATCGCCGGCGGAAGCGCACTCTCGCAACTGTGGGTGTTCCTGGTCTTCCCGTTGATCGGTGGTGTGGTCGGTGCACTCGCCTACAAGGCCGTGCGGCCCGCCGAGGCGGTCGCCGCGCACTGACTCTCGTGTGCGACGAGCCCGTTGCTCGCCGGGTGCACCCGGGGCATGATGCGACGGTCGGTCGTGGGGGCCGTCGCACATGGGGGTGGGTCATGAACACGGTTCGTCGTACGCCAGGTCTGCGCGCGATCTTGGACGACTATCGACGCTGGCGCGCGATCGGGCCGGGCGGGCTCCCCGACAATCCGGTCGGCTGGGTGGTCATGACCGCTCTACGCCCCCTCTGTCGAGAGACCATTCGACTGCGCGACAACGATATCCGGGCCGCCGTCGGTGCCCTCGAGTTGCCGGACCGCGGCAGTCGACCCGTCATGGCACCGTTCCCGATCCCGCACCGGCAGGTGGTGTCCGACGGCGATCCCGTCAGTGTCCGGTCGTTGCAGGATCACCTGACGATCCTGAGCTCCACCGACGGATGCAACAGCGCGCGTAGCCATCTGGAACGTCGAGGCGACGCGCTCCACGTCGATCACCCGCGCAGCGCCGCCGCTCGGCGTGCTCGCGGAGAGATCGCCCACGTGCACGACGCGCAGGGGTCGATGCACGTGGTCGCCGATCCGCGGGACGTCGCCGAGATCGTCTCGCGTGGCTGGGGAGAGCGGCATCCGCTGGCCGGACGTTCCCTCGTGGGGCTGCCGGACAGCTATCTCTACCTCTACGCACCTCGGAACGAGGCAGAGCAGCAGCAGCTGCGGCGCATCGTGGACCGGGCGATCGTCTCTGCTGGAGCGTGATCGGTTCGTGGGTTCACGGGCCGTGCAGTGTCCAGACTTCGACGACACCGGCGCTCGTCGGCGGCACGCGCACCTAGTCTGAGCGCCATGAGATTCGACGAGTATCGGGCCCACGACGCGACCGGGCTCGCCCAGCTGGTCGCGTCCGGCGACGTGACGGCCGCGGAGTTGGTCGAGGTCGCGATCGCGCGAGCGCGCGAGGTGGATCCCACCCTGAACGCCCTCGTGCAGTGGCAGGAGGATGCCGCGCGAGTGCGGGCCGCGGGCGCCTTGTCCGGTCCGATGGCGGGAGTGCCGTTCCTGCTCAAGGATCTCTTCCAGGCTCAGGCCGGGATCGTCGAGACGTCGGGGTCACGCTCGGGGGCGTCGTCCAGGCCCCGGGTCACGGACACCGTGGTGCAACGGTGGCTCGACGCCGGGGTCGTCGTCCTGGGCCGCACGGCCGTACCCGAATTCGGCGCCAAGGGAGTCACCGAGCCGCAGGCGCACGGTGCGACCCGCAACCCGTGGGATCCCGCCCGCACACCGGGTGGCTCCTCCGGTGGTTCGGCCGCCGCGGTGGCGTCGGGCATCGTGCCCGTCGCCGGCGCCAGTGACGGCGGCGGCTCCATCCGCATCCCCGCGGCGTACTGCGGCCTGTTCGGACTCAAGCCTGGCCGGGCAGTCGTCCCTGCCGGGCCCCGCGCCGGGGAGATGCTCTTCGGGAGCGCCGTCACCGGTGTGCTCACCCGCTCCGTGCGCGACTCGGCCGCGTTCCTCGACATCGTGCGCGGCTCGGACGACGACGCTCCCTTCGAGTTCGCGGCCCCGTCGACGCCCCATGTGGAGGCACTCGGCCGGCCGGGTCCTCGGCTTCGGATCGGGGTCGCGGCGCGATCGGCGCTGAACGACGCACCCCACCCGGACGTCCTCGCCGCGCTCGACCGCGCCCGCGACCTGCTCGTCGAACTGGGCCACACCGTCGAGGAGGTCGCCTCGCCGTTCGACGAGGAGCAGCTGGCCAGAGACTTCCTCGTGCCGTGGTTCGTCCACCTCGCCGCCGAGGTGTCGTCCGCGTCGGCCACGGCGCGGCCCACCACGACGGAGTTCGAACTCGACACGCTGGTCCTCGCCGAGATCGGGCGCGCCACGAGAGCGGTGGATCACGATGCGGCGCTGGCACGCTGGCAGGACCACGTCCGCGCCATCGCTGCATTCCACCGCCGCTTCGATCTGCTCATGACACCCACGACGGCGGGTCCCGCGCCGCTGATCGGCGCCTTCGACACCCCGTTCGTCGAGAGGGTGGGCGCCCGGCTCGCGCTCGCGCTGCGACTCGGACCGATTCTCGGACGGCTCGGCGCGGTGCAGGACGCGGTGATGCGCAGCCTGTCCGCTGTCCCGTACACGCAATCGGCCAATCTGACCGGGCGGCCGGCGATGAGTGTTCCGCTTTCGGCGACAGTCGACGGTCTGCCAGTCGGCGTGCACTTCCTGGCGCCACCGGGTGGGGAGACTCGGCTGCTGGTGCTCGCCGCGGAGCTCGAGGTGGCGCGGCCGTGGTTCGACAGGATCCCCGCGGACGTGGTCAGTGAGCGAGTCGGATGACGCCGTCGACGATCTCCACCTGCGCGGTGGTGAGCGGTACGGCGCGTCCGACGGCGGCCACCACTGCGGAGTAGGGCGGGAAACCGAAGATCACTCCTTTGGGCCCGGACACCATGGACCCGTCGGTCACGTCGAATTCCGCCCTATGCCAGGGGCACTGGAGGCAGCCGTTCTCGGTCACCCGCCCGCGCCCGAGCTTGGCGAGTTGGTGTCGGCACGTGTTCCCGACGGCGAACGGTGTCCCGTCGGGCCGGATGCCGACCGCGAGCACCCCGTGGTCGTCGGTGCGCACCTCGGCCACGCCCCTCTCGTCCAGATCGGCGACACGCACGAGGTCTCGCCCGCGTGCCCGGATCGGCTGATCGTGGAGCACGGGTGGGAGCACGCTGCGCGGTCGCGGGGCGGGGGCGCGGTCGTCGGCCATGGGCGGGGGTTACCCGGACGGCGGCCGACTACGCGTCGTCGGTACCGGGCCTCGGGACGTCGGTCTCCCAACGCGCGCGGCGTTCGTCGTCGGACTGTTCCCACCACGGCGTGCCGCGTTCGCCGAGAGCGACCTTGGCGGCCTGTACACCGGCGCGGGACTCCGCGGCGCCGCCGGTCCGGCGGACGTCGCGTCGCCACGCCATCAGGATCGACCGCAGTTCGGCGCCGCGCTCCTCGGGAATGTCGGGATCGGTGGCGCGCCACTTCCGCCCGTCGATCACGATGTGGTGGCCGTCCTCGGTGTACTCCCGGCCGTCCGTCATGACACCGATGCTAGCGACGACTTCGGGATGTCCCGTCGGGTTCCGGCCCGAAGACGCATCGTGACGACAGTGATGGCCACGAAGGTCAGCGCCAGACCGATCGCGGTGAGGGCGGTGAACGGCTCGCCGAAGAGCAGGGCGCCCCACACGGTGGTGACGGGCGGTACGAGGAACATCAGAGCGTTCACCCTCGTCACCCCCACCCGGTCGAGCAGATACCAATACAGCCCGTACCCACCGAACGTCGCGAACACCACCAGTCCCGCCGTCGCCGCCCAGAAGTCGAGTGTCGTCGGCGGTACCGCGGTGCCCGTCGCGACCGCGCCGGCGGTGAAGACGACGGCCGATGTGGCGCAGTGGATTCCGAGGGCGCTGAAGGGTGCCGGTCGCTGGGCGCGACGGTCGACGAAGGTCGCGGCGACCAGAGACATCATTCCCACCAGCGGAACGAGGTAGGCCCACGCCGGGGTGGTCGCGGTGGTCGCCGTGGCGTCCGCAACGGTGGCGAGCGCGACGCCGAAAGCACCGATCAGGAGCCCGATCCATTGTCGGCCCGAGGCCGCCGCGCCCAGCAGGGGGCCCGCCAGCGCTGCCGCGACGAGTGGCTGCACTCCGTCGACGAGGGCCGTGGTGCCGGTGGAGACCCCGAGGCCGATGGCCCAGTACACAGTGAGGAGGTAGCCGGACTGCGACAGAAAGCCCACGATCACCTGCCGCCGAAGGTCCGGGCCTCGAACTCGGCGAGACCCGAAGAGCCACGTCGGTGCGAGCAGCAGGGCGAGGGGGAGGAACCGCCACATCAGGACGGTGGTGACGGCAGCGTCCTCACCGCTGATCTTCGCGCCGATGAAACCGGACGACCAGCAGAGTACGAACGCCGCGCCCGCCAGTACCGACCCGACGGCAGTGCGTCGATCCACAGGTATACCGATCTGTCTACTCATGACAGCAGACTACACAGATCGGTATAGTTCGAAACATGACATCCGAGGTCGCCTGGACGCCGAAGGCGCGTGCCGTGCTGGCCGCGGCCGACGAGCTGTTCTACGAGCAGGGCATTCACGCGGTCGGCGTCGACACGATCGCGGCGCGAGCCGGCGTCACGAAGAAGACGTTGTACGACCGTTTCGAGTCCAAGGAACGGCTCGTCGTGGAGTACCTGCGGGAACGTGACCGTCAGTGGCGCGAGTTCCTCGCCGTCCGGCTGGGTGCCGTCTCCGCCGACGACGCCGGCGATCGGATCGATGCGATGCTCGTCGCCTCGGCCGAGTGGACGGCGCAGCGAAGTGGCAAGGGATGCAGCATGGTCAACGCGCACGCGGAGATCAGCGACCCCGCCCACCCGGCCTATCCGGTGATCATCGGGCAGAAGCGCTGGATGGCCGATCTGTTCGTCGACATCCTCGCGGCCGCAGGAGTGCCCGACCCGGCGGGGACGGCCGACCTGCTGATGCTCGTGCACGAGGGCGCGCTGGTGTGCGCGGGAATGGGAGTGGTCGAGCGGCCCTTCGACCGTGCGCGTGCTGCCGCGCGTCTACTCCTCGAGCCCACCGGCCGGTGACCACCCGAGCGCCGGCCCGAGCGTCGTCGCCATGTCGGTGAGAATCTGCACGTAGTCGTCGTGGTCGAAGCTGAAAGGCAGAGCGAACGCCACCTCGTCGATCTCCCGGAAGGCTGCGCGCGCCTGCAACTGCTCCACGAGCTGCTCGGTGGTGCCCACCAGATCGGGAGCGAATAGAAGGCGGGCCGGGCCGACCGGTGACCGGGTGCGGCCCAGACGGGCATCGGCGTACTCCTGGTAGCGGGCACGCTGGCTCGGTGTGGCCGAGTCGGTCGGAATCACCACCAAGCCCTGCGAGACCCGAGCACCGTTCCCCGCCGAGTGTGCCGAGCGGAAAGCCTCGATGTGGGAGAGCTGGATGCGGTCGAAGTCGTCGTCCTCCTCGGCCTTCACGACGCTGCTCGTCAGGAAGTTCATACCGTTCGCGCCGGCCCAGCGAGCCGACCCGAGCGACGCTCCGCCGTACCACATCCGGGACGCAAGACCGGGCGAATGAGGCTGTGCGCGTGAGGAATGCACCTCGATGCCGTCCATCCCCTCGAAGTCCGTCAGACGATCGCCTCGGATCGCGGCGAGGAGCCGCTCGACCCGGGCGTAGCTGAAGTCCTCCCGATCGGCGGTGTCGGGGTACAGCGCATCCCTGAGCCGGTCGAAGTTCATCGGCGGGCCCACGCTGACCCCGGGATTCAGGCGCCCGCCGGACAGGATGTCGACGGTGGCGAGGTCCTCGGCCAGCCGCACCGGGTTCTCCCACCCCAGCGGAGTCACGGCGGTGCCGAACTCGATCCGCGAGGTCCGCTGCGATGCGGCGGCCAGCACGGCGACGGGGGAGGAGATGCCGTACTGCAGGTGGCGATGCCGCAACCAGGCGCTGTCGAAGCCGAGACGTTCGCCCAGCTCGATGATCGCGAGCGTCGACTCGTGCCCGGCCGCGGGGTCGTCCCCGTCGAACAGTCCGATCGTGAGAAAACCCATCCTGCGCAGCGGTCTCGGGTGCATGGGTCCATGATCCCCCCGTGAGCCTTTCGCGCATCCCCGAGTACGCAAACCGCGCACGGGGGCGAAGCCCTATGATCACGCGATGACCGATCACGATCATGTTGCCGCTCGCCGAGAGATCACGTCCGCCCTACTGGCGGCCTTCGAACGTCGTCACGAGGTGCTCGACGTCATCGTCGAGGCCGAGACCCGGCCCGACGCCGTGGAGGCGATCGCCACCCTGCTCGGCACGTCACGGTTGGGCGGCGAGGCCGTCATGGGCATGTCGTTCGCCAGCCTCACCAAGGACGCCCGCCGGAGCAACGCCGCCGAGCTCGAGGACTTGGACAGCCGCCTGAACTTCACGTTGGCCGAGCGTCCCGCCAGCGCGGGAGAGACCCTGGTGCTGGAAGCGTTCTCGGACGACGACCGCGACCTGTTCGCCGCCCGCCTCGCGGACGTCGGTTCCGCGGGTGACGGATCCGGCGGAGCGGCCGGTGATCTGGACACCGAGCTGGCTGCGGCACGGGACCGCCTCGACTCCGAGCAGGCCGCGTGGTTCGTCGCACGCGAGGGCGCGGAGAAGGTGGGCATCGTCTTCGGCGAGCTCGCCGGTGGCGACATCGACCTTCGGGTGTGGATCCACCCCGGACACCGGAAGAAGGGCTACGGCACTGCGGCGCTGCGGAAGTCGCGCGCCGAGATGGCGGCGGTGTTCCCGGGGGTGCCCATGATCGTGCGCACCCCCGGGGTCCAGCCGTCCTGACACTTCTCGTGAGAGGCGATCAGGCCCGGTACTTCTCGACGTACCGGGTCATCGTCTCGAGCTGGTAGCGGGAGACGTCGTGGGCGTTCTCGTTCTCGGCGAACACACTCGACACCATGACGGTGTCGTTGTCGTAGAACCCGAGTGAGCCCAGGCCGCCGAAGAACTGGTCCCAGTCGACGTCCCCGTCGCCGATCTTCAGATGCTGGTGCACCCGCACCGCGTTGCCGGGCGGATTGGTGATGTACCGCAACCCGTGCGAGCGGTGATGATCCATCGTGTCCGCCACGTGCACAAGACGCACCATGTCCCCGGCGGCGGCCATGATCGCCGGCAGGTCACCACCCATGTGGAACTGGTGGCACGCCACGATCACCATGCCGATGTTCGGGGAGTTGATCCCGCGGATGGTGCGGATCGCGGCGAGCCCGTCCTCGACGAAATCGTCCGGATGCGGATCGATCAGGACGTCGAGCCCCTCGCGCTCGATGATGGGGACCAGTTCCTCCATCGACCGGTAGAACGCCCGCTCGGACTCCTCCGGCTTCTCCGGTCGACCGGAGAACTCGGTGTTCATCGTCGACACCCCGAGGTCGACGGTGATCTGGATGGCCCGCTTCCAGTAGCGCACGGCCGCCTCGCGGGCGTCCTCGTCGGGACCGGACCACCGCAGCACCGGCAACACCGACGCGATCCCGACGCCGGCGTCCGAGCACGCCTTGCGGAACTTCGCGACCAACCCGTCGTCGGCCTTGGGATGGTTGAAGAACGGGATCATGTCCACGTGCGGCGTCAGCTGCAACCACTCGTACCCCAGATCGGCCACCACGGCGGGCAGCTCGAGCAGCGAATGCGAATGATGAAACGGCGTCGGATCGAGCGCGATCTTCATCTCAGGCTCCGACGATGGACGAGCGCTGCACCATCTCGACGGCGACCGGGGCACCGGACTCGAGCGACTTCACGCCGGCCTCGCACACCGCGGCTGCAGCGTATCCGTCCCACGCTCCGGGGCCGTCGACGTAGTTGCCCGTCTCGGCGCCGGCCTTCACCGCGTCGACCCAGCGCTGGATCTCGGTATCGTAGGCCTGGCCGAAGCGCTGCACGAAGCCGGGAGTGATGGTGCCGCCCCAGGTTCCGG
The DNA here is from genome assembly GCF_036173065.1 of Rhodococcus sp. NBC_00297. NCBI lineage: Bacteria > Bacillati > Actinomycetota > Actinomycetes > Mycobacteriales > Nocardiaceae > Rhodococcus > Rhodococcus sp. NBC_00297. The sequence goes on from NZ_CP108041.1 coordinate 3,744,589, forward strand.
GAGCGGACTTGCGGACGAGGCCGACGTCGAGACCGATCATCGCGCTGCCGTGCTCGGCCACGACCTCGGTGCGCACCTCGTAGGCGACGCCGGTGGTGACGAACACCTCGGCGTCGACGTGTCGACCGGACTCCGTGGTGAAGATGGCGATCTGCGGATCTCGCAGGCCCTGCGGTGCCGATGGATTGGCCGACGGGCTGATGATCTGCACCGACGTGATCTCCTCGTCGAGGAGGAAGCGCGTGACGTCCACCTCGTGCACCAGCGAGTCGCGCACGATCATCGCGCTGTCGAAGTGCGGCGGCACGGCGGGGTTGCGGTGTGCGCAGTGCACCACCAGCGGACGGCCGAGCTCGCCGGAATCGATGAGTGCCTTGAGCTGGTCGTACTCGGTGTCGAAGCGGCGCATGAATCCGACCTGGATGAGCTTCTTGCCCAGTGCGGCCTCGGCTTCCACGACGGCGAGGGACGTGGCCACATCGGTGGTCAGCGGCTTCTCGCACATGACGGGCTTGCCGTGCTCGAGACACGCGAGAAGCTGCTTCTCGTGGGTCGGGCCGGGAGTGGCCAGGACGACGGCGTCGACCTCGGGGTCGGCGATCGCGTCGAGGGGACCTTCGACGACGCGGCAGCCGGGGATGGTCGCGGCGAGTTCGTGGGCCTTCGCGCTGACGTAGTCGTTGATCACGGCGACGCGGGCGCCGGTGATCTTCGAGGTGATGCGGGCGACGTGATCGGCACCCATCATGCCGACACCCAGGACCGCGATGCGGAGTTCGGTGGTCATCGTGTCAATCCGTTTCTGTAGGTGCGAAAGTGTGGTCAGGCGAACGTGACGGCGGGAATGCCGCAGGAGCCCAGGTACTTCCGGGTGCGCTGCGCGATCGGCAGGGGAGCGTCGACGGCGCACGGGTACATGTCCTGCTCGACGATCGCGAAGATGTCCGCGGTGAGCTTGCCGTCGTCCGCGAGGCGCTCGATGGTCTTCAGGAGCGGGGGCATGTCCGGGATGCCGAGCGGCGGTTCCGTCATGGCGCCGAGCTTGACCGCCTCGCCGAACGGCAGATCCTCCGCTGCGACCCTGGCGCGGACCTCCTCGTTCACCTGCTTGAGGTGGAGGTACCCGATGCGCTCGGGCGCCCGCTCGATGATCGCGATGTTGTCACCGCCGCAGTAGCTGATGTGGCCGGTGTCGAGGCACAGGTTCACGAACTCGCTCGAGGTGCCGTCGAGGAAGCGGTACACGTTCTCCTCGGTGTCGACGTGGCTGTCGGCGTGCGGGTGGTACTGCGCCTTGACGCCGTACTGCTCGAACATGCGCTTGCCGAGCTCGTTCATGCCCTCGGTCTTCTTGCGCCACTGGTCTGCCGTGAGGTCGCGGTCCTCGAGCACCGCGCCGGTGGAGGGGTCACGCCACATCTCGGGGATGACGACGACGTGCTTCCCGCCGGCGGCGGCGGTCAGCTTGGCGACGTCCTCGATCTGCGTCCACACCGCGTCCCACGCGTCGTCCTGATGCAGGTGTTCGAACACCGTGCCGGCCGACAGCTTGAGACCCCGAGAGCCCAACTCCGACAGCAGCTTCTGCGGATCAGTGGGCAGGTAGCCGTACGGGCCCAGTTCGATCCACTCGTAGCCCGACGCCGACACCTCGTCGAGGAAGCGGCCGTACGGGGTCTGCTGAGGATCCTCGGGGAACCACACTCCCCAGGAGTCGGGGGCGGATCCGACGCGAATCGTGCTCATGTCTCGGGGGTTCCTCTCGAAGAATGTCCGGCGCTCGTGCTGTGGCACTAACGCGCTTAAGTAACGCGCTTAAGCTACTATGAGGTGGATCACGCTTCCGTGTCAAGCCCCGTCCCAGAGGAGTGCCGGTGTCCACGCCGCCCCGCAGCCGCAAGACGACGATGAGTGACGTCGCCGCTCTGGCGGGAGTGTCCCGGACCCTGGTGTCGTTCGTCCTCAGTGGCAAACCGGGTGCGAGTGACGACACTCGCGACCGTGTCCTGGCCGCTGCGCGCGAACTCGACTATCGACCCGACAACGCCGCGCGACTCCTCGCGCGCGGGCGGAGCAGGACGTTGGGGGTCGTGATCGACGTGCGACAGCCGTTCCAGGCCGATCTCGTGACCCACATCTATCCCGTGGCCGAGGCGGCCGGGTACGAGGTGTTGCTGTCCGCGAGCGCGCCAGGCCGGGACGAGACGAAGGCGATCGAGGCGCTGCTCAGCCATCGCTGCGAAGGCGTGATCCTGCTCGGTCCGTCGTCCTCACCCGAGTACGTCGCGCATCTCGAGGAGCGGGCGGTGGTGGTCATGATCGGACGGGCCCTGCCCGCCACCGACTTCGACATCGTGCGCAGCGCCGACGACCACGGAGTGCGTCAGGCGGTCGACCACCTCGTCGGTCTCGGGCACGTGGATATCCACCACGTCGACGGTGGTACCGACTCCGGTGCGACCGAGCGTCGCGCCGCCTTCCGTGCCGCGATGGACGAGCGCGGTCTTCCCGCCGTGGTGTGGCCGGGTGCGCACACCGAGGAGGCGGGCAGTGCCGCCGGAACGCGCATGGTCGCCGAGCGGCGGGTGCCCACCGCGGTGATGGCCGGCAACGATCTGTGCGCGGTGGGACTGATGGACGCGTTCCACCGTGCCGGAATCGCTGTGCCCGATGATGTCTCGGTGGTGGGCTACGACGACAGCGAGCTGGCGCACCTCTCGCGCATCGATCTCACGACCGTCCGGCAGGACGCCGAGGGTCTGGCGGCGACGGCGGTGCGGTTCGCCATCGCCCGCCTCGAGGACGAGAGCCTCGCGCCCGCCGAGCTGGTGGTCGAGCCGTCACTCGTCGTGCGCGGGAGTACCGGGCCCGTGCGCACGGTCGCGCGTCAGACGGCCCGGCGCACCTGACGCCGTTCGCGGGCGGTCGACCCGACCCGGGGTTCGACTCGAGCAGATCGCACTGGCGCAGCGCACCCTCGTTTCGACGCGGCCCTCGTCGGTCACTCTCTCGAAATGCAGACGTTCCTCCCCGACCCCGGCTTCGCCCGCAGCGCACAGCTGCTCGACGACAAGCGGCTCGGGAAGCAACGCGTCGAGACCTTCCAGATCCTGCGCGCCCTGGTATGGCCCTCCTACGGGTGGAAGAACCACCCGGCGGTGGTGATGTGGCGGGGATTCACCCCGGCGCTCGTGGCCTACGGGATCGCGACCTGCCGGGAGTGGGCGGCCCGCGGGCGGGCGGAGGCCCTGGAGGCACGGCTCCTCGACTACAGCGACGGGCGTGCGTGGACGTACGACGAGTTGCGCGACGACGGCCGACTGCCGCCCTGGCTCGGTGACGACTCGGTGCACGCGAGCCATCGTCGCGCCCTGGCCGCGAAGGCGCCGCAGGCGTACCCGGCCGACTGGGCGGGGGAGACCGGGTACGTCTGGCCCGGATCCCTCTTCCCGCGCTGGCCCCCGACGGTCGGCGACACCACGCCCAGTGCCGTGGTGTCCTCGATGATCGAGATGGGCGCGCCCGCAGAGCTGTTCGACCCGGGTACGGAGGAGTGGTCCGCCCTGCGGGCCCTGCACCGTGGCCGATCCGCGCAGGTGCGGACGACGAACCACCGTCTGCTGACGGTCGCTGCAGCGCTGGTGCGGCCGGGCCGCACGGCTCTCCTGCTGGACACCGACCCGCTCGCTTCCGACCTCCCGCTGCCCGAACCGTCCGCCGAGCCGGGCGGCACGGTGTCGGCGTCCGTCGCGCGCGAGCCGACCCCCGAGGACGTCGAGGCGATGCGGGCAGAGGGCCGCGATCCCGGGCGTCTGCGCGTGTTCCGCCGTGGCGCGACCGTGCGCGATGCCGGGGAGTACGCGCTGGTGGTCACGTCCGGTGCCGCGGTGCCGGGCGAGCTCGCGGCTGTTCCGTCGCTCCGTCTGACGACGTGAGGACTAGCGCCCTCGCCACGCGGACCAGAGTTCGGAGTACCGGCCGCCCGACTCCACCAGGTCCCGGTGCGGCCCCTGCTCGACGATGCGGCCGTGCTCGAGCACCACGACGCTGTCGGCGCTCGCCGCCTGGGTGAGGCGGTGGGCGACGACGATCGTCGTCCGTCCGCGAGTGGCGGCCCGGGCGGCCTCCTCGAGGTCGCGCGCGCCGGCGCTGCCGGCTTCGGCGGTGGCTTCGTCGAGGACGGCGACCGCCGGATCGGCCAGGACGATACGGGCCAGTGCGATCTGTTGCGCGCGAGACGGAGTCAGCTCGACGCCGCCCTCGCCGACCACCGTGTCGAGACCGTCCTCGAGGGTGCTCACCCACGAGTGCGCGCCGACCGTCCGCAGCGCGTGTTCGACCGTCTCCCGATCCGCGTCCGGTGCCGCGAGCCGCAGATCGTCGATGAGCGGTCCGGCGAACACGTGCACCTCCTGGCTGACGATCGCGACGTGCCGGCGCAGTCGATCGGAGCCGATGTCGTCGAGCGACACCCCGCCCACCCGAACCGATCCGGAGTCCGCTCGCATCGAGCCCGCCACGAGCGCGGCGATGGTGGACTTGCCGGCGCCGGTCGAGCCGACCAGTGCCACCGTCGTGCCGTCGTCGATCCGCAGATCGATCCCGTGCAGGACGTCGTCGACCCCGTCGTAGGAGTGGCGGAGGTTCGTCACGACGACGGTGCCGTCCGCGGGCTCCGCCTCGGTCCCGGGGGAGCGGTCGTCGGGCAGATCGATGACGCCCACCAGTCGTGCGAGGGAGGCCCCGGCCGACTGGATGTCGTCGAACGAGTACAGCAGCATGCCGATCGGGTTGAAGAGTCGGTGGAACAGCAGTGCCGCCGCGGTGGTCTGACCGACGGTGACGGCGTCCTCGCGCACCAGGAGGAAGCCGACGGTGAGGATGACCGAGAGGCCGACGCACTCGGCCCGGTTGCTGCGCGAGCCGAACCGGGTGAAGAGACGGAAGACGGTGACGGCGATGTCGCGAGCCTTGCCGGACGATGCGTCGATGCGCGCGAGGTGCTCACCCTCCATGCCGTACGCCCGCACGGTGCGGGCCCCCTGCATGCTGCTGACCAGAGACTGGGCGCGCTCGCCCATCGCGACGCGCTCGGCGGCGTACATCGGGGCGGACCGCGGCAGATACCAGTGCAGGGCCATCACGTACATCGGGATCGCGACCATGCCCGCGAGTCCCAGACGCCAGTCGAGCCCGAGCATCGTGATCAGACTGAGCAGGACCAGCAGCACGGCGGCGAGGATGTTCGGCACCACTTCGCCGAGCGATTTCGCCATCACCGCGATGTCGTCCCCGACGCGGGAGAGCAGGTCTCCCTTGCCGACTCGCTCCAGTGTGCTCACCGGGAGGTGGAGTGCGCGACCGAGGACGCGCTCGCGCAGCGAGGCCAACATCTTCTCGCCGAGCAGACTGACGGTGTAGGCGCCGATCCCGGTGAAGACGCCGCCCGCGACCGCCGCGGCGCCGATGACCGTCACGACACCGACGATCGTGGACGTCGGTGCGCCCTCGGTCACTCGATCGACGAGCATGCCGAAGACGTACACGGGAATCAGCGCCATCGCCGCCGCGACCACGCCGATGGCGACGGTGAGCGCGACCGATCCCCGCCGCGCACGGAGTTCGCCGCGAAGGAACGCCCAGCATCGCCGTCCACTCGCGATGGGCAGCAGTGCGGTCGGTTCGGTCATCGCAGAACCGCCTCTCGGTAGCGCTCGTCCGTCTCCGCCAACCCGTGGTGGGTGCCGACGGTCGCGACGCGCCCCTCGTCGAGCACGACGACGCGGTCGGTGACCGCGAGGAGCGCGGGGCTGGTGGTGATGAGCACCGTCGTCTGGGTGCGGGCGTCGCCGTCGTGACGCAGTCCCGCGATGCCGGTGGCGATGGCGTGTTCGGTCACCGCGTCGACGGCGGTGGTCGGATCGTGGAGGACGAGTACCGGTGGCTGCGCCGCGAGTGCGCGGGCGAGGGCGACTCGTTGGCGTTGCCCACCGGACAGGCTGGCACCGCGGTCGGTCACCGGATGGTCGAGACCGCCGTCGTGCATGGCGACGATGTCGGTGACGGCGGAGGCGGTCACCGCGGCGTCGAGGTCGCTCCCGCGGTCCAGGGCGATGTTGGACCGCACCGTGCCGGCGAACAGATCCGACGTGTGCGGTTCCACCAGCACGGTGCGGCGGACCTCGGGGAGCGCGAGCTCGGTCACGTCGACGCCGCCGACCGTCAGCCGTCCGGTGACGTCGTCGGGCGAAACCTGCCCGGAGAGGACGGCGGCCAATGCATCGGCGTCCTGCGGCCGGTAGGCGACGACGCCGACGATCTCGCCGCGCCCTAGATGCAGGTCGAGATGCGTCAAGGTCCCGTAGGACAGGTCGTCGAGTCCGACGGACGAGGCGTCGGGGGACCGCGTACCGGTGGAGGTGACCACCGGGTCGGCGCCGAGAACCAATGCCAACCGGTCCGCTGATCCGCGGATGACCGCGAGGAAGCCGGGAAGTCGGGAGAGCGAACTCAGCGGCTCGATGAGGAACTGCGCCAGTCCGACGACAGTGATCAACTCGGCGACGGAGATTCGGCCCTCGAGAGCGAGGAACCCGGCCGTGCCGGCCACGGCGGCGGACAGCAGCGCGCCCACCGTTGCCGAGACACCGAGATACACGCTGTTGCCACGGGCCAGACGCATCGTCGCGGCCAGTGCACGTCGGCTCGACTGCACGAACCGCCGGGACGCGACGTCCTCGGCGCCGATACCGCGAAGGGGCCGTACGCCGCTGACGAGATCGGTGGCGAGACCCGAGACGCGGGCCACCTCCGCCTGCTGATCGGTCGCGGCGCGGGTGAGGAACGGCGCACACAACTGCAGGAGAAGGAGAAGGACAGGCGTGCCGATGACGACGGCCAGCCCGAGCGGCACATCGATGACGAGAAGTGCCACCGCAGTGACGACGAGGGCGGTGACCGCGGCGGCGACCCGGGCGATGGCGTCGAGCGCCCACGAGGTCTTCTCGGCGTCCGAGGTGCTGACCGTCAACAACTCGCCGGGGCCGAGATCGACCTGGACGCCGCGCGGGTCGAGCACGCGTCCCGCGACCTCCACGCGTAGCAGGTGTGCTTCCCGCTCGATCGCGACGACGATGATGCGGGCGCCGATGCGGTACGCGTAGGAGAGGACGACGAACAGGCCCGCCAGCCCCAGCAACGAGACGATCATCGCGGTGACGTCGCCGGTCTCGACCGCGCGGCCGATGATGAGACCGATGGCGACCGGCACCATCGTCTCGCAGAACTGGTGCACACAGAACAGGGCCGACGAACCGACGAGTCGCACACGGTGGCGCCGGGTGGTGCGGCGCAGGATGGCCCCGCCGGTCGACGGAGGTGCGTCATGCATTAGCCGACCCTAACCCACGTGGCCGACCGGTCGGGACGACGCGTACGCGTCAGTCGTGCTCGGGATTCCTGGTGCGACGGGCGGCGTCGCGCTGCTGCTGAGCGCGTTCCCGGCACCGACGCAGGAACTCCTCGTCGGACTCGGAGTTCGTCGCGACCGCGCGGCCGGGACGGACGTCGTACTCGGGGAAACGGGTCGCCCTCGGTCGGCGTCCCGCGTCGGGACCGCCCCAGATGCCGCCGCCGACGGGCCGGCCCGCCACGAGCCAGGCCACGGACCCGGCGAGAGGAAGGAACACGACGAGCAGGAGCCAGACCGTCTTCGGGAGGTGACGGATGCCACCCTCGTCGGCCGTGATGACGTCGATGAGGCAGAAGATCCAGAGCACGGCGACGATCAGGCCGAGATAGGGCACGGGCGCGTCCTCACGTAGAGCGGTTCACGTCCCGATTCACGAACCGCATGGTCTGTTGACGCGCTCACCCTAGCGCCCGACGTCGCCCTCGTCACTCCGTACGAGCCGTCGCGGGGGTAGGTGGTTCCGAATGCCCTCTGTGAGCGCCCACCGACCGGGTTTCCCCCGGCGGTCCGACGGGCATGCACGGATGTATCGACGAAAGGACAAGTCGTGGTCGCGCAGAACGAGAACGAGCAGCCGCAGGATTTCGCACGCACCACGCGTGCGCACGCCGGTGAGGCCATCACCGACAGCCGCGCATGGCCGGGCTACTTCCTGATGGCGCTGGGCTTCGTCGCGCTCGGACTGGGCCTGACCGCAGCGGGCGGCGGCTTCGAGGGATGGGTGCTGGTCGCCGGCATCGCCTGCCCGGTTCTCCTGCTCGCCGGCCTCGCCGTGGTCCTGCTCGAGCGCAAGCGCGTCAAGGCGGCCGAGGGCAAGTCCCTCACCGATCCCGGTGGTCACTGACCACGATCACGTGACGGGTTCCGATGCGTCGGAACCCGTCGTCTCCCTGCCGAGAACTCGCACGCAGTACTTCCGTGCGTGGTCCGAGCTGCACGGCGGGTACGACGTGCACTCGTCGGCACTGGTGCACGGCTGGCTGACCATCACGTACGTTCTGGCCCGCCCGCTCGCGCGGGCGCGCGTCGCCCCCACCGCGGTCACCGCTGTGGGGGTTCTCTTCGCTGTCCTGGCTCTCGCCGTCGCGGGTTCCGGTCCGTGGGGCGCCGGCGCGGCGGCACTGCTTCTCGTCCTGTCGGCGCTGGTGGACAGCCTCGACGGCGCCGTCGCACTGCTCCGCGGTCGATCGACGGCATTCGGCTACGTTGCCGACTCGGTGGCCGATCGACTCTCGGACATGCTCGTCTTCGCGGTTCTCCTCGTGCTGGGAGCACCCGCACCCCTGGTGGTCGCGGTCGCGCTGCTCACCCTGTTGCACGAGACGGCGCGGGCTCGCGCGGTGTCCGCGGGGATGGCGTCGATCGGAGTCGTGACGGTGTGGGAGCGCCCGTCCCGCGTGATCGCCGTCGTGGTGACTCTCCTGGGAGCCTCGGTGGTGGACACCGGTCCGCTGTTCGGCACCATCGGTGCCGCCGTGTCCCTGATCCTCGCCGTCGTCGGCTTCAGTCAGATCAGCGTGTCGATCCATCACGCTCTGAGTGCGCTTCCCGCTCCGCGACCCGGTCGCACTCGAGAGTGAACACCCAGCCGATCAGCACGATGATGTGCAGCAGGAACAGCCACAGCACCGTGGCGACGGCCGCTCCGACGGGTTCGAGGCCGCCGAACGGGCCCGACCAGTCGATGGGTATCGCGAGGAACAGCACGTAGCCCTGCAGGAATCCCGAGACGAAGGACGCGGTGGTCAGGGCACCGATCGCGACTGCCGTACGCGAGAGGGTGGTCGGCGCGACCACCCGGTACGTCCATCCGATGGGTACGGCGAGCACCAGCCAGACGGTGACGAATCCGAGCCAGACGCGGAACGCTCCCGCGCCGATGCCGCCGTTCACCGAGGCGAGTGCGTTGCCCACCACGAGAACGGGGATGGTGAGCAGCGGCGTGACGATCAGGACCGGGAGCGCCGACGCGCGACCGCGCCAGCCGACGAACGATTCGCGCACGGGCTCGTAGACGAGCAGGGCCCGTCGCATGCCCTCGCCGTAGAAGGTGGCGGGCAGGATCGCGACCAGGCCGCCCAGCCACCCGAGGTGGGTCCCGGCGTCGAACAGTGTCCGCACCGCACCCGGGGCGCCCGCTGCGCCCGGCAGCAGTCCGGCGATGGCGTCTCCGTACCCGACGACGGTCTCCTCACCCAGCAGCAGCGTGGTGAGGCGCAGACCCAACAGCAACATCGGCACGACGGCGATGCCGCCGTAGAACGTGATGCCCGCCGCCACCAGGGCCGTGTCGCGCGCCGCCAGCCGACGTCGCATTCCCGCCGCGACGGCCGTTCGTTCACGCACGATGCGCCGAGTCGTGCGGACGCCCGTCATGGGGCATGTCTACCCGGTGGCCCGTGCGCTCAACCTGCACCGTTTCGTCCGGGCGGTGCGCGGGTAAGAACGCTGGGACCCGCACGACTTCCGTGGGTGACTTCCGGTCCCTCCACGAGCTGGACCTACGACAGAGAACTGGTGCCATCAGTGACACGACAGCCTTCCTCCCCCTACCCCCCGGGTGTCAGTCTTCGACCCGACGGGAGCGCGAACGTCGCGGTCTACACCGAGACGGCCGAGTCGGTGACCGTCGTCACGTACGACGAGAACGGTACCGAACTGTCGTCGACGACACTGCCCGAGTACACCGGCCACGTGTTCCACGGCATCGTCGAGAACATGTCCGTCGGAACGCGATACGGATTCCGGGTCGACGGCCCGTGGGATCCGGCCGCCGGGTTGCGCCACAACGCCGCCAAGCTCCTCCTCGACCCCTACGCGAAAGCCGTTGCGGGGTCCGTGGAATGGGACGAAGCGGTGTTCTCCCACCATCACGACGAGCCCGAGACACGCAACGACGCCGATTCCGCGCCGTTCATGCCGCGGTCCGTGGTCGTCGACGACTCGTTCGACTGGGGAGACGACGCCGCGCCGCGAATCCCGTTGTCCGAGTCCGTCGTCTACGAGGTGCACGTCAAGGGCTTCACCCAGCTCGACGAGAACGTGGACGAGGCCGTCCGCGGGACCTACGCGGGTCTCGCGCATCCGTGCGCCATCGAGCACCTGACACGGCTGGGCATCACCGCCGTCGAACTGCTGCCCACGCATCAGTTCGTCCAGGACTCGCACCTGCTCGAGGAGGGTCGCCGGAACTACTGGGGATACAACTCGATCGGCTTCCTCGCGCCGCACAACGAGTACAGCAGTGCGGGCGACACGGGTGGGCAGGTCACCGAGTTCAAGTCGATGGTCAAGGCGCTGCACGCGGCCGGCCTCGAGGTGATCCTCGACGTGGTCTACAACCACACCGCCGAGGGCAACCACCTCGGACCCACCCTGTCCCTCAAGGGAATCGACAACGCGTCCTACTACCGGCTGGTCCCCGAGGACCACAGCTCGTACTACGACACGACGGGAACGGGCAACAGCCTGAACGTCGGCCATCCCGCCGCACTCGCCCTCATCATGGACTCGTTGCGCTACTGGGTCACCGAGATGCACGTCGACGGCTTCCGCTTCGACCTCGCGAGCACCCTGACCCGTCAGGACGAGGACCTCGACCGACACAGCGCGTTCCTCGACATGGTGCATCAGGATCCGGTGCTCGCCCCGGTGAAGCTGATCGCCGAGCCGTGGGACACCGCCGGCTATCAGGTCGGCGGCTTCCCGGCGCGGTGGTCGGAGTGGAACGGTAAGTTCCGCGACGACGTCCGCGACTTCTGGCGCGGCGAGGAGGGTAGCCTTCCCGCTCTGGCGCAACGTATCTCGGGTAGCCCCGACGTCTACGAGAACGATCGCCGGCCCACCCTCGCGAGTGTCAACTTCATCACCGCGCACGACGGCTTCACTCTCGCCGACCTCACGATGTACGACGAGAAGCACAACGAGGAGAACGGCGAGGACAGCCAGGACGGCGAGTCCGACAACCGGTCGTGGGGATGCGGCGCGGAGGGGCCGACGGACGATGCGGACGTCAACGCGCTGCGCGATCGCCAGCGCCGCAACTTCCTCGGCACGCTGCTTCTCTCGGCCGGCGTTCCGATGCTTCTGGGAGGCGACGAACTCGCGCGCTCGCAGGGCGGAAACAACAACGCCTACTGCCAGGACAACGAGATCTCGTGGTTCGACTGGGCGGTCGCCGACGACGCACTCGTCGAGTTCACCACGGCGCTGATCACACTCCGCCGCGAGCATCCGGCGCTGCGTCCGGTGTGGTTCCGCCACGGCGAGGACGACACCACCACCGACACGAGCGGCGGTCGACCCGACACGATCGACTTCCAGCGCGCGGACGGCGTCGCGATGGGTGACGACGACTGGACCACCGGATCGAACAAGTCGATCGCCGTGCTGTTCAAGTCGTCGGCCGAGGACACCGTGTTCCTGTGGCTGATGAACGCCTCCGACACCCCGGTCGAGTTCACCCTGCCCGACGAGACGTGGTCACTCACGATCTCGAGCGACCCCGAGCAGCAGGTGGGCGAGGACCCGACGTCACTGCTGGTACGAGACAGGTCGTTCACGCTGCTGCAGGCTCAGTAGCCGGTCGCGGCACGGCAGATCCGACGCGGGCCCCGATCACCGATGTGGTGATCGGGGCCCGCCGTCGTCCACACCCAGCATCGCGGTGATCACCGCGGCGAGCCGGCGCTCGTCGACGTGCCGTGACAGGTCGTTCACCACGGTGAACGCTGCTTCGACGAGAACCGACGACTGTGCCCGCGAGCGTCCCGGCATCGTCGACGCGAGGAGGTGCACCCACTCTCCGCGCTCCTGGCGAGCCATCACGGTGAGCTCGCGTGCCGTCGCCGGACCGGTCGAGAGGCCGTGGCGCCGGAGTACCCGCAGTGCCGGCGCCCGCGTCGCGAGGGCCACGCGCCGCCGCGCCAGCCCGGCCAGCGCCTGGTGCGGCGTGTCCGACCGGGCGAGCACACGCGCCGTCTCGTCTGCCGCCCGGCGCGCGGCGCCGAGGCACACCTCGTCCAGCACCACGGTCTTGCCGCCGAACCAGCGGTACGTGCTCGATGCCGCGATGCCCACCGAGGAGGCGATGGCCGCCATCGTCACGTCGGCGGGCTCGTTCTCGTCGAACAGCGCCGCGGCCGAGCGCAGGAGTGCGTCCCGTCGCCCGACGGGCGGGACGCCGTGCGGGAGTTCCGGATCGTCGACGGCGTCCGGCAGGTCCGCCGAGAGGACCGCGGCGCACGCGGAGTCGAGAACCTCGAGCACCGCGGCGGCGGGGACGGCGAGGCGGTGCGTCCCGATGCTGGAGAGGGTGGACAGCACCGCCCGAGTCGTGACGTCGGAGTCGCGAGAGGGCCGAAGGATCGGATCGGCACGACGTGCTGCCGCGGTGACGGCATCGAGAACCGTGGTCACCGAACCGATGTCGGGGTCGTGCAGATGCGGGCGGTCGCGGCGCAGCGTGCCGAGCGAGCGGCGCACGGTGAGGGCGCCGAGAGCGAGCGCGTGGTGATCGGCGGGAGCGCCCTCCCGAGCGATGCGCCGTTCGAGGCGTGCGACCGCGGTCAGATGCAGCGTGCGGAGCAGGTCGTACTTCGAGTCGAACCACCGATACACCGACGGCCCCGAGACGCCCGCGGCCGCCGCGACGTCGTCGATGCCGACGGCCGCGTAGCCGCGGGCGCCGAACAGATCCGCTGCCGCGTCGAGCAGTCGCCGCGGCCGTGGCGACCCACCGGTCACCGCGGTGTGGGCGCGCCGGGAGCCGCGGCGTGCAGTGCCACCTCGCCGGCCTTGACGACGAAGTGGACGCGACGGCCGGGCACGAGGTCGAGTTCGGTGGCCGCCGCGACGGTGACGTCGGCGTGCAGCGCGGGCAGACCCGCGGCCGCGGTGGACGTGATGCGGACCGACGAGCCGGTGGACTCCACGTGGCCGATCTGCACGGGCAGCACGTTGCGGGGGCTGCCCCGCGGTGGGTCGACGAAGACGGAGACGGCGGTGGGATGCAGCAGGGCCACCGCCGATGAGCCCGCGTCGAGAGGATCCGGGGCGCGGCCCTGCACGGCGACACCCGACGCGGTCGTGAGCGTGTCCGGAGCGGTGATGGTGCCCTCGATCGAGTTCACTCCGACGAGGGCGGCCGCGAACCGGGTACGCGGAGCCGTCAGAACGCCGCGGACGGTGCCGTGTTCGACCACTCGTCCGGCGTCGACGACGGCCACCTCACCGGCGAGCGTCAGGGCGTCGACCCGGTCGTGGGTCACCAGCAGGGTGGTGCGCGAGGTCTCGGCGAGCACCTCGCGGAGCACGCGGCGCATGGCCGGTGCGGACTCGGCGTCGAGCGCCGCGAACGGCTCGTCGAGCAGGAGCACGTCGGGGTCCGCCGCGAGTGCGCGGGCGAGGGCGACGCGTTGGGCCTGTCCGCCGGACAGTGCGCGCGGCCGCCGATCGGCGAGGTCGGCCGCGTCGACGGCCTCGAGCCATCGGCGCGCGAGTCGCTCGGACTCGGCTCGTCCGGCACCTCGTGAGCGGGGCGCGAAGGCGACGTTCGCCAGCGCGGACAGGTGTGGGAACAGCAGCGCGTCCTGGGCGAGGAGAGCCACCCGTCGGCGATGCGGCGGGACGTCGATGCGCTGCGCGCTGTCGGTGAGGGTGCGCGCTCCGATGCGGACCACGCCGTCGTCGGGCCGGACGAGTCCGGCCACCATCGACAGCAGCGTCGACTTCCCGGCACCGTTGGGCCCGAGGATCGCCACCACACCGCCCGACGGCACCGTGAGCGTGAGGTCGGCGCCGCGTGCTCGGTGACGGACGTCGAGGACGACCGAAGTGTCGGTGGGTGTCACAGCACGCCTGCCGGACGCCGACTGCGAGTGAGGATCACGATGACGATCGCGACGACGATGAGGACCAGCGAGAGGGCCACCGCCGCATCGGGATCCGTCTCGCGCTGGAGGTAGATCTCGAGCGGGAGGGTGCGGGTGACGCCCTGGAGCGACCCGGCGAACGTGAGGGTGGCGCCGAACTCGCCGAGCGCGCGGGCGAAGGAGAGCACCGCACCCGACGCCAGCCCGGGCAGGACCAGGGGAAGGGTGACCCGCAGCAGGACGGTGCCGGGTGAGGCTCCGAGGGTCGCGGCGACGACCTCGTACCGCGTGCCCGCCGTGCGCAGTGCGCCCTCGAGACTGATCACGAGGAAGGGGAGGGCGACGAACGTCTGCGCGAGGACCACCGCGGTGGTGGTGAAGGCGATGTCGATGCCCCACGCCCGCAGGTGTTCACCCAGCAGTCCCTGCCTGCCGAACGCGTAGAGCAGGGCGAGCCCACCCACCACCGGGGGCAGGACGAGGGGGAGCAGGACGAGTGCGCGCACGACGGCGACGATCCGCCCGGTCGACCGCGCGAGGACCAGGGCCATCGGCACCCCCAGCAGGATGCAGAGGACAGTGCTGGCGGCCGCCGTGCGCAGGCTGAGCAGCAGCGCGGCCCGGGACGACTCCGAGGTGACGAGCGGAACGAAGCGAGCCACGTCGACCGAGAGCAGCATCGCCACGAGAGGGAGCACGACGAGCGCCGTGCCGAGTCCGGCAGGCACGAGGATCCAGGCGGGCGGACGCACCGCGTCGCGGTGGCCGCGCGTCCCGCCCGCGAGGCCGGAGATCACGGTGTCTCGACGATGACGGTGGTCGCCTTGACCACCGCGACGGCGACGCTGCCGGGTTCCAGTCCGAGTGTCCGCACCGATTCTGCGCTCATCAGCGACGTCACGGTGAACGCGCCGCACTGCATCTGTACCTCGGCCATCACCGTGTCGACGACCACCGAGGTGACGAGTCCGGCCAGACGGTTGCGCGCGGAGCTGACCGTGCCGCTCGGATCCGGCGGTGCGGCGGCGCGGGCCCGAGCGTGCGCCGCGAGCGAGGCGCCGTTCACGACGGTGCGTCCGGCCGAGTCCTTCGACGTCTCGACGACACCACTCTCGATCCACCGGCGGACGGTGTCGTCGCTGACACCGACCAGGGCGGCGGCGTCTCGGACACGCAGATCACTCATCGGGTCGCACGCCGGAACGAGACGGGGCGCGGCGCAGATGCGGACGACGTGGGACCGAGGGCGCGCATCCACGTGATGCTAGCGGCCGGGAACAGACTCGGGGGTGTCGGCGTTGCACAGCTCGACGGAGTCGGATCCATGCCCCGGGTACCACCCCTTTCGCCGCTACGAGCGGCCTTCTGCCGAGAGGCGCACGGCCGACTCCGTCCTCGACGCCGCCGAGTTCACGCTCGGCGGCATCGTGCTGTCCGGGGTCGCTTGTGACGCACACCAACAGCACCCGCGATCATCGAAACGGGACGCCCGGTCCGCATTCCCGCTGGCAGAGGCTCCGGACCGCTGGTGAGGAGCCGGGTCGATGCTCGATCGGTACTCGACCGTGACCGTGTTCCCCAGCTCCGGAGTGGTGAGAAATCCCAGGTGGATGGCATCATGTGCGTGATAGCTGATGGTTCGGGCGCAGGTGAGTGGAGTCGAGAGAATGACGATGTCGTGGGGTAGGACCCGTCGTGGGCGCTCGACTCTGGTGGCCGCGATGACGGTGCTCGCACTCTCCGCGGCCGGGTGCACGGCGGGGTCGGGTCAGACACCGACGGCGGCTCCCGCGCCGATCGACTCCAACCCGTTGTCCGAGCTCATGAAGCCGAAGGTGTCGTTGCCGGCGCCCGACGCGTCCGTCGGATTCTCCCCGAGTGCTCCGGTCGCGGTGACCGTGGCGGACGGCACCCTGTCCGAGGTGACGCTCACCGACGACGCCGGCACCCCTGTCCCCGGAGCACTGTCCGAGGATCGGTCGTCCTGGACGAACAGCGAGGTGCTCGACTACAACGGCACCTACACGATGCGTACGCGGGCCTACGGTCTGGGCGGTGAGGCGTCGTCCGTCTCGTCCTTCACCACCAGTTCGCCGGACAACGTCACCAAGCCGTACCTGCTGCCGTCCGAGAACGAGATCGTGGGCATCGGCCAACCGGTCGCCGTGCAGTTCGACGAGCCGATCCCCGACAAGATCGCCGCGCAGAACGCGATCACCGTCGTGACGGACCCGCCGGTCGAGGGTGCCTTCTACTGGGTCAACCAGAAAGAGGTGCGGTGGCGCCCGCAGAACTACTGGGCTCCCGGCACCCGCGTCACCGTGACGGTGGACGTCTTCGGTCGCGACCTCGGCGAGGGACTCTTCGGCCAGGAGAACGCGTCGTCGTCCTTCTCGATCGGTGACGCCGTCATCGCCACCGCGGACGACGCCACCAAGCAGGTGACGTTCTCCGTCAACGGAGTCGACGTCAAGACCATGCCGACGTCGATGGGCAAGGACAGCTCGCCCACCGACAACGGGGTCTACATCATCGGTGACAAGTTCGCGTCCATGGTCATGGACTCGTCGACTTACGGCGTCGCCGTGGACTCCGCGCAGGGCTACCGCACTCCGGTCGACTGGGCGACGCGAATGTCGTACAGCGGCATCTTCTTCCACTCGGCGCCGTGGTCCGTCGGATCACAGGGCTATTCGAACGTCAGCCATGGTTGCCTGAACCTGAGCCCGTCGAACGCGAAGTGGGTCTACGACAACACCAAGCGTGGTGACATCACCGTCGTGAAGAACACCGTGGGTGGAACACTGTCGGGTACCGACGGACTGGGCGACTGGAACATCCCGTGGGACGAGTGGAAAGCCGGCAACGCCCAGTCCGTCTGAGCCGCTAGACCTTCAGGCCCAGAGCGGTGAGGTAACCGACCGGGTCCACGGCCTCGCCGCCGCGTCGCACCTCGAAGTGCAGGTGCGGGCCGTTGGAGTCGCCGGTACTGCCGACCGCGCCGATGGCCTGACCGGGAGCGATGGTGTCACCCACGGCGACATCGATGCGACTCTGGTGTCCGTAGAGGACCTCCGTGTCGCCCTTCTGGATCTTCACCAGGTTGCCGTACCCGTCGCCCGCGTCACCGGCCTGCGTGACTGTGCCGCCGGTGACCGCGTAGATCGTGGTGCCCTGCGCGGCTCCGAGGTCGATGCCCTCGTGGTTCTGCCGTCCGCCGCCGGTCGGGTTGTCGCGCCCGCCGTAACCGGACGTGACCTCGAAGGTGCCGGGCGTCAAGGGGAGTCGTGATCCGCCGACGCCCAGCGGGGCCGCCTGGAAGGGCGACGTTGCGTCCGGCGCGGCGTCGGGAGTCACCGGGGTGAGGGTGATGTCGCCGAGAACGAGCCCCGCGACCTCCTGCACCAGCACGCCCGTCGCGTCGAAGACGGCGGCGAGGATCGCCGCCTGCTGCTTGGCGCTCAGCGGAACACCGGGAATCTGGAACGCGGGCAGAGCGGGGAGCGGCGGAAGCGCGGGTGCCGCTGCGGCCGTGGGTGTCCCGGCGAAGAGCAGAGCTCCGGTGGCCGCGACGCCCACCATGGCGGCGGATCCCCAGCGACCACGGCGGCGCACCGGTGACGGCGATGCGTCCACGGTGTCCTGTGATGCGGTGTTCGAGTGTGATGTTCGGTGCACGAGCTACCTCCGTATGCGCCCACGGGCGTCGCCATTCGGTCGGCGCCGACCCGGGGGAGGAGTCCCGTCGCTGCTGCGCTGTCCACGGCGGTACGGCCGTCGACGTCCCTCTGACCCGTACCGGTCTCACCGACCGGTACCGGACGAGCAGTCGCCCACGGCGCACCGCTCGGCGAAGTCGAATGCCCTTCCCTTGGCATTCACGTCCGTCGAGCGAACAACACGAGTAACACACGGCGCACCTTCCCCAAGAGCGCCACGGGTCACTCTACGGGACAGCAGTATCGCTCGGTAACACGAATGCTCAATTACACCAACGTAATTCGGTTGTGCCGGCCTACCTGCGAAAACACATACGTGTAATTCGTCGGTGGGGCCGTCCCGGTGCGGAGATCGGACCTGTCCGGACTGGTACCTTGCGTTCGGGTGCGGGTTACTGCCGCGTGTGGCGCGACTGTGGGGGATGTTCTGTATGCGACGACAACGGGCGATGGCGGCTACGCTGGCACTGGCACTGGTGGGGGGAGTGAGCCTGGTGCTCGCGCCCGTGGCGGCGGCCGAACCGTGTGGAGGACTGCCCGGTACCGGGATCGACGGAACAGGTTTTCCCGGTCAGCCACCTGCGGGACGGCAGGGTCCGGTGCCCGCCTACAACGGGCCGTCGACGTCCACCGTGGGGTGGGTGACCGGTCAGGAGAGTGTGAACCGGACGTTCGATCGTTTCGGAATCTCGGGGACCGATCTCGGCATCAGTTGGGACAACGGAGCCGGTCAGACCCTCATGGCGTTCGGCGACACCTTCGGGAACTGCGCGGTCCCGGGCGGGCAGTGGCGGCACAATGTTCTGTTGCGCAGCAACGACACCGACCTGTCGGACGGCATCACGTTCGCCGACGGTGTGCCCGGTGACGTGAACTCCGGTGCGGTGGTGGCCGGGAACGATCCGCGATTCGCCACCCAACTGCTCTCGGCTCTCGGGCTCTCACCTGTCGAGTACACGATCGTTCCCACGTCGGCGATCGCCGTGAACGGCGTGCAGTATCTGCACTTCATGTCGGTCCGCGAGTGGAGCGGCTCGGTGTGGTCGACGAACTACGCGGGAATCGCGACGTCGCGCGACAACGGGCAGACGTGGTTCCCCGAGCCCGGCACGATCCGGTTCAACAGCGGCGTGGCCGTCCCCGGTACGGAGCAGTTGGACGCCCGCTTCCAGCAGGCGGCGTTCGTCCGCGGCCAGGACGGGTTCGTGTACCAGTACGGGACACCGAACGGCCGTCTCGGTGCGGCCTACCTGGCCCGCGTCGCACCCGACGCGATGCTGGACCTCACCCGGTACGAGTACTGGAACGGTGGGTCCTGGACCTCCGACCTGGCCGCCGCCGCTCCTGTGGTCGGCCAGCCGGTCGGGGAGATGTCCGTCGCGTGGAATGCGTATCTCGGTCGCTACATCATGCTGTACGGCAACGACGTCGAGGGCCGCATCATGGCGCGGACCGCGTCGGCGCCCGAGGGGCCGTGGAGCGCTCCCACCGCGCTGGTGGTGAACAACGACATCGGCAACTACCCGGGCGGTGGCCTCTACGCGCCCTACATCCACCCGAGGTCGGCCGGTGACTCGCTGTACTTCACGGCGTCGCAGTACTCGTCCTACAACGTCATCCTCATGCGGACGGACCTCGACGCGCTGCCCCGCTGAGCCCCACGCACGACGAAGGCCCCCGACTCGCGAGTCGGGGGCCTTCGTGTTCGGGGTGGACGACGGGACTCGAACCCGCGACAGCCAGGATCACAACCTGGTGCTCTACCAACTGAACTACGCCCACCATTGCTGCACACCCTGCGGCGATGCAGCGCGTTCGATACTAGCGTGACCGATACGCGGGAAGCCAATCGGTTCCCTGTGTCACGCGTCGCCACCGGTCAGCGTCGTCACGACGGCGCCGATCTCCTCGGTGGTCGGTCCCGGAGCCGCCACGAAGGCCGTCTGCCGGTAGTACTTCAGCTCCCGGATCGACTCCTCGATGTCCGCGAGTGCCCGGTGCGCGAGGCCCTTGGGAGGCTGACCGAAGTAGATGCGTGGGTACCACCGGCGGCACAACTCCTTGATGGAGCTGACGTCGATCATCCGGTAGTGCAGGTAGCCGTTCAGCTCCGGCATGTCCCGCGCGATGAAGCCGCGGTCGGTGCCGATCGAGTTGCCGGCGAGCGGCGCGGTGCCGGCGGGAACGTGCTGCCGGATGTACTCGAGCACCTTCTCCTGCGCCTGCTCCATCGTGACCGTCGACGCGCGGACCTCCTCGGTGAGCCCCGACTTGGCGTGCATCTCGGTGACCACGTCCGGCATCGAGGCCAGTGCGTCGTCGTCGCAGTGGATCACGATGTCCACGCCGTCGCCGAGAACGTTGAGGTCGCTGTCGGTGACCAGGGCCGCGATTTCGATGAGCTTGTCCGAGCCCAGCTCGAGGCCCGTCATCTCGCAGTCGATCCACACCAGTTTGTCGTTCACGCACATCCTCGGTATCCGTCGTGTCCATCGGTACCGCTGCCACAGTAGACCCGCACGTGTCGGTACCGGCGATAGAGTTCAGCCCGTACCGCCGGCGACACGAGAACGGGAGCACGAGTGACGATGACGGAACCGACGGAGGGTGGCCGCGCGGCCGCGATCGCAGCGGGGTACGCCACGGAAGGTCCCGCCATCGAACTCGGCAGTGTGGTGCTGGACGGCGTCGCGGATCCGACCGCACGGGTCCGGTTACCGCTGAAGATGGTGAACCGTCACGGCCTCGTGGCCGGCGCCACGGGAACCGGCAAGACGAAGACCGTGCAGGTGATCGCCGAACAGCTCTCCGCGGCCGGTGTTCCGGTGGTGCTGGCCGACGTCAAGGGCGACCTCTCGGGACTGTCCGCTCCGGGCGCCGACTCGGACGGCCTGCGCGGCCGGGCCGGCGAGACCGGCGCGGACGGGTGGGCGCCCACGGGATTCCCGGTCGAGTTCCTCTCCCTCGGTACCGAGGGTGGCGCGGTGCCGGTGCGCGCGACCATCACGGCGTTCGGCCCGATCCTGCTCAGCAAGGTGTTGCAGCTCAACGCGACTCAGGAGTCGACCCTCGGACTGATCTTCCACTGGGCGGACACGCAGGGGCTCGCGCTGCTCGATCTGAAGGATCTGCGTGCCGTCATCACGCACCTCACGAGCGACGAGGGCAAGGCCGACCTGAAGGGCATCGGCGGCGTCTCGTCGTCCACCGCCGGTGTCATCCTGCGGGCACTGGTGAACCTGGAGGCCGACGGCGGCGACACGTTCTTCGGTGAGCCGGAGATGCGGACGGAGGACCTGATCCGCACCGCACCGGACGGACGCGGCATCGTCACCCTCTTCGAACTCGGCGCTCTCGCAGCGTGTCCCGTCATGTTCTCCACGTTCCTGATGTGGGTGCTGGCCGATCTCTTCCAGACCCTGCCGGAGGAGGGGGACCTCGACGCACCGAAGCTGGTGTTCGTGTTCGACGAGGCACATCTGCTCTTCGCCGACGCGTCGAAGGCCTTCCTCCAGCAGGTCGAGCAGACCGTGAAACTGATTCGCTCCAAGGGTGTCGGCATCTTCTTCTGCACGCAGCTGCCGTCGGACGTTCCCGGGCCGGTGCTCTCCCAGCTCGGCGCGCGGGTGCAGCACGCGCTGCGCGCCTTCACCCCGGACGACCAGAAGGCGCTGACCAAGACGGTACGGACCTATCCCAAGAGTGCGGACTACGACCTGGAGGAGGCACTCACCACCCTCGGGACCGGCGAGGCGATCGTCACGGTGCTGTCCGAGCGGGGCGCGCCGACTCCCGTGGCCTGGACCAGGATTCGTCCGCCGCAGTCGCTGATGGACACCATCGGAACGGACGCGATCACGGCCGCCGCGACCGCCAGTCCGTTGTACGCGACGTACGGCACCACCGTCGACGGCGAGTCCGCGTACGAGTTGCTGAACGCACGGATGGCCCCCGAACCGACGCCGCAGCAGCCGGAGTTCCCGCCGCTGCCGCAGACCTACGACCTGCCGCCGCTGCCCGCGCCGGAGCCGGAAGGGCCGTCGGCCGCAGAACGCATCATGGCCAACCCCGCCGTGAAGAGCTTCCTGCGGTCGGCAGCCAGTGCGGCCGGTCGCGAGATCTCACGGAGCATCTTCGGGACCGGACGCCGCCGTCGGAGGTAGAAGGTCAGGAACCGCCGAGCTTCTTGTAGAAGCTGCCGATGATCGGAGCGCTGATCGAGCGCGGACTGTACTGGCCCGCAACGGACATGCCCTTGCTGAGGATTCCGGGAACGATGCGCATCTTGTTCTTCTCGAGCCCGTCGAGAGACAGCCGTGCCGTGTACGCGCTGTCGATCCACAGGAAGTCCGGCACCAGCTTGTCGACGATGGAGGCGTCCGCGGGATCGGGCGTCTCGGTGCGGACCGGGCCGGGTGCGAGGAGCGTGCAGTGCACGCCGGTGCCGGCGAGCTCCGATCGCAACGACTCGGAGAACGTGTTCACGAACGCCTTGGTGGCGGCGTAGGTCGCATTGTTGGGGATGGCCATGTTGCCCGCGGCCGAGCCGGTGACGAGGATGCCGCCGGCGCCGCGCTCGATCATGCCGGGCAGGACCGCCAGCGTGAGATCGTGCACCGCAACAGCATTGAGCTGCACCTGGGCGCGCTCGTAGGCGGGATCCAGCGCCGACACCGGACCGAAGGTGGCGATGCCGGCGTTGTTGCAGAGCACCGAGATGTCGCGGCCGGCCAGTTCGTCCGCCAGGGTCTGGCGTTGAACGGGATCGGACAGATCGTTCACGCGGACCTCGACGGTGACGCCGTGCTCGGCGGTCAGCTTCGCCGACAGCGCCTCGAGCAACTCGCCTCGACGGGCGACGACGATCAGCGAATGACCACGGGCGGCGAGTTCGGTGGCGAGTGCTTCTCCGATGCCGGACGACGCTCCGGTGACGACGGCACGGGACTCTGCGGTGGGTGCGGGGAGGCTCACGGTCACCGAGGCTAGCGTGACGCTGCGGAGCACGCGACGTCAGAGGGCGGCCGCGAGGCGGGTCCCTTGTTCGATCGCCCGCTTCGCGTCCACCTCCGCCGCCACGTCGGCGCCGCCGATGACGTCAACTACTGTTCCCGCAGCTGTGAGATCGTCCAGAAGATCGCGCACCGACTCCTGACCGGCGCACACGACGATCGTGTCGACCTCCAGTGCGCGTGTCCGTCCGTCGACGGTGATGTGAAGTCCGTCGTCGTCGATCCGGTCGTACCGCACCCCCGACAACTGCGTCACGTTCCTGCTTCGCAGGGCAGCGCGATGCACCCAGCCGCTGGTCTTGCCGAGTCGCGTCCCGATCCGTCCCGCCGTCCGCTGCAGCAGGTACACCTCGCGAGCCGCGGGGGGAGCGACGGCGGTGGCCACGGCACCCGCGGCCGCCGGATCGTCGGTGACTCCCCATTCCCGACGCCACTCCGCGGTATCCAGAGTCGAGGAGTGTTCCGTGGTGAGGAACTCGCAGACGTCGACACCGATGCCGCCGGCCCCGATGACGGCCACGCGCCTGCCGACGTCGCGGTGGCCGAGCACCGCCTCGGCGTACGTGACGACGCTGGGGTGATCGATGCCGGGAATGGACGGGATGCGCGGCACCACACCCGTGGCCAGGACGACGCGATCGAAGTGCACGAGGTCCGCGGCGCCGGCCGTCGTGCCGAGCCGAACGTCGACCGTCGCTGCGGCGAGTGCGTGGGTGAAGTAGCGGACCGTCTCGGCGAACTCCTCCTTGCCGGGGATGCGCTGCGCGATCGCGAACTGGCCGCCGATCTCGTCGCGCGCCTCGAAGAGGGTGACGCGATGACCACGCTGCCCCAGTGCGACCGCGGTGGCGAGTCCCGCCGGGCCGGCGCCGACGACGGCGACCGTTCTCGCGGAGCGAGTCGGGGACAGCACGAGTTCGGTCTCCCGCCCGGCCCGCGGATTGAGCAGGCAGGACGCCTTGCGGTGGACGAAGACGTGGTCGAGACAGGCCTGGTTGCAGGCGATGCACGTGTTGATCTCGTCCCGTCGGCCGTTCCTCGCCTTGAGCAGCCAGTCGGGATCCGCCAGCATCGGGCGGGCCAGCGACACCAGGTGCGCGCTGCCGTCGGCGAGCAGGCGTTCGGCGACATCCGGCATGTTGATCCGGTTCGCCGCCGCCACCGGCACCGTCACCACCTCGGTGAGGCGGCGGGTGAAGTCGATGAACGCGGCCCTCGGTACGGACGTCACGATGGTGGGCACGCGCGACTCGTGCCAGCCGAAGTCGGAGTCGAACAGATCGATCCCGGCTCCTTCGAGTTCGGTGGCGAGTGCCACGATCTCGTCCCACGTCTGACCGTTCTCGACCAGATCGGCCAGCGAGATCCGGAACGAGAGCAGGAAGTCCGGTCCGACCGCTGCTCTGATGCGACGCACGATCTCCACCGGAAGGCGGCGCCGGTTCTCGGCGGACCCGCCCCATCGATCGGTGCGACGGTTCGTCCTCGGTGCGAGGAACTGGTTGAGGAAGTAGCCCTCGCCGCCCATGATCTCGACGCCGTCGTAGCCTGCGCGCTGCGCCAGGCGCGCGCACCGGACGTAGTGGCTGATCTGCCGTTCCACGCCCCGATCGGTGAGGCCGCGGGCGCGGAACGGGGTGATCGGCGACTTCCCACCCGACGCACTCACGGAGAGCGGATGGTAGGAGTAGCGGCCCGCGTGCAGGATCTGCAGCACGATCCGACCACCCTCGCGGTGCACGGCATCGGTCACGCGTCGGTGGCGACGGGCCTCGAGACGGTTGGACAACTTGGCCGCGAACGGAAGCAGCCAGCCGGTGCGATTGGGGGAGTAGCCCCCGGTGACGACGAGTCCCACACCACCTCGGGCGCGCTCGGCGAAGTACGCGGCGAGCTTCTCTACGTCCTTCGCCCGATCCTCGAGTCCAGTGTGGATCGAGCCCATCATCACCCGGTTGGGCAACGTCGTACGACCGACCGTGATCGGCGACAGCAGAACAGGGAAGTCGGTCATCTCGGCACCCTATGCTGCGAGACATGGTGGTCGTGGGCGCGCCCGGTGTCGTGACGAAGAAGCAGGTGCTGGCGTGGGGTTTCTGGGACTGGGGCGGTGCCGCCTTCCAGGCCGTGATCCTCACGTTCGTGTTCTCGGTGTACCTGACCGACTCGGTGGGTGCCGATCTGCCCGGCGGAGTGTCCGCCACGTCGTGGTTGGGGTGGTCGCTCGGCATCGCCGGAGTTCTGGTCGCGGTCCTGGCTCCCGTCTCCGGTCAGCGCAGCGATGCCAGAGGTCGCCGCAAACGGCTCCTCTTCGTACTGTCGACCGCGACCGTCGTGTGCATGGCGGCACTGTTCTTCGTGAAGGACGACTACCACTACCTGTGGCTGGGCCTGATCCTGCTGTCCGTCGCCTCGGTGCTCTTCGAGGTGGCGCAGGTGCCCTACACCGCGATGCTGCGTCAGGTCTCGACGCCCGACAATCTGGGTCGGGTGTCCGGATTCGGCTGGGCGATGGGCTATTTCGGCGGCATCGTCCTGCTGCTTATGTGCTACTTCGGGTTCATCGACGGCGACGGCGACGAGCGGGGCCTGCTGGGCATCACCACCGAGGACGGCCTCAACATCCGGCTCGTGGCGCTGCTCGCGGCGGTGTGGTTCCTCGTGTTCTCGCTTCCCGTGCTCTTCGCGGTTCCCGAACTCCCCGTCACCGACCCCGAGGCGGCGGCCGCGCGAGCCGGCTACCTCGAGTCGTACCGCGTGCTGTGGCGCGACGTGTCCGAGCTGTGGCGCATCGACCGCCGCACCGTGTGGTTCCTCGTCGCGAGCGCTCTGTTCCGTGACGGTCTGGCCGGGGTCTTCACCTTCGGAGCGGTGTTGGCCGTCACCGTGTACGGCATCTCCAGTGCCGACGTGCTGCTCTTCGGGGTCGCCGCCAACGTCGTCGCCGCACTCGGCGCCGTCGTCGCGGGGCGTGTCGACGACGTGCTGGGGCCCAAGCTCGTCATCGTCGTCTCGCTCGTGTCGATGATCGTCGCCGGGCTGGTCCTGCTCGCCGTCTCCGGTCCCCTGATGTTCTGGATCTTCGGACTGATCCTGTGCCTGTTCGTCGGACCCGCACAGTCGGCGTCGCGCACCTTCCTGACCCGCATAGTTCCGCCCGGCCGGGAAGGCCAGATGTTCGGCCTCTACGCCACGACGGGACGCGCGGTCTCGTTCCTCGCTCCGAGCCTCTTCGGACTCTTCGTCTTCCTCTTCGACGCGGATCGGGCCGGCATCATCGGCATCGTGCTGGTGCTGGCGGCCGGGCTACTGGCCCTGCTCCGCGTCGCGGCACCCGAGGGTGATCGGGGGAGGGACGCGGCGGCGTGAAGGTCGACCACAAGAAGGAGATCGCGACGTACAGCGCTCGACTCGGGGTGTTCGACGTGGTCGAGGTGCCGCCCCTGCAGTACCTCACGATCGACGGGGACGGTGATCCGAACACGACCGCCTGGACCGACGCGGTGTCGTCTCTGTATCCGCTCGCGTACGGCCTGAAGTTCCTCGGCAAGCGCGAACTCGGCAGAGACCACGTGGTGATGCCGCTCGAAGCGCTGTGGTGGGCGGACGACTGGGCGTCGTTCACCCGCGAGCGGGACCCGTCGCGATGGCGATGGACCGCGATGATCATGACCCCCGACTGGATCACGGCCGAGCATCTGGAGACCGTCCGCGAACAGAAGGCGGGCCCGCGGACTGGCGACGTGCGCCTGAGACGTCTCGACGAGGGGCTGTGCGTGCAGACGCTGCACGTCGGGTCCTACGACGACGAGGCGCCGGTGCTCGCGCACATGCACGACGTCGTCGTCCCGGCGCACTCGCTCCGGATGACGGGACGTCATCACGAGATCTATCTCGGCGACCCACGGCGTGTGGTGGCCGACAAACTGAGAACGATTCTGCGACAACCGGTCACGCGCTAACGCGCGAGGATCTCGTCCGCCAGTCGGTCCGGATCGTCCTCCGGCACCCAGTGGCTGACACTCAATTCGACGAACTCGTACGGGCCGGTGACGTGCTGGGCACACCGCTCGGCGGCGGCGCGGCCGACCGCCGTGTCCTGGTTACCCCACACGTAGGTGGTCGGCACCTCGACGGACGGGAGATCCGCGAAGTCGCGCGTCATGGCGCGGTACCACTCCAGCGCGGCGGTGAGCGTCTCACGCCGGCCGACCACCGGAAGATGCTGCGAGACGATCGTCGGATCGGCGGCACCGGAGAACATGGCGATCAACCGGCGGGCGTCGTCCTCGAGCAGCAGATCCTCCGCCTTGCCGGGCTGACGGAAGAGCGTCATGTACTCGCTGCGCTTCTTCTGGTCCTCGTCTTCGCGGATCGCCCACCCGAAGGCGGCCGGGTGCGGGACGGACACTGCGGTGAGGGTGCGCACGCGATCCGGATGCAGCGCCGCGACGTACCAGGCGACGATCGACCCCCAGTCGTGCCCCACGAGATCGACTGCCGCGAAGCCCAGTTCGTCGAGCATTCCGATGACGTCGGCGACCAGCAGATCGATGCGGTACGCGTCGGTACCGGTCGGACGGGCACCGGGGGAGTACCCGCGCTGGTTCGGCACGACGACGTCGCGGCCCGCGTCCGCCATGCGGATCGCCACGTCGCGCCAACTCGCGGACGTCTCGGGAAAACCGTGCAGGAGAAGGGCCGGGCGGTCGCCGGGGGTTCCGTAGCGGTCCGCGTCGAAGGTCAGGTCACCGACTGAGATCTGCATGGGGAAAGGCTATCGGGTCCTCACGCTCCGAGGGCGGCTGCCGACGTCCGTGCGCCGCGGACGTTCCGAGGCTGCCACTGGCCCATTCCCAGCATGATCACGCGCAGCTGGGACAGCGCGCGTTCGACGATGTCGCGTTCGGCCGCGCCGGCGGGCGTCACCTCGACCAGGTCCACCACCGTCGCCAGCATCGTGTTGACAATGAGGTCGGCGACCATCTCGAGATCATCGCCGGGCCACGACGACAGGGCGGGGATCCGGGACAGGTCCTGAGTGAGCTCGTGCACGATCATTCGCAGTTCGGTCTCGATCGCGCGCCGGACCTCCACCACCCCGCCGGACCGTTCACGGATCAGGAAGCGGAACTGGACGTCGTGTTCGCGGATCTCGCCCACCAGCAGTTCGAGCGACTCGCGCGCGTTGTCCGCGGACGGGTGACGACGGACGTCGCGCAGGATCTTGCGAAGGACGCGCATGCTGTCCTCGACGACCGCGACTCCGAGGTCCTCCATCGACGCGAAGTGGCGGTAGAACGCCGTCGGCACGATTCCTGCCGCGCGCGTGACCTCCCGCAGGCTCACGCTGGAGAAACTGCGGTCCGCGATGGCGTCCAGCGTTCCGTCCACGAGTGCCCGCCGGGTGCGTTCCTTGCGTTCGGCCCTGCTGGCCGTCGTGGAACCTACGGAATTCTCGGACATTCCTCGACATTAACCGACATCGGTGTATGGGTGTGCACTTCCGCCGCGCGAGAGCCTGGCGGGTCACTGCTGCTCACGGTACGTGTCCGTCGTCACATTGGCCTTGAAAGTTGCCGGTACGGGCTGTCACACTCGGTTCCAGTGAACGAGTGTGCACTGGAGAAGTGATCCGGTCACCGGCCCGTCATTCGAGGAGGACGACTTGAGCATCGCCACCACCCCCACATCGCGCGGCCGTCGCAGTTCGCTGCTGTCCAGGTTGCGGCCCCGGTTGCTCGAGACGCTGACGACGCCGCACGCGGTCGATCGGTACCTCGAACTCGTCGACCCCATGATGACGGTCGACGACATGCGCGCCGAGGTCGTGGCCGTCCGTCACCAGACTCCCGACACCGTCACGCTGACGCTGCGCCCCACGTGGCAGTGGAAGGGGTTCGCCGCCGGCCACTTCGTGCAGATCGGCGTCGTGGTCGACGGCGTCCGGCACACGCGTTGCTACTCCCCGGCCGGTACCGCCGGAACCGACGACGACACGATCGAGCTCACCGTCAAGGCTCAACCCGACGGCATCGTGTCCAATTACCTGGTCGCCTCGGCGAAGCCCGGTCTCGTGGTCAATCTCGCGCCGGCCACGGGCACCTTCGAGCTCCCGAGCCCGCGGCCGGACCACGTTCTGCTGATCAGTGGTGGAAGCGGCATCACCCCGGTGATGTCGATGCTGCGCACGCTGGTGCACGAGGGGTACACCGGACGCGTGGCGTTCCTGCACTACGCCTACACGGAGAACGACGTCTGCTACCGCGCCGAACTCGACCGCATCGCGGCCGAGAACGACAACGTGGACGTTCTGTACGCGTACACCGATCAGCAGAACGGTGGTCATCTGCACGGATTCTTCGACACCGAGCATCTGAACGTCGCAGCACCCTGGCACGCCTCGGCGCAGACGTTCCTGTGCGGGCCGCCCGGGTTGATGAAGGGTGTCAGGTCGGTGTTCGACGAACTCGGACTCTCCGAGTCGTTGTTCTCGGAGGAGTTCGTCACCGCAGTTCCGGTCGTCGACGGGGATGCCTCGGGAACCGTGTCGTTCTCGGGTTCGTCCGTCGAGGCGGAGAACGACGGCGCCACCCTCCTGGAGCAGGCCGAGAATGCCGGGCTGACACCGGAATTCGGCTGCAGGATGGGAATCTGCTTCACCTGCACGGCAATCAAGAAGTCGGGATGCACCCGCAACGTCAAGACCGGTGAGCTCGACTCCGATCCGGACAACGAAATCCAGCTCTGCATCTCCGTCCCCGTGGGCGACGTCGACATCGACGTCTGACCCATCCACATACTCGAAGAGGAGGTCACCATGTTCGGACTCTCACTGTCCTTTCTCCCGTTCATCGGTTCCAGCTCGGCGCCCGACACCACGACGTCCGGCGTCGACGTGCTGGACGAGCCGGGCACCGACGGACCCGTCGTCCTGAGCTACGAAGCCGTGGAGGAACTCGGGCGCAAGCTCGACGACCTGCGCGCCCGCACCGTCGCGGACCTGGGTCAGGAGGACCGCGACTACATCTTCAAGATCATCAAGGCGCAGCGCGGACTCGAGGTCGCCGGTCGCGGACTGATGTACTTCGGCTTCTTCCCGCCGGCCTGGATCGCCGCCGTCAGCGCCCTGAGCCTGTCGAAGATCCTCGACAACATGGAGATCGGTCACAACGTCATGCACGGCCAGTACGACTGGATGCGTGAGCCGGGCCTGAACTCCAAGGTCTTCGAGTGGGACAACACCTGCCCCGGTGACCAGTGGCGCCACTCGCACAACTACATGCACCACACGTACACCAACATCCTCGACATGGACCGCGACATCGGTTACGGCATCCTGCGGATGGACAGCGCGCAGAAGTGGAACCCGTACTACCTGGGCAACCCGATCTACGCGTTCCTGCTCATGACCTTCTTCGAGTGGGGCGTCATGCTGCACGACCTGGAGGCCGAGAACGTCATCCAGGGCAAGCGCAAATGGCACGACGTCAAGCCCCTGCTCGAGGGCTGGTGGAAGAAGGCCGGACGACAGGTCCTCAAGGACTACATCGTCTTCCCCGCCCTGACCGGGCCGATGTTCGTGCCGACGCTGGTGGGCAACTTCACCGCCAACATCGTCCGCAACGTGTGGGCCTACTCGATCATCTTCTGCGGCCACTTCCCGACGGGCGTGCAGACGTTCACCGTCGAGGAGACCGCGCAGGAAACTCGCGGCCAGTGGTACGTGCGTCAGATGCTCGGCTCCGCGAACATCGAGGGTGGGCAGCTGTTCCACATCATGTCCGGCAACCTCTCGCACCAGATCGAGCACCACCTCTTCCCGGACCTGCCCGCGCACCGCTACCCGCAGATCGCGCCCGAGGTCAAGGCACTGTGCGAGGAGTACGGCCTTCCGTACAACACTGGTGGCTTCTTCCATCAGATCGGTACTGTGTGGGGCAAGATCTTCCGGCTCGCCCTTCCCGACCGTTTCACCGGTGTGGACAAGGTGACCGGTGTGATCATCGAGCGCGAAAAAGCTGCAGCCTGAGAGGTAAGTGCCATGGTGGGCAAGTTCGAACGCAACAAGGACACAGTGCAGGACCTGACCGAATCGGCAGCCATGCACGTCGGGCGGATCGCGGTGATCATCGCGACCGCGGTCCGCGACGTCACCCGAGAGATCGGTGACCTGGTCACCGACGGTATCGAAATGCGCGAGGCCTCGCGTCGCGCAGAATCCGATACGCGCACCTTCGAAGTGATCGAGGGGGACTTCGAGGAGTCGTCCAGGCGGTCGAACGGTCGCTGACCCGGAGCCTCACGACGGCGCCGCACCCATGACGGGTGCGGCGCCGTTGTCGTGTGGGGGGGAGGGCTTAGCTTCGCGCACCGCGGTTCGTCCCGTGCACTCCCCATCGGGGGAGCACCACGCGAACTGCGCCGCGGGGTATGTGCGCCCGGCATGGGTGCGCACGGCGGCGGGGTCGGTCACACTGTCCCGATGAAGGTGACGGACGAGGAGCGGCGCAAGATCCTGGTGCACCGGCATGCCGTGGGTCTGGGGTCGTCGCTGACGCCCGAGGACGTGGTCCAGCGCATCGTCGCGCTCCACGCCACGGATGCGGCGAGCGTGTCGTTGCAGGTTCTGGCGCGATCGACCACCGCGACCCTGGACGACGTGCGCGACGCTCTGTACACCCGCCGCTCGCTGGTGCGGGTCATGGCGATGCGCCGCACCCTTTTCGTCATCGACAAGCAGTTCATGCCCGTCGTGCAGTCCGGTTCGAGCGCCGGGGTGGCCAGAACCCTGAGAACGCGTCTGGCGAAGCAACTCTCGACCCTGCCCACCGACCCGGTGATCGATGACGTGCCGGCGTTCCTCGACCATCTCGAGTCGGGTGTCGATGCGGCACTGGCTGCGTCGGGCACCGCGACGGGAGCCGAGTTGTCCACCGCCGTACCGGAACTGCGCACCGCGTTCCTCCCGACCACGGACAAGAAGTACGACGTCCGTCGCTACGTGACGTCGTCGCTGCTGACGTTGCTGTCGGCGGAGGGGCGCATCGTGCGCGTGGAACCGCGGGGGAACTGGACCTCGCGCCACCACACGTGGGCACCGGTGAGCGCGTGGTGGCCCGACGGTGTGCCGCCGATCGAGGAGGCGGATGCGCGAGTTCGCCTGGCGCGCACCTGGCTGGAGGCGTTCGGTCCGGCGACTCCCGAGGACCTCCAGTGGTGGACCGGATGGAACAAGGGTCACACTGTCAAAGCCCTCGCCGCTCTCGACGTCGAGGAGGTCGAGCTGTCGTCGGGTGGGGGAATCATGCTGCGCAGCAGCGACATCAGCGGTGCCGACGGGGGTGTGGCGCTGCTGCCCGCGCTGGATCCGACGCCGATGGGGTGGAAGGATCGGCGATGGTTCCTGCCGGACGAGTACCGACCGGATCTGTTCGACACGTTCGGAAACGTCGGCCCCACGGTGTGGTCGAACGGCCGGGTGGTCGGCGGTTGGGCCGTACGCGGCGCCGGTGAGGTGGTGTTCCGGTTGTTCGAGAAGGCCGACGAGGAGCAGGTCGCGGCGGAAGCTGCACGTCTCGAGGCCCATCTCGACGGCGCGTCCATCACCCCGACCTTTCCGACTCCGCTCGAGAAGGCGCTGCGGACAGGATCAGGGAACTAGGCCTGCACGCCGGGCGGCGTGCGCGGCTTCGTGTCTGGTCGACGCGTCGAGCTTGGCCATGATCGACTTCATGTAGCTCTTGACTGTGGACACGGTGAGGCCGAGCTCCTCGGCGATGGCGATGTTCGACCGGCCCAGCGCCACCAGCGACAACACGTCCCGTTCGCGGGCCGTCACGTGCGGAGCGGACGGTATCGGTGCGGCGGGTTCCAGGAAGGCGCGCATCGAGTCGAGCACGGACGTGAGCTCGGGTGCGTCCGACCGTGCCGCGACCGCCCGCAGCCGCGTGTACGTCTGACGGACGTCCTCGCGCAGCCGGTCGGCAGCGCGCCGCGCCTCGTCGACGGCGAGGTCCTGGCCCAGAACCCCAGCTTCGAGGGTCAGCACGTCGAGCACGCGATCCCCGATGTGCCCGGCCGTGTGCATCGCGCCGTAGAGCACGCCGACGGCTGTCCGCCCGACGACGACGGGGGCGGCGATCATGGCGCGCAGGCCCTCGGCGGAGATGATGGCGTCGTATCGGTGGCTGATCTTCGGAGTCCGCATGTAGTCGTCGAGCGCGACGGTGCGATTGACCTGCAACACCTTGCCGCCGAGACCGTGACCTGCCTCGAGTTCGACACCGTCGAGCGCCCCGACGGACTGCCCGGCGAAATGGCGCAGCGTCAATCGCCGTCCCGCGGTCATGACTCCGCCGAAAGCGAGCGTGACGCCCGAACCGGCGCGCAACCGGTCCACGGCGGCGTCGAAATGTGTGTCGATCATGGTCTCCGTCTTCCTACCCTCTTCGGAGGGTATCGGGCCGCGAGTGTTCCGCGCCACACTCTCACCATGACGACCTTGACCGACGATGTCGCACGCCTGCTGGCGACCTACGGATCCGCCGACGCCGACCTCGCCGCCCTGCTGTGCGACGACCACGACCCGGCGGCGATCGCGTTCACCTTCATCGAAGGCGATCTCACGGCGCGCGACCTCACCTACGGCGAGCTGCACGAGCTGTCGGCGCGATTCGCGACGGGCCTCGCCGAGATGGGCGTCGGCCGGGGTGACCGCGTGGGAGTGTTGATCAGCAAGCGGCTCGAACTGGTCGTCGCCCTGCTCGGGCTCTGGCGACTCGGCGCGGTGCACGTCCCGCTGTTCACCGCCTTCGCTACTCCGGCGATCGCGATGCGCGTCGAGGCCGCGCAGGCGCGCGTCGTCATCACCGAGACCGACCAGCGCGAGAAGCTCGACTCGATCGAGGGCATCACGGTGATCGAGACGGGGGAGGGCTTCGACGCTCTGGTTCGTGAGCACGAGCCGATGGCGGCCTCGGTGGCCGTGGGCGGCGACGGTGTGATGATCCAGCTCTTCACCAGCGGCACGACGGGAAAGCCGAAGGGCGTGCCGGTGCCTGTGTCGGCGCTGGCGTCGTTCGTCGCCTACATGACCTACGGCCTCGACGTGTCCGAGGACGACGTCTTCTGGAACGCCGCCGACCCCGGCTGGGCCTACGGGCTCTACTACGCCATTCTCGGCCCGATGGCGATGGGCCGTCGCAGTCTGATGCTGCATGCCGGCTTCACCCCCGCGCTCACGGTCGCGGTGATGCAGAAGTTCGAGGTCACCAACTTCGCGGCGGCGCCGACGGTGTACCGGAGCCTGAGCAAGGACCCGTCGGTCGGTGGCATCACGTTGCGACGGGCGTCGTCGGCGGGGGAGCCGCTGACGCCGGACGTTCTGGTGTGGTCGGAGACGGCGCTCGGCGTGCCGGTGCGGGATCACTATGGCCAGACCGAGCACGGAATGGTCATCGTCAACGCCTGGCACGACGCGGTGCGTGAGCCGCTGATCCCTGGTTCGATGGGAAAGCCGTTGCCGGGCTTCACCGCCGGAGTCGTCGAGGATCAGATCGGCTTCGAGGTGGCGGGCAGCCCGCTGATGTGGTTCACCGGGTACGTCGACGCTCCCGACAAGACAGCCGAACGGTTCACCGACGACGGGTCCTGGTACCTGACGGGCGATGCCGGACGAATCGAGAACGGCTCCTACTTCTTCTCCGCGCGTAACGACGACGTCATCATCATGGCCGGCTACCGGATCGGGCCCTTCGACGTCGAAAGCGTTCTCGTGGAACACCCGTCGGTCATGGATGTGGCGGTGGTGGGCCAACCCGACGACATCCGCGGAGAGGTGATCGAGGCGTACGTCGTTCTGGCGGAGGGCGTCTCGGGTACCGCCGAGTTGGAGTCCGAGCTGCAGCAGCTGGTGAAGTCCAACTTCGCCGCGCACGCCTACCCGCGCACGGTGCACTTCGTCGACGCACTGCCCAAGACGCCCAGCGGCAAGGTGCAGCGCTTCCTGCTGCGCCGGAGCCGTCAGCCGGGCAGCAGCGCTCGGAACTCGGGGCAGTAGGCGCCGATCGCGGTACCGACGATGGCGCCCGCGGCGCTCTCGTCCCATTTGCCGCGGCTGCCCGTCGTGACGGCGTCCACCTCGGCGATCACCGGCTGCCCCTGCTGCAGTTCGGCGCAGATGCCGCGTCCGAGAATCTTCATCGTCTCCGGGTCGGTGTACTCGATGGCGCCACTGTCCAACCCTGCGATGAAGAGGTCGTCCGCGGCGACGGCGTCGGGCCCCGTCGGCACGGAGGGACCGGCCACCGACGGCGTGCTGGGCGCCTCGGACGTCGAGGTCGCCGGAGCCGGGTCGTCGGCCGGGGGTGTCGCCGGGTCACCGCCGCACCCCGCCACGCTCAGAGTCGCGAGGAGCAGAAGGGTAGCGGTGCGGCGGGTCACCGGTGCGACGTTACCGCTCTCGTGGTGATCCAATGACCGCGTGAAGCGCACCCACGACCGCCGCCGCGATGCCCACGTGGCGCTGGGTCTCGCCGCTGTGGCGGGCTTCGTCGACGCCGTCGGCTTCCTCGCTCTCGGCGGCTTCTTCGTCTCCTTCATGACGGGCAACACCACTCGGGCGGCCGTCGAACTCACTGCGGGACATCTCGGTGCGGCGTCCGTCGGGCTCGTGGTGATCGTGTCGTTCGTGGGCGGGGTCGTCACCGGGTCGCTCGTCGGCGACCTCGCCGGCCGGCGTCGTAAGACCGTCGTCCTCCTGCTCGTCGCGGTACTGCTGGCGGCGGCCGGCGTCGTGCACCTCGGCGGCGGCGCGACCCTGGTGTCCGCTCTGATCGTGGCGGCAGCGATGGGCGCCGAGAACGCGGTGTTCGAGCGGGACGGCGGCATCAGCCTCACGTACATGACCGGGACGCTCGTGACCATGGCACGCACGATCGCCGCTCGGATCCACGGGCGCAGCTCGGAATCCTGGGTCCGCCCGCTGTTGATGTGGGCTGCGCTCGCGGGCGGAGCGATTCTCGGCGCCGCGGCCTTCGCGATCGTCGGACTCGGCGCACCCGTGGTGGCGCTGATCGCGGTTCTCGTGGCTGGCGTCGTCGTCTTCTCGATGGGCGAATGAGCGCCGTGGTGCCCCCGGCAGGATTCGAACCTGCGACCAAGGGATTAGAAGGCCCTTGCTCTATCCCCTGAGCTACGGAGGCGTGC
Organism: Rhodococcus sp. NBC_00297; assembly: GCF_036173065.1. Lineage (NCBI taxonomy): Bacteria > Bacillati > Actinomycetota > Actinomycetes > Mycobacteriales > Nocardiaceae > Rhodococcus > Rhodococcus sp. NBC_00297. Next base: position 3,780,872 of record NZ_CP108041.1, read on the forward strand.
ATCGGTGTCCGATGCGCCGTCGAGTGTAGCGAGGCGCTGCGCCCTGCCCGGGCCGGAGGTGCGGCTTAGACTTCTCGCTCCGAGGGAAGGCATCAGGCGTGCAGGACGTGATGGACCAGGTGCTCGCGGCATGGCGCGCGGGGGAGTCCGTGGGCGTGGGCACCGTGGTGCGCACGTTCCGATCGGCACCGCGTCCGCCGGGTGCGTCGATGGCTGTGCTCGCGGACGGCAGAGTCGTCGGGTCGGTGTCCGGTGGCTGCGTCGAGGGCGCGGTGTACGAGGCCGCGCAGAACGGTGAGGCGGGTCTGCATCGCTATGGAGTCAGCGACGACGATGCGTTCGCGGTGGGTCTGACTTGCGGGGGCATCCTCGACGTCTTCGTCGAGACCGTGTCCCGATCGACCTTTCCGGAGCTCGGCGCGGTGGCGTCGGCGATCGCGGAGCACCGGCCGGTCGCGGTGGCCACTGTCCTCGAGCACCCCGATGCTGCGCGGGTCGGTACTCGTCTGGTCGTCGACCCGGTGGCGGCGTCCGGCACGCTCGGGTCGCCCCGCGCGAATGCCGCGGTGATCGACGACGCCCGTGGCCTTCTCGAAGCGGGCCGCACCGACGTCCTGCACTACGGCCCCGACGGTCAGCGGCGCGGCGAGGGAATGACGGTGTTCGTGAACTCCTTCGCGCCCCGTGCTCGCATGATCGTGTTCGGTGCGATCGACTTCGCGTCGGCGGTGGCGCGTCAGGGTGCGCTGCTCGGCTATCGCGTGACCGTCTGCGATGCGCGGCCGGTGTTCACGACAACCGAGCGATTCCCGACGGCCGACGAGGTGGTCGTCGAGTGGCCGCACCGCTACCTCGAGCGACTGCAGGCCGAGGGTGAGATCGACGAGCGCACCGTGATCTGCGTACTGACCCACGACCCCAAGTTCGACGTGCCGCTGCTCGAGGTGGCGTTGCGGCTGCCCCGCGTCGGCTACGTGGGTGCGATGGGGTCGCGGCGAACCCACGACGATCGGGTCGCGAGACTGCGCGAGGTGGGAATCGGCGACGACGAGCTCGCGCGACTGTCGTCCCCGATCGGGCTCGACCTCGGCGCCCGGACACCGGAGGAGACGGCGGTGTCGATCGCGGCGGAGATCGTCGCGAGGCGGTGGGGCGGGAACGGACGGCCGCTGGGGGAGCGCGAGGGACGCATTCACCATTGACGCCCCTCGCGAGTACGTCCGAACTGCTGCTGCAGCACGGAGGATCACGACGTTTCCGGCGTACTCGCCGGAGGGGGTGACGTGTGAGTTGCGCGTCTACTACGTCCCGTAGGTGCTGCGATGCCGGTCACCTCCTACCCTGGAGGTATGGCAACGACTGAGGCACCGCGTTCCGCGACCGCGGAACCGGACGGTGGGGCGCGACGAGCCGGATCGGCAGGCGTGTTCGCGAGTGCCGGACTGATCGCCGCGGTGGTGGCCGGCCTGATCGTCGCGCTGTCCGCATCGCAGGCGTTGGTCCTGCTCGGCATCCCGGATCCGGGTCCGGTGACGACGTACGGTCTGCCCGCTGTGCGCGCGCTCGGGGAGGTCGCGGCCGTCATCGCCGTGGGCTCTCTGCTGCTCGCAGCCTTCCTCGTGCCGCCGCAGAGATCGGGCGTCCTCGACATCGACGGCTATCGCGCGCTGCGCACCGCGTCGTCGGCGGCAATCGTGTGGGCGGCCTGCGCGATCGTGCTGGTGCCGCTGACCCTCTCGGACACGTCCGGTCAGCCGGTGTCCGAGGCGCTGCGTCCCGAGAACCTGTGGTCGGGCCTGTCGCAGATCGAGTTGGCCCGCGCGTGGCAGTGGACCGCGATCATCGCGATCGTGCTCGCACTCGGGACACGTGCCGTGCTGCGGTGGTCGTGGACGCCGATCCTGCTGGTGGTCGCGCTCGGCTCGCTCATGCCTCTCGCACTGTCGGGGCACTCGTCGTCCGGTGGATCGCACGACATCGCCACCAACAGCCTCATCCTGCATCTTCTTGCCGCGTCGCTCTGGGCGGGCGGACTGTTCGCCGTCCTGGCGCATGCCCGTCGCGCCGGCGCGCACACCGATGTCGCGGCGCGCCGCTTCTCTGCAGTCGCCACGGTGGCGTTCGTGGTCATGGGTGTCAGTGGAGTGGTCAACGCCTTCGTCCGCGTCGAGCCCGCAGATCTGTTCGACACCACCTACGGCCGACTCGTACTCGCCAAGGTCGTCGCCCTGGTCGTCCTCGGCGTGTTCGGCTACACCCAGCGTCGACGCGCCCTGCCCGCGCTCGCCGCGGACCCGACGTCGCGCGCGAATCTCGTGCGTTTCGCCGGTGCCGAGGTACTGGTCTTCGCGGCCACGATCGGGCTCGCGGTCGGACTCTCCCGGACACCGCCCCCGCTGGGGAGCGCTCGGGAGCTGACGCTCACCGAGGCGGAGTTGGGGTACGACCTCACCGCGCCCCCGAGCCTCGGGCGTTTCCTCTTCGACTGGCGGTTCGACCTGATCTTCGGCACCGCCGCCGTCGTCATGGCCGTCGTCTACCTCCTCGGCGTTCGTCGACTGCGGGCCCGTGGCGACGCATGGCCGGTGGGTCGCACGATCGCCTGGGTCCTGGGCTGCGCGACGCTGCTGTTCGCGACGTCATCGGGTGTCTACCGCTACTCGATGGCGATGTTCAGCGTGCACATGGGCTCGCACATGGTGCTGTCGATGCTCACCCCGGTGCTGCTCGCGCTCGGCGGCGGCGTGACCCTGGCCCTACGGGTGCTGCCGGCGGCCGGCCGGGACGGTGTGCCGGGACCGCGCGAGTGGATCCTCGAGGCCCTGCACAGCCCGGTGTCCCGGTTCCTCACCCAGCCCCTGGTCGCGGCCGTCATCTTCGTGGGTGGCTTCTACGCGCTCTACCTCGGCGGCATCTACGGCGCGACCGTCGACTCGCACGGCGCCCACCTGCTGATGAACGCGCACTTCCTGCTGAGCGGCTACCTGTTCTACTGGGTCGTCATCGGCGTCGATCCGGCACCGCGTCGATTGTCGCCCGTGACCAAGCTGGCGATGGTGTTCGGATCGCTGCCGTTCCATGCCTTCTTCGGTATCGCGCTGATGAGCACCGAGACGGTGATGGGCCAGACCTTCTTCCGCGGCCTGTCGCTGCCGTGGAACTCCGACCTCCTGGCGGATCAGCGACTCGGCGGCGGCATCGCGTGGGCGACGGGCGAGATCCCGCTGATCCTCGTCATGCTGGCGTTGCTGGTGCAGTGGTCCAACACGGACCGGAAGGAAGCAGTCCGCACGGACCGGGCGGCCGATCGCGACGACGGTGCGGACCTCGCGGCGCACAACGCGATGTTCGCGGAGCTGGCGCGCCGCGAGCGTGAGCGCAGTTAGAAGACCAGACCGCGCAGGGCGAGGAAGCGGAGTCCGCCGACGAGGGCGGTGACTCCGACCAGGATCAGGGCCGACAACGCGGCGCCGGCGGTCGGCAGTGCGACGTCGAGCGCGGTCAGCGCTGCGGTGCTGGCGCCCAGACCGATGAGTGCCAGTCCGCCGCCCTCCCACTGCGCGGTGAACCAGCCCACCCGATCGGCGGCGTGGAACGTGAGACGGCGGTGCAGTTCGTTGGCGAGAACGGTCGACGCCACTGCTCCGACGGCATTGGCCACGATGGAACCCTCGCTGTGCATCGCGACGAACACGGCGACGTAGAGGACGTTGCTGAGCCCGCCGACCAGTGCGAAGCGGACCAACTGGGGGAACGCTCCGTCACTGCGCAGCGCCACCAGCATCGGATGCCCGGGGTGCGAGGGAAGAACGGGGGAGACTACGTTGTCGATCACGACGCCCTCCCGTGCAATCTGCTCTTGACGCTGACGATCTCGTCCGGTGTCAGCGCTCGACCCGGCAGGGGCACCGACCGATCCGGCACCGCCGCGAGGGAATCGATCACCAGGGCGAAATAGCGTCGCCAGTTGTCCTCGTCCACCTCGTCTGCAACCTCGGCGCCGGCCACGATCATCCGCACCAGGGTGAAGAGGTCGCCGGGCTGCACGTCCGGGCGGAGCTTTCCGGCCTTCTGGGCGCGCTGGATGAGAGTGTTGATGGTCGGTTCGAGCTTGGACCGGACTGCCGCGATGCGGTCGAGGCCGTCGTCGCACCCGAGGACGACGTGACCGAGACCACGGTCCGCGGCCATGTGTCGACACATGAATTCGAAGAAATCGACCATCGCAGCCCAGGGATCGTCGGCCTCCGCGGCCACCTCTGCGCGGCTGAGCACGTCGACCAGACGCTGCTCGAGGATGCCGTCGATGAGTTCCTGTTTGTTGGCGAACCGCCGGTACACGGTGCCCACACCCACCCCGGCGCGCGCAGCGACGTCGTCGAGCGTGATCTCGAGACCCTTGCGTGCCAACAACTCTCGCGCACAGTCGATGATCTTGAGCTTGTTCCGCTCGGCGTCCGCTCGAAGCGGCTTCGCCGCTGTGGTGGGTTTCACAGTCCGTTTCGTCCTGGTTCGTCGGTTAACCGGAGGGCATACCTCCGCATCGCTGCTATCGTCTTGCTATCCGGAGCGTACGCCTCCGTATAGCTCCATTTCACGCCGTACCGAAGCGAGGATCAATGTCTTCCACCACATCCGACGTCGGAAACGTCCAACCGACGATTCGGTCGAGCGCGCACGACGCGCCCGACCGCACTCGCTGGCTCATCCTGGGCGTACTCGGCCTGGCCCAGCTGATGGTCGTGCTCGACGCGACCGTCGTGAACATCGCGCTTCCCGCCGCACAGCTCGATCTCGGCTTCGACAACGCGGACCGCTCGTGGGTGGTCACCTCCTACGCTCTGGCATTCGGCAGCCTCCTGCTGCTCGGTGGTCGACTGAGTGACCTCTTCGGTCGCCGCACCACCTTCCTCGTCGGACTCGTCGGCTTCGCGGTGATGTCTGCCGTCGGCGGCGCAGCCGTCAACTTCGGCATGCTGGTCGCGGCCCGTGCGGGACAGGGTGTCTTCGGCGCTCTGCTCGCTCCCGCAGCGCTGTCCCTGCTGACCACCACGTTCACGGATCCGAAGGAACGTGCGAAGGCATTCGGCATCTTCGGCGCGGTCGCCGGTGCCGGCGGCGCCATCGGCCTGCTTCTCGGCGGTGTGCTCACGGAGTGGGCGAACTGGCGCTGGAGCCTGTACGTCAACTTGATCTTCGCGGGAATCGCGTTCGTCGGCGGCTTCCTCCTGCTGGCCAAGCACCGCGCCACCGAGCGTCCGGTACTCGACATCCCCGGCACCCTCACCGTGTCCGCGGCGCTGTTCTCCATCGTCTACGGATTCGCGCACGCCGAGTCCGACGGGTGGAGCAACGCGGTGACCATCGGTTTCCTCGCGGTCGGTGTGGTCCTGCTCGGTGTCTTCGTCTACCTGCAGACGCGGGCGACGCATCCGCTTCTCCCGCTGCGCATCGTGCTCGACCGCACCCGCGGCGGCGCGTACCTCGCGGTGTTCGTCATCGGTGCCGGCATGTTCGCGGTGTTCCTGTTCCTCACGTACTACCTGCAGAGCACGCTCGGCTACACGCCCATCACCACCGGGTTCGCGTTCCTGCCGATGATCGCGACCCTCGTGGTCACGGCCACCGTCGCGACGTCGGTCATCCTGCCGCGCTTCGGGCCTCGCGTTCTCATGTCCGCCGGCATGCTGATCGCGTCGGCCGGCATGGCCCTGCTGACCCAGATCTCGATCGACAGTTCCTACGCCGCGCACATCCTGCCGAGCCTGCTCGTCATGGGCGTGGGCATGGGTGCCACGATGGCCCCGGCCATGCAGGGCGCCGTGTCCGGAGTCTCGCCGGACGACGCCGGCGTCGCCTCCGCGACCGTCAACACGATGCAGCAGATCGGCGGATCCATCGGTACTGCGCTGCTCAGCACCATCGCGGCGACGGCAGCGACGAACTACGCGACCGACAACCAGGCGGCCGTGGCTCAGGCCGCGGATCCGCAGGCCGCCGCGACGCTGCTCCGGATGAACGCGGAGATCGCCAGCTACACCACGACGTTCTGGTGGGCGTCGGGCATCTTCCTCGCCGGCTCGGTGATGGCAGCGCTGCTCGTCCGCTCGGGCAAGCTGCCCGACGGACCCGAGGGTGCCACCGTCGTCGCTCACTGACGTACACAGTCACCGGATCCGGTGCAGAGAACCGTGTCAGACGCGGTTCTCTGCACCGGATTCGTCGTGGATGCGGGTGAGCAGGTCGGTGAGGGTCGCTCGGTCGTCCGCGCTCAGGCCGGTGAACATCGCCTCGGACGCGCTGCGCTGCGCCTGCGCGATGGTGTCCGCGAGTGCCCGCCCCTCGTCGGTGAGGTCGAGGAGAACCGCGCGACGATCGGTGGCATCGGCGTGCCGTGCGACGTAGCCGGCCGACTCCAGCGCGTCGACGACATCGGTTGCCGATCGGGGTGCGATGCGCAACCGTTCCGCCAGATCTCCGGGCCGAAGTGGTCCCGCCGCGCCGGACAGCACGCGCAGTGCCCGTCCGTGTGAGGGCGAGAGTCCGAAGGGTTCGAGTGCGGCCATGTGGCGGCGCCGCATCGACCTGGCCACCATCATGACCAGATCGGCCGGGTCCTTCTCGTGGGAATGCACGGGACGATACTAGCGTTGCAGCGGTCGACCTCATAATGAGGTAACCTCAGTTCTACCCGATCAGGGAGGTCATATGCGTTCCTCCACCACACCGGCAAGGCCGGTGCAGTCCCCCGTGACATCTGCGGACCACCAGCCCGCACCGCTCGGGCGCGTCGTCGCCCTCTTCCGGCCCTATCGCGGCCGGGTCGCCGCGGTGAGCGCGGTCATCACCCTCAGCGCCGTCGTGGCACTGGGATCGCCGCTGCTCCTGCGCGACATGCTCGATCACGCCATCCCGAACGCCGACGTCACGCTGGTGACGATCCTCGCGGCCGGCATGATCGCGATCGCCGTCGTCACCAGCTGTCTCGGCGTCGCCCAGACCTGGATGTCCAACAGCATCGGGCAGGCCCTGATGCATCAGCTCCGCGTGCAGGTCTACTCGCACCTCCAGCGTCAGTCGCTCGGCTTCTTCGCGCGCACCCGCACCGGCGAGGTGCAGTCGCGCATCGCCAACGACATCGGCGGCATGCAGTCCGTCGTCACCAACACGGCCACGTCGATCGCTCAAAACGCGACCACCGTCATGGCCACCGTCGTCGCGCTCTTTCTGCTCGACTGGAAACTGGCCCTTTTCTCGCTCGCCATCCTGCCGGTGTTCGTCCGCATCGCTCGGCGGGTCGGCGACGAGCGTCGCCGTATCTCCACCGTGCGGCAACGCCTGCTCAGCGATCTGTCCGTCCAGGTGGAGGAGTCACTCTCGGTGAGCGGCATCCTGTTGGGCAAGACGACCGGCGCGTCGTCGGTCCTCACGAATCGGTTCACCGAACGCTCGTCCGAGGTCGCCGACGTCGAACTCCGCTCGATGATGGCGGGCAAGTGGCGCATGGCGACCATGTCGATCAGCTTCGCCGCGATGCCGGCCCTGGTCTACTGGTTCGCCGGCATCACCATCGGCAACGGCAGCGCGTTGACGGTGGGAACGCTGGTCGCGTTCACCACCCTCCAGACTCAGCTCCTCCGCCCCACGATGATGCTGCTCAACACCGGCGTCGAGGTGCAGAGCTCCCTGGCTCTGTTCGGCCGAGTCTTCGAGTACCTCGATCTCCCGGTGGACATCGACGAACCCGCCGTACCGACGCCGATCGATCCGACGGCCCGACGCGGTGAGGTGCGCTTCCGCCACGTGGGCTTCGACTATCCGGGTGCGGCACATCCGACGCTCACGGACATCGACCTCACGGTCCCCGCCGGGAGCACCCTGGCGATCGTGGGAGCGACCGGCGCCGGCAAGACGACACTCGGGTATCTGACGGCGCGGCTCTACGATCCGACGTCCGGGTCGGTCGAGGTCGACGGTGTCGATCTCCGCGATCTCTCGCTCGCCGACGTGTCCGCGACGGTCGGGGTGGTGTCGCAGGAGACCTATCTCTTCCACGACACGATCCGCGAGAACCTCCGCTTCGCGCGGCCCGACGCCACCGACGCGGACATCGAGAAGGCCGCTCGCACAGCGCAGATCCACGATTTCATCGCCTCGCTCGACGACGGCTACGACACGATGGTGGGGGAGCGTGGCTACCGGTTCTCCGGCGGCGAGAAGCAGCGCCTCGCCATCGCGCGCACCGTTCTGCGCAACCCGCCCGTCCTCGTTCTGGACGAGGCCACCAGCGCTCTGGACACCACCACCGAACGTGCTCTGGCCGACGCGATCGACCAGCTCGAGCAGGACCGCACCACCATCGTGGTAGCCCACCGACTCTCCACCGTGCGGTCGGCCGATCGCATCGTGGTGCTCGATCACGGGCACGTCGTCGAATCGGGATCCCACGATGAACTCGTCGCCCGCGGCGGTGCCTACGCCGCACTGCTGGCGGCGTCCGGCGACTCGCTGGTCACTGCCTGACCACTCCTCCTGTCAACCCCCGCGGCGCTCCTGTGGACGGCCGTCCACAGGTGCTCGCGGGCCCTTCTGTCCGCGGTGCGAGCGGCGCAGAGTCGGGGGCGCGGTCGGTACCGGATCGACCGCGAGAGGGGGGAACGATGTACGAGTCGTATCTGACCGTGGTGGGCACCGTCATCACCGATCCGATCAAGCGCACCACGCCGTCCGGCGACGAGGTGCTCAGCTTCCGCGTGGCCAGCAATTCGCGCCGCATGGACCGCGAGAGTGGGGAGTGGCAGGACGGGGACACGCTCTACGCCTCGGTCAGCTGCTGGCGACGTCTGGTGTCGGGGGTCGGAGCGTCGCTGATGAAGGGCGATTCGGTCATCGTCTTCGGGCAGGCGCACACCAACGAGTACACGACCAAGGAGGGCGTGGGCCGAGCCGATCTCGAGATCCGAGCCACCGCGGTGGGACCCGATCTCGCTCGGTGCCACGTCAAGGTGGACCGGCCGCGTCAGGCGGCCGAGCGGCAGGAGTCCGGCGAGACCGTCGCCGAGGCCGCGGTGGACACGGCCGAGCCCGAGCCGGTGCCGGTGGGCTGACCGCGAACGGTTTCACGGGCACCGGTCGGTCCCGGTAGACTTCCGCGTCGAGCACATCTCCCAGTTGTCGGCCCCGTCGTCGGCATCTCAGCCGGCGCGATCCGCCCGGCACACACGCTGGTGAGCACATCGAGAGGAACTCGTGGCGGAATTCATCTACACCATGAAGAAGGTGCGCAAGGCGCACGGCGACAAGGTCATTCTGGACGACGTGACGATGAGCTTCCTGCCGGGAGCGAAGATCGGCGTCGTCGGCCCCAACGGCGCCGGCAAGTCTTCGATCCTCAAGATCATGGCCGGGATCGACCAGCCCGGAAACGGTGAGGCGTTCCTCGCGCAGGGCGCCACCGTCGGCATCCTCATGCAGGAGCCCGAGCTCGACGAGAACAAGACGGTTCGCGAGAACGTCGAGGACGGTCTCGGCGAGACGATGGTCCAACTCAAGCGGTACAACGAGATCGCCGAGCTGATGGCCACCGACTACTCCGACGAGCTGATGGAGGAGATGGGCGAGCTGCAGGAGAAGCTCGACCACGCCGACGCGTGGGAGATCGACTCGCAGCTCGAGCAGGCCATGGACGCACTGCGCTGCCCTCCGCCGGACGAGGGTGTGACCCACCTGTCCGGTGGTGAGAAGCGTCGTGTGGCGTTGTGCAAGCTGCTGCTGAGCAAGCCGGACCTGCTGCTGCTCGACGAGCCCACCAACCACCTCGACGCCGAGTCGGTTCTCTGGCTCGAGCAGCATCTGGCCGCGTACCAGGGTGCCATCCTGGCCGTGACCCACGACCGGTACTTCCTCGATCACGTCGCGCAGTGGATCTGCGAGGTCGACCGTGGTCGCCTCTACCCCTACGAGGGCAACTACTCCACCTACCTGGAGAAGAAGGCCGAGCGTCTCGAGGTCCAGGGCAAGAAGGACCAGAAGCTGCAGAAGCGCCTCAAGGACGAACTCGCTTGGGTCCGCTCCGGCGCCAAGGCTCGCCAGGCCAAGAACAAGGCACGTCTCGATCGCTACGACGAGATGGCGGCCGAGGCCGACAAGATGCGCAAGCTCGACTTCGACGAGATCCAGATCCCCAACCCGCCGCGCCTCGGCGACGTCGTGGTCGAGGTCAAGAGCCTCGACAAGGGCTTCGACGGCCGCGTGCTGATCAAGGACCTGTCGTTCACACTTCCGCGAAACGGCATCGTCGGTGTCATCGGCCCCAACGGCGTCGGAAAGACCACGCTCTTCAAGACCATCGTCGGTCTCGAGGAGCCGGACGGCGGCGAGGTCAAGATCGGTCAGACGGTCAAGCTGAGCTACGTCGACCAGAACCGATCCGGCATCGATCCCGCCAAGACCGTGTGGGAGACCGTGTCCGACGGCCTGGACTTCATCACCATCGGTACGCAGGAGTTCCCGTCGCGGGCGTACATCAGCTCCTTCGGGTTCAAGGGTCACGACCAGCAGAAGGCGGCCGGAGTCCTGTCCGGTGGCGAGCGCAACCGCCTCAACCTGGCGATGACGCTCAAGCAGGGCGGCAACCTTATCCTGCTCGACGAGCCCACCAACGACCTGGACGTCGAGACGCTCGGTTCGCTGGAGAACGCCCTCGAGGAGTTCCCCGGCTGCGCCGTCGTGATCTCGCACGACCGGTGGTTCCTCGACCGGACGTGCACGCACATCCTGGCGTGGGAAGGTGGATTCGGCGACAACGAGGCCGCTTGGTACTGGTACGAGGGCAACTTCGAGGGCTACGAGGCCAACAAGGTCGAGCGCCTCGGTCCCGACGCCGCTCGCCCGCACCGCGTGACGCACCGGAAGCTCACGCGCGACTGAAATGTACTGGTAAGTAACCTATTTTCATCGCACGCCACGTCACCGCGGTGTTCGGCTCCCGGCCTCGCGAGGCTAGGGTCGGGAGCCGAACCCCACGGACAACGTCGCCCCGACCGGTGGATCCGCCGCTCGTGGTGATCGAAAGGCGACAGCGATGACTTCAGCGGGAGAGCACTCCGAGGCGGCAACGGCGCCGAACTCGGTGCTCGATCGGGCGGACGACCTCCGCGCGGTGTACTTCGGGCACGTCGATCTGGACGTGTTGCGGACCACCACGGGAGCCGACCCGACCGCGGTGGTGCACCGACATCTGGAGCTCGCCGAGCGTCGTGATCCCGGCGTCGCCTCTCTCGCCCTGCACCGCGGACCCGACAACACCGTCGGCGTGGCCCTGCAGATCGTCACCGACGACATGCCGATGCTGGTCGAGTCGGTCACCGCCTGGCTCACCGGAGCCGGCATCGCGGTCGTCGAGGTGGTGCACCCGATCCTGCGCGTCGTGCGCGACGAGTCCGGCACGCTCCTCTCCATCCGAGGCGGAGCCACCCCGTCCGACGTCGAGACCGGCGATCTCGCGGACGGCAGCATCCTCGAATCGTGGATCCACGTGGCTCTGCACCCCGCGGCGAGCGAGGAGGCCTTCGCCTCGCTCGAGAGCTCGCTGGCCGACGTGCTCGCCGACGTCCGTCGCGTCGTCGACGACACCGAGGCCATGCAGCGTCGCCAGCTGGAACTGGCCGATCGTCTGGAACGACCACGCCGCGGAGACGCGGACGGAACCGAGTCCGTCACCCCCGAGGCGCGGCACGACGCCGCCCGCCTGCTGCGGTGGTTGTCCGAGGGCAACTTCCGCGTGCTCGGCAGCCGCCGGTACACCGCGACGGAGGCGGGTCTCGAACCCGTCGCCGAGTCCGCGCTGGGCATCCTGCGATCCGACGATCCGGGCGCCGTCGCGGGCTTCGACCTGCCGATCGACCGAGTGGTCGCTCGCGAGGACCTTCTCGTGCTCACCCGCGCATCGAGCTCCACGTCGGTGCACCGCGCCGTGCACCCCTACTTCGTCGGTGTCCACGACCTGGACGACGAGGGAAACACGGTGGGAGAGCACCGGTTCACGGGGCTGTTCACCATCTCCGCACTGCACGGCAACGTCCTCGACATCCCGGTCGTGGGTGACCGCGTGCGCACCGTCATCGAGCGCGCCGGGCACACCCTGTCGTCGTACTCCGGCCAGGCCATGCTCGAGTCGATCCAGTCCTTCCCGCGCACCGAACTCTTCTCGGCGGACAGCAGGTCGCTCTTCGACACCATCTCGGCCGTGGAGCGCAGTGCCCTGCGCCGCGAGGTGCTGCTCTTCCTGCGCCGCGACGGGTACGGCCGGTTCGTGTCGGCGCTGGTCTACCTTCCGCGCGACTCCTACACCACCCGCCTGCGTCTCGAGACCCGCAGGATCCTGCTGCACGAGCTCGGCGGTACCGACGTCGAGTACGAGGCACGCGTCTCGGACAGCCCACTCGCGTTGGTGCACTTCACTGTTCGCTTCGACGGACAGAGCGCGGACGCCGTCGACGTCTCGGACGCCAACCGCGACCGCATCAGGGCCCTGATCGCCGACGCCACCCGCACGTGGGACGACGCTCTGCGTGAGGCGGCCGCGGCCGACCCGTCGGTGTCGCCCGACAACGCGGCGCGCTATGCCGTCGCCTTCCCCGAGGCCTACAAGCAGGACTTCGACGCGGACCGGGCGCTCGTCGACATCGCTCGACTCGACGCGCTCGTCGGCGACGACATCGACATGTGCTTGTACCGCCCGCGCGACGCCGAGGCGGGTCACTGGCGTTTCTCCCTCTACGTGACCGGCAGCGAGGTCTCGCTGAGCCAGGTGCTGCCCGTCCTGCAGAGCCTCGGTGTGGAGGTGGTCGACGAGCGGCCGTACGCCGTGGTGCGCAAGGACGGAACGCGCTGCTGGATCTACGATTTCGGCCTGTCCGCGGAGCCCGAGGTCATCGAGGGCGCCGAGAACCAGACGAGTGTGGTCAGCCGACGATTCACCGACGCGTTCGCTGCCGTGTGGAACGGCCACGCGGAGGCCGACCGCTTCAACGAACTGGTTCTGCGGGCCGGTCTCGAGTGGCGCCGCGCGGTGGTGCTGCGGGCGTACGCGAAGTACCTGCGCCAGGCCGCTTTCCCTTTCAGCCAGACCGGCATCGAGGGTGTTCTCCTCGCCAACCCAGTGACGGCTCGACTGATCGTCGACCTGTTCGACGCGCAGTTCGATCCCGCCTCGGCGTCCGAGGAGCGTGCCGACGAGATCGCGTCGGAGCTCGCCGAACTGATCGATCAGGTGGTCAGCCTCGACGCCGACAGGGTGCTGCGTGCCCTGTTCACCCTCGTGCGAGCGACGCTGCGCACCAACCACTTCGTCGTCGACGAGCAGGGTCGCGAGCGCGATTTCCTGTCCCTGAAGTTCGACCCTCGCGGCATCGACGTGCTGCCCAAGCCGCGCCCGCGTTTCGAGATCTTCGTGTACTCGCCGCGCGTCGAGGGCGTGCACCTGCGCTTCGGCACGGTCGCGCGCGGTGGTCTCCGCTGGTCCGACCGGCGCGAGGACTTCCGCACCGAGGTGCTCGGACTGGCCAAGGCGCAGGCCGTCAAGAACGCGGTCATCGTGCCGGTGGGGGCGAAGGGCGGCTTCGTCGTCAAGCAGCCGCCGTCTCCGACCGGCGATGCTGCGACCGACCGCTCCGCGACCACCGCCGAGGGGAGAGCCTGCTACCGCATGTTCATCGCGGGGCTGCTGGACGTCACCGACAACCTCGACCGCGCCACCCGCGCCGCGATCCCACCGCAGCGCGTGGTGCGACGTGACGACGACGACTCGTACCTCGTGGTGGCGGCGGACAAGGGCACTGCCACGTTCTCCGATCTCGCGAACGAGGTGTCCGCCGAGTACGGCTTCTGGCTCGGTGACGCCTTCGCCTCGGGCGGGTCGGTGGGGTACGACCACAAGGCGATGGGCATCACCGCCAAGGGTGCCTGGGAGAGCGTGAAGCGTCACTTCCGCGAGTACGGCATCGACACGCAGTCCGACGAGATCACCGTGGTCGGTATCGGTGACATGAGTGGCGACGTGTTCGGCAACGGGATGCTGCTCAGTGAACATCTCCGCATCGTCGCCGCGTTCGACCACCGGCACATCTTCCTGGATCCCGCACCCGACGCGGCCGCCTCCTTCGCGGAGCGACGGCGACTGTTCGAACTGCCGCGCTCGTCGTGGGCGGATTACGACACCTCCCTGATCAGCAGGGGTGGCGGAGTACACGAACGCACCGTGAAGTCGGTACCGGTCAGCGCCGAGGTGCGCGCGGCTCTCGGACTGGCGGACGACGTCACCGCCCTGTCACCGCCCGAACTGATGCGCGCCATCCTCACGGCGCCGGTGGACCTGCTGTGGAACGGCGGCATCGGCACCTACGTGAAGTCGCGCACCGAGAGCGATGCCGACGTGGGCGACAAGGCCAACGACCCGGTGCGCGTGAACGGCGCGGACCTGCGGGCGCGCGTGGTCGGAGAGGGCGGCAACCTCGGGGTGACCGCGCTCGGCCGCATCGAGTACAGCGCCGCGGGCGGCAAGATCAACACCGACGCCGTGGACAACTCCGCCGGCGTCGACTGCTCCGATCACGAGGTCAACATCAAGATCCTGCTCGATTCCACCGTGACGTCGGGTGACCTGGCCGCGGAGGACCGGGAGTCCCTGCTGGCCTCCATGACGGACGAGGTGGGCGCCCTCGTTCTCGAGGACAACGTCGCGCAGAACGAGCTGCTGGGTGTCTCACGGGCACACGCCCCCGAACTGCTGGGCGTCCACGCTCGACTGATCGCCGACCTGGTGGCGTCGGGGCGGGTGGACAGGTCGCTCGACGCGCTGCCGACGAAGTCGGAGATCTCGCGACGCCTGCAGAACGGGCTGGGTCTCACCTCGCCCGAGCTGTCGACTCTCATGGCTCACGTGAAGTTGGCGCTGCAGGAAGACCTGCTGGCATCGGATCTGCCGGACAACGACGTGTTCGCCCCGCTCATGACGGACTACTTCCCGACGCCGTTGCGCGAACGTTTCGCCGGTGCCATCAAGGCGCATCCGCTGCGCCGGGAGATCGTGGCCACGCGGGTGGCGAACGAGACGGTCGACCACGGCGGCATCACCTACGCCTTCCGCCTCGCGGAGGACTCGGGAGTCGGGAGCACGGACGCGGCGCGAGCGTTCGCGGCGACGAGCGAGATCTTCGGTCTGCACGACATCTGGGCCGCGATCGCCGCGGCCGACATGCCCACGGACGCGTCCGACGAACTGGTGCTCGAGTCTCGTCGCCTCCTCGACCGAGGATCCCGCTGGCTGTTGTCGAACCGGCCGCAGCCCATCGCTGTCGGTGCCGAGATCACGAGGTTCGCGCGCAAGGTGCGGATCCTGGAATCGCAGCTCCCGACCTGGCTGAAGGGTCGGCAGGCACGCAGCGGACTCGACCGTGCCACGTCCGCCATCGAGAAGGGCGCGCCGGAAGAGCTCGCGCACAGAGTGTTCCGGCTCCTCGACGTGTTCTGCCTGCTCGACGTCATCGAGACGGCGGACATCGCGAACGAGGACGACGAGGTGATGGCGAGCCTCTACTACGCCCTCAGCGAGCACCTCGGCATCGACTGGCTGCTGTCTGCGGTGTCCACGCTCGAACGCGGCGACCGCTGGCACTCCCTGGCGCGGTTGGCGTTGCGGGACGACCTGTACTCGTCGCTGCGTGCCCTCACGCTCGACGTGACGGGCGGCGGCGAACCGGGGGAGACGGCGGACGAGATGATCGCCGACTGGGAGTCCACCAATGCCTCCCGGCTCGCTCGTGCCCGAGCGGCCCTCACGCAGATCGGCGAGTCCGGAACGCTGGATCTGGCGACGCTCTCGGTGGCGGCGCGGCAGATCCGCAGCATGGTGCGAGGGGCGGGTGCGCGGACCGACGTCTCGCGTTGACCACGCCCGGGGGGACGGGCGTGCCCGGCCCGGCGCCGCGCCGGGCCGGATAGGTTGGGGGCGTGACAGACGACGAGCTCATCGGCTTCCACTGCCCCGTCGAGGTGCGCTGGTCGGACATGGACGTGTACCAGCACATCAACCACGCACGCATGGTGACGCTGCTGGAGGAGGCCCGCATCCCGTGGCTCATGGCCGACGGTGTCCCCACCGCGACCCTGCGGAACAGTGCGGTGATCGCCGACCTGCACGTGCGCTACCGCGGCCAGTTGCGCCACGAGGACACGCCTCTCGACGTGTTCATGTGGGTGGAGCAGTTGCGGGCCGTCGACTTCACGGCGGGATACGAGGTGCGCCCGCACGGCGCACCGATGAGTACTCCGCCGGCCATCGTGGCGTCCACGCAGATCGCAGCCTTCGACATCGACACCCAGCGCCTGCGCCGGCTGTCCGGCGACGAGCGTGAGTACCTGCAGCGCTGGCAGCGGCCGTGACGGGTGCGCTGGCCGAGCGGTCGGTGACCGTCCCGGACTCGCGGGACCGGGACGATCTGTCGACCTTCCTGACCCACGCCGCGCGGCTCGACCCGGGCGCGGTGGTGCGCCTCCGGCGCCGCGGTGACAGTCACGTGGTCGCGTGGATCGAGACCGGATTCGACGTCCTCGCCGCCCGCGTGATCCGCGCCCGGGTGCTGCCGTCGGACGTCACCGTGGCCGCGGACGGGCTCCTCTCGGCGATGCGATCCGCCGGACCTGCACCGTTCGATCCCGGCTTCGGCATGGACTCCGCCTGGCGCGGTCCGGTGCCGCCGGACGCCGGGTGGACCCATGTGGACGACGTCCCCGGTCCGGTGTTCGTGGAGCTGGCCGAGCGTGGTGTCGCCCTGGCCCGCGAACACGGAACCGATCACGGCCCGCCCGTGTCGCTGCTCGATCAGGACGTGGTGACCGTCGAGGCCGACGGCGAGGCGGTGCCCGTGTCGATGCGCATGATCTTCGCGCTCAACGCCATGAAGTTCGTGCCCACGGTGTCCGACTCGTCGCGGAGTGCGGACGACGCGCGCGTCCGGGTGCGAATCGCTCGGTCGTGGATCCGGCTCGACGCCCGCTACGGATCGGTGTTCCGCAGCCGGGGCGCCACGATCCCGCTCATGGTGTCCTGATCGACCCGCACCGCGACTCGTTCAGACGAGCCAGGCCGCCGCGTCGGCCGGAAGCAGCCCGTCCTGCAACGGTGCGCTGGCGAGCAGCAGCGCTCCCGGCGGCAGGGTGATGGGCTCGGACGTGGTGTTCAGAGCGCAGATGACGCCGCCGCGGCGCCGGAACGCCAGACACCCGGGAGGGCTCCCGTACCACTCGACTCCGGGCTCGCTGAACTCCGGCCGCGCGGCCCGCAGGCTCAACGCCGTCCGATAGAGGCTCAGCATGGAGTCCACGTCCTCGAGTTGGCTCTCCACGGTCAGCGGGGCCCACTCGGCGGGAATCGGCAACCAGGTCTCCCGCGCCGTCGAGAATCCGAACGGCGGCTCGGTGCCCTCCCACGGCAGCGGGACGCGGCACGCGTCTCGTCCGCGTTCCTGGCCGCCGGATCGGAACCAGGCGGGATCCTGCAGAGCGGAGTCGGGGAGGTCCGCGTTGGGCAGCCCGAGCTCGGAGCCGTTGTAGACGAACACGACACCGGGGAGCGCCAGCAGGACCAGGGCCATCGCGCGTGCGCGCTGCAGACCCTGCTCACCTCCGCCGTACCGGGTGACCTCGCGGTCGACGTCGTGGTTGGACAGGGTCCACGTCGGCGTGCCGCCGACACGGTCGACCGCGTCGAGCGAGTTGTCGACGGCATCCCTGATGGCCGAGGCGTCGAACGCGGACTCGGCCAGCCGGAAGTTGAAGCCCAGGGTGAGCTCGTCGGGACGGATGTAGCGACTGAAGCGTTCGTTGTCCTGGACCCACACCTCGCCGACCGTCATCGCGCCGTCGTACTCGTCCACGACCCGGCGGATGGCGCGGTGGATCTCGTGCACCCCGTCGTCGTCGAAACGGGGGTCCCCGTCCTCGTTGCGCATCAGCTCGTTCACGGACAGATCCATGTCCGGGAGATCCGCCGGCTTGGCCATGCCGTGGGCCACGTCGATGCGGAACCCGTCGACACCGCGGTCGAGCCAGAACCGGATCGTCGCCTCCAGGTCGGCGAGCACCTCGGGTTCGGTCCAGTTCAGATCCGGCTGCTCGGGCGCGAAGATGTGGAGGTACCACTGACCGGGTGTGCCGTCCGTCTCGGTGACGCGGTGCCACGCGGGACCGCCGAAGATGCTGGGCCAGTTGTTCGGCGGCTCGGAGCCGTCGCCCTTGCCGTCCCGGAACACGTAGCGGGCCCGCTCCGGGCTCCCGGGCGCCGCGGCCAGAGCGGCCTGGAACCATTCGTGCTGATCGCTCGTGTGGTTCGGGACCAGGTCCATCGTGACCTTCATGCCCCGCGCGTGTGCCTCCGTCACCACGGCGTCCATCGTCTCGAGAGATCCGAACAGCGGATCGATGTCGCGTGGATCGGACACGTCGTATCCGTGGTCGACCATCGGCGACCGCATCACCGGACTGAGCCAGAGTGCATCGACGCCGAGCAGTTCCAGGTATCCGAGCTTGTCCCGGATGCCACCCAGATCACCGATCCCGTCGCCGTCGGAGTCCGCGAACGAGCGGGGGTAGATCTGGTAGAAGACGGCGTCGGACCACCAGGGGGCCGGGGCGGACGGGCCGTCGGCGGGGGACAGGCCGGCGGACGCGTCGATCGGAGTGCTCACAGGCGCAATAGTGCCAAAGGCCGAGCCGCGAGGGGCGGTGCGCCCGTCACCACGACCCCTCCGGCCTGCCCGGCCTCTCGTGGCGACCGGCCTCCGGCCTGCCCGGCTCCCACGAGAATCACCACGCGTCCGCTGTTCATGCCATGGGAAGGTCAAGAAAATCGGGACGATCGGCGTGAAAACTACCCAAAGTTTGTTTGGTGGGGTATTTTCAGGCGGAACTTCAAGCGACGGTAAAGGAACCTCCATGACGACTCCTGTTTTCGAAGCCGTGAGTCTCGACTCCGTCGAGCTCCTGCCGGCTCCGATCGATCCTTCGTGGATCCTCGAGGGTGCTCCCGTCGCGCGCAGCGGTCAGTGGTCCTGCAGCCCGGACACCACCACGTCGTCGTGGGTCTGGGACTGCACCGCCGGCACCTTCAACTGGTACTTCGAGCAGGACGAGACCATCCACGTCATCGAGGGCGAGGTCGTCGTCCAGTCCGCGGGCAACGAGCCCCGCGTGCTCCGCGCCGGGGATGCCGCTCTGTTCTACGCCGGC
Organism: Rhodococcus sp. NBC_00297; assembly: GCF_036173065.1. Lineage (NCBI taxonomy): Bacteria > Bacillati > Actinomycetota > Actinomycetes > Mycobacteriales > Nocardiaceae > Rhodococcus > Rhodococcus sp. NBC_00297. The sequence goes on from NZ_CP108041.1 coordinate 3,800,159, forward strand.
ACCTGGGCCGAGTGGCACGTGCCGCACTACGTGCGCAAGCACGCCATCCTGCGCCCCCACATCCCGCGTCCCCTGTGGTTCGCGATGCGTGTCGCCCGCAAGCTGCGGGGCAAGGGCCGCTCCGGCGCCCTCGGCTGAGCGCGCAGCACTACAACGGCGAGTTCACCATCGAGTTCGCCGCCATCTCGATGTAGTCGACGAACTGCTGTCGATGCACATCGTCCATCGTGTCCGAGTCGATCGACGCCAGGGCCGTGTGCATCGCGCGCAGCCAGGCGTCGCGCTCGAACGGCCCGATGACGAACGGCGAGTGCCGCATCCGCAGACGCGGGTGGCCGCGCTCGTCCGAGTAGGTACGCGGACCACCCCAGTACTGCTCGAGGAACATGCGCATCCGGCGCTCCGCCGGGCCCAGGTCCTCCTCCGGGTACAGCCGCCGCAGAATCTCGTCCCGCTCGACCTCGGCGTAGAAGCGCGCGGTCAGGGTGCGAAACGTCTCCGCACCGCCGACCGCGTCGTAGAAGGTCTGTGCCGGCTCGGTCATGGCTCCATTGTTCTCCACGATCACGTGCTCATACTCGGGGCGGGTCCGAAGGGCCGCCCGTTGGGGTAGGGCGCCGCGATGCCGGACTCGTCGAAGGCGTCCAGGATCTGACGATGCAACTGGCGCTGCACGGCCCACTGCCGGCCGGGTCGGACCTTGATGGTCAGGCGCAGCGTCACCGTGTCCGACGTGACGGCGTCGACGCCGAGCATCTGCGGGGCCTCGAGAATGTCCTCCTGGAACTCGCCACGCTCGATGGACTCGCGCGCCGTGCGCTCGGCCACCTCGCACGCGACGTCGATGTCGGCGGAATGACTGACGGGGAGGTCCAACACCGCGACGGCGTGACCCTGGCTCATGTTGCCGACACGCAGCACCTCGCCGTTGCGGACGTACCAGAGCGTCCCGGAGATGTCGCGGACCGTGGTGACCCGCAGGCCCACGGTCTCGACCGTGCCCGATGCCTCGCCGAGATCGACGATGTCGCCGACTCCGTACTGGTCCTCGAGCAGCATGAAGATGCCGGAGAGGAAGTCGCGGACGAGGTTCTGCGCGCCGAAACCGAGCGCGACACCCACGATGCCTGCGGACGCGATGAAGGGGGCGACGTTCACACCGACGATGGAGAGCGCGGAGAGCACGAACCAGACCAGGATGCCGACGGAGACCGCCGACTTGAGCACCGAACCGATGGTGCGGGCGCGCTGGTTGCGGCGCTCGTTCAAGATGGTGGTGGTGACGCCGGCGGGGGCACGTTCGCGCAGCGGCCTCAGCAGGGGCGGTTTACCCGCAGCGCTGCGACCTGCGCCGGGTGAGCGGCTGGTGAACCGGTCGATCATGCGGTGCAGGATGTAACGCAGAACCACGGCGAGCAGGGCGTACCCCAGAACCTGGAGCGGGCGTTGGATCAGCCAGTCGCGACCGGTGTCGGAGAGCGAGAGGGCGAGGACGTCGTTCGGGTCGAAGGAATACACCTGAAAAGTCTACGGATCTCCTCGGCGCACGCCACCTGTCACCACCCGTCTCGTCACCCACCCCGCCACCCGTGCGGGGGGACACCCGGAGTTCACCGCGTGGCCGTCGGCCGGACCTCGAATGAGCGTGCGAACGGCACCGATTCGTGATGCACTGTGGTTGGTCTTCACGTGCGGGCGGTGGCTGTCGCAAACCAGTGGTAGTCGCGCCGCGCGCAGTGGTCACTGGAGGTGGCATGAAGAAGAGCGGGACTGTCGCGAAGGTTCGGGCCGGGCATCGACAACTGTCGCCCACCGACGCCGTGCAGGGCGGCGCGTCGGGGGCGCGACCCCAGTCCGAACACCCTGTCGTCTTCGGCGGCGCGTCGTTGCACGCCGTCACCGATCACTCCGATCCGGCCGACGTCGACGGGCACCTCGATCACGAGGACGCCGTCCCCGCCTGGGTGAAGCGGCGCGTACTCCTCCTGAACGCCACGTTCGAACCTCTCACCGCGCTGCCCATGCGGCGTGCCGTCGTCCTGCTGGTCTGCGAGAAGGCCGTCGTGGTGCACGACGACGACGACGGTCCCGTCGTCCACTCGGCGGACATCGCTCTGCAGGTGCCGTCGGTCATCCGCCTCCGCTCGTACGTGCGGGTGCCCTACCGGGCGCGCATTCCGATGACGCGGGCGGCTCTGATGCATCGGGACCGTTTCCGGTGCGCGTACTGCGGTTCCAAGGCCGAGACCATCGACCACGTGGTGCCGCGCAGTCGCGGCGGCGGTCACTCCTGGGAGAACTGCGTCGCGTGCTGCGCTTCCTGCAATCACCGCAAGGCGGACAAGATGCTCAGCGAGCTGGGGTGGACCCTGCGCGCCGCGCTGGTCCCGCCGAAGGGTCCGCACTGGCGACTGCTCGCGAGTATCAAGGAACTCGATCCCACCTGGCTGCCGTACCTGGGTGAGGGCGCGGCCTGACACCCGTCCACTAAGGTGATGGGCGTGAGCATCCTCGAAACCGCGCTGATCTTCGGACTGATTCCGTTGGCACTGTTCCTCGCGCTCTTCGTGTTCGCGAAGATCACGTCGACCGATCCCGCGCCGCGTCCCGCCCCCTACCGACTCGGGCAGCAGTGGGACCACGCCCCGGTGCTGTGGTCGGCCACGGACGAGGTGACGCCGTACTCGCAGCACGCTGCGCATTCGACACACGCCGAACTCACCGCGGGTTCGGCTTCGCTGGTAGGAGGCCGGGCAAGTGGCAAGTGGTGAACTCTCGACCCGTCGGATCGACGAGGAGAACCTTCCCGTCGGCCATGTGGTGACCGCGAGCGGTCGAGTCTCCGGTGTGCACCAGGTGGGCACCGTCAACCCCGACCTGTCCCCGTTCGCGACCGACGAGCTGATCCAGCTCGACGAGTCGCTCATCGAGGCCACCCGCCGTACGGGCATCCGCTTCAACGTGCTGGTCGGTGACCTCGGCCCCGACACCGCCGCGGGTGCGGACGCCGCTCTCGCGGGAACGCCCGAGGCCGAGTACTCGGTGCTCATCGCGGTCTCACCGAACCAGCACGCCATCGAGGTTCGTTCCGGTCGAGGCGTCGCCCATCTCGTCGACGACCGCATCGCGCAGCTCGGTATCACCGCGGCCACGGGATCCTTCCGTGACGGCGACCTGATCGACGGCCTCGTCGCCGCCGTGCGCGTCATGAGCGCGGCGATCACCGGCCCGTCCGCCTGACACGGCGCCACCCCGGAACAAAGACAAGGGCCCATCATCCGCGAGGATGATGGGCCCTTGTCCGTGCGCGAGTCAGGTGCGGTCAGGCACCGTCCGCCGCTCGAGCGGCGAGCGACCGCACCACGGACGCGCGACCCTCGACGACGAGGCGCGCGAGGGCCGGCGGGTGGTCGCCCGCGAGGAACTCGTCCGCCGCCGCCACCGACTGCTCACTGATGGACCAGGTCGGGTACAGACCGACGACGACGGTCTGCGCGACCTCGCTGGAACGACGTGCCCACACATCGGAGATGGCGTCGAAGTAGCGGGAGACGAACGGCTCCAACAACTCTCCCTGGCCCGCACCGGGGAACGCGCCGATGATGGCACGTGCGGTGATGTTGGGTAGGGAGTCGTTGTCGATGACCGTGGTCCACGCCTCCTCCTTGACCGAGGCCTGCGGGCGGGCAGCTCGCGCCGCCGCCGCGTTGCGGGCACCGGCCGCGGTGTTGTCCTTCTCGGCCTCGGCGTCGATCACGGGTGTGTCGGACCCCGTGTCGATCGCGCCGCTGCGAGCCAGAGCGGTGACGAACCGCCAGCGCAGATCGGTGTCGACGGTGAGGCCGCCCAGATCCTGGCCGTCCACGTCTCCGTCGAGCAGCGCCTGCAGCGCTGTCGTGTGGCGCTCGGCCAGCACGGACGAGGCCAGCGCGTTGACGTAGGCCAGCTGATGATCCGACCCACCGTCGGCCGCGCGCGCCAGCTCGAGGAGACGGTCGGCGAACTCGGGCCATCCCGTGGACTGCGCCCACCCCGGCTCGGCATAGCTGCCGAGCGCGGTCTGCGCCTGCAGCAGGAGCCGCTGCACGACTCCGACCTCGGTCTCGGAGGTGATGCCGCGCTGCACCAGTGCGACGAAGTCGCGTGCCTTCAGATCGGCCTGCCGGGTCATCTCCCACGCCGCCGACCACGCCAGGGTGCGGGGGAGCGACTCGGTGATGTCGCCGATGCGCGCGATGAGCGTCTCGAGCGAGGTCGGATCCAGCTGCAGCGAGCAGTACGTCAGGTCGTCGTCGTTGACGAGCACCAACCGACCGGCGGGCGTGCCCACCAGCGCGGGAACCTCGGTGCGCTCCTGCGGCTCGACGTCGAGCTCGACCCGCTGGGTGCGAGTGAGCGCGCCGGAGTCGTCACCGTCGTAGATGCCGACGGCGATGCGGTGCACGCGGCGCTCACCCTTGCCGGGTGCCGCGGCCCCCTGCACGACGGAGAAGGACGAGTAGTTGCCGTCGTCGTCGATCTCGAATTCCGGTGTCAGGGTGTTCAGGCCGGTGGTGCGCAGCCACTGATCACCCCAGTCCGACAGGTCGCGACCGGACGAGGCCTCGAGAGCCGACAGCAGATCCGAGAAGGTCGCGTTGCCGAAGGCGTGGTCGCGGAAGTAGCTGCGCAGGCCCGCGAGGAAGTCCTCGAGCCCGACGTAGGCGACGAGCTGCTTGAGGACGCTGGCGCCCTTGGCATAGGTGATGCCGTCGAAGTTGACCTCGACTGCGGCGAGATCGGGAATGTCCGCGGCGATGGGGTGCGTCGACGGCAACTGGTCCTGGCGGTAGGCCCAGCTCTTCTCGACGTTCGCGAACGTGGTCCACGCGCTGGTGTACTCGGTGGCCTCCGACTGGCAGAGCACCGACGCGAACGTGGCGAAGGACTCGTTGAGCCACAGGTCGTCCCACCACCGCATGGTCACGAGATCGCCGAACCACATGTGGGCCATCTCGTGCAGCACGGTCTCGGCGCGGCGCTCGTAGGAGTAGCGCGTCACCTTGGACCGGAAGACGTAGTCCTCCAGGAAGGTCACCGCGCCGGCGTTCTCCATGGCGCCCGCGTTGAACTCGGGCACGAACAGCTGGTCGTACTTGCCGAAGGCGTACGGGACACCGAAGTTACGGTGGTAGAACTCGAAGCCCTGCTTGGTCTCGGTGAAGAGGCGATCGGCGTCCATGTACTCCGACAGCGATGCGCGGCAGTAGATTCCGAGCGGAATGGTGCCGTGGTCGTCCGAGTAGGAATCGGTCCACTGCGCGTACGGGCCGGCGATGAGCGCGACGAGGTAGGTGCTCATCACAGGAGTCGTCTCGAACACGTGCGTCGTGGCACCGGACGCCTCGGAGGTCTCCGCGGCAGCCGCGTTGGAGATGACGGCCCAGTCCTTCGGTGCCGTCACCGTCACGTCGAAGGTCGCTTTGAGATCCGGCTGGTCGAAGCACGCGAACATGCGCTTGGCGTCCGCGGTCTCGAACTGGCTGTACAGGTAGACGGAGCCGTCCGACGGATCGACGAAGCGGTGCAGGCCCTCACCGGTATGGGAGTAGACGCATTCCGCGACCACGGTGAGCTCGTTGTGCTCCGCGAGGTCGGTGAGCGCGATGCCCGTCGACTCGTCGTAGGAGGAGACGTCGACGTCGGTTCCGTTGAGCGTCGCGGAGCTCACCGAGGCGGCGACGATGTCGACGACACTGGAGGCTCCGGCAGTCGCGTCGAAGGTGACGGTGGTGGTCGAGGAGAAGGTCTTCTCGCCCGGGCCACCGGCTCCGTCCGTCAGGTCGAGAGTGATGGAGTAGTGCGTGACCGTGAGCAGCGAGGACCGTTCCTCTGCCTGGTCCCTGGTCAAATTGGGGGCAACCACGTGCACCCTTTCTGTCGATTTCTTCTGCCACCGCCGAACTGCGGTCGCGGCTGTGTCCATCCCATCATGACGCCGGTCGCCGCGGGCGGGTAGAACAGGTGTGCAGAGTTCGTGTCACCGGCCCACTGTGCGGGACGCTCCGCAGACCAGCCGAACACCGAGCACTACCCGACGACGAAAGGACCGACGTGAGCGATAGCAAGGACGTGGCAGATTTCTGGTTCGACCCGCTCTGCCCGTGGTGCTGGATCACCTCGCGCTGGATTCTCGAGGTGGCGAAGGTTCGCGACATCGAGACGAACTTCCACGTCATGAGCCTGGCGGTCCTCAACGAGGGACGCGATCTTCCCGACGAGTACCAGGACATGATGAAGAAGGCGTGGGGTCCCGTCCGCGTCGCGATCGCGGCCGCGCAGGAGAAGGGCGACGAGATCCTCGCGCCGCTCTACACCGAGATGGGGACGCGAATCCACAACGAGGGCAACAAGGACTTCCCGGACGTGATCCAGAAGTCGCTCGCTGCACTGGACCTCCCGGCATCGTTGGCCGAGGCGGCCGCGAGCAGTGAGTTCGACGACGCGCTGCGCAAGAGCCACCACGCGGGAATGGACAAGGTGGGCAAGGACGTCGGCACGCCGACCATCCACGTCAACGGTGTCGCCTTCTTCGGTCCCGTGCTGTCGAGGATCCCGCGCGGCGAGGAGGCCGGCAAGCTGTGGGACGCGTCGGTGATCTTCGCGTCGTACCCGCACTTCTTCGAGCTCAAGCGTTCTCGCAACGAGGACCCGCAGTTCGACTGAGTCGACCGCGCACCCCGTCGGTGATTCCGGCGGGGTGCGTCAGACCACGATGAGGTCGGGACGGCCGCGGCGATCGCGAGTGCCGTCCCCGAACTCCAGTGCCTCGCCGCCGAGCCAGCGGCGCGCGGACCAGGCGGCCGCCACCGCGTCGAGCACGTCGTCCATCGCGGGCCCGTCCTCGATCGCACTCGTGGCCTCCAGCAGCGCCGGCACGTCCACCACCACCGAGAGTGCTTGCAGCCGTTGCGCGATGCCGCGGGCTCGTTTCTTCGACGTGAAACGGGTGGCGGGGGCGAGTGCCCGGAACGACGATTCCGGGTGCACCTCGATCACCCGCGCGATGTCTGGGTCGGCCGCGTCCCAGGCCCGGATGTGGTCGGTGAGGTACCAGGACTGCTTGCTGATGGCCTTGCCCGTGCGGGCGCGGGCGATCACGCAGGCGTCCTCCCAGGAGGCCGCCCACACCGCGTCGCGTATCGGCGTGGGGAAGAGCGACGATCGCGCCGGACCCAGGAACGTCCGAACCTGGAGTTCGCTCGCTCGCACTCCGGCGTCGGGAACGGTCAGCGGCATGTCGACCCCGACGGCCGCGCAGTCCCGGGTGGTGTCCAGGACGGCCGCGACGGTGTCGACCAGGGTCAACGACACTCGTCCCTCGTGGAGGCGAGCCACCACCCACCGGCCCGCGGCGCCGTCCACCCCGGCGACGGGGCCCCACCCGCACGGTGGCGTCGGGGCGGAGGGGGGCACCTGTCAAACTCTAGCCATGCGCGTATACCTGGGTGCCGATCACGCCGGCTTCGAGTTCAAGAATCAGATCATCGACCACCTGCGGGAATCGGGACACGAGCCGATCGACTGCGGTGCGTTCACGTACGACGCGGTGGACGACTACCCGGCGTTCTGCATCGAGGCGGCTCGCCGTACGGTCGCTGACCCGGAGAGCCTCGGACTGGTGCTCGGTGGCTCCGGCAACGGTGAGCAGATCGCGGCCAACAAGGTCCCCGGCGCGCGGTGTGCTCTCGCCTGGAGCGTCGAGACGGCCCAGCTCGCGCGTCAGCACAACAAGGCGCAGCTGATCGGCATCGGCGGCCGCATGCACACGCTGCCCGAGGCGCTCGCGATCGTGGACGCGTTCCTCGAGACCCCGTGGTCGGGCGAGGAGCGCCACCAGCGCCGCATCGACATCCTGTCCGAGTACGAGCGCACCGGCGACGCGCCGGCCGTTCCCGGTGCACCCTCGGCCGACGGCGGCTCCGAATAAGAGGGTCCGCACCACAGCCCGAGTAGTCAGGTACCACCCATGCCCGAGGGGCACACTCTCCATCGTCTGGCGCGACTGCACCAGAAGCGTTTCGGCGGCCAGGTCATCGAGGTGTCCAGTCCGCAGGGGCGTTTCGTCGACGGTGCCGAGTGGGTCTCCGGGCATGTCCTGAAGCGCGCCGACGCCTGGGGCAAGCATCTGCTCCACCGGTACGACAACGGGGCGATCGTCCACGTCCACCTCGGGCTGTACGGAAAGTTCGGCGAGCAGTCCGTTCCCATGAAGGAGCCCGTCGGCCAGGTGCGGATGCGCATGGTGGGGGAGGAGTACGGCACCGACCTGCGCGGCCCCACCCGCTGCGAGATCTTCGACGACACTCAGGTCGACGCGCTGGTGGCGCGCCTGGGTCCCGATCCGCTGCGCAAGGAGTCCGACCCGGAGAAGGCGTTCCACCGGATCCACAAGTCGGCCATGGCGGTCGGCGCGTTGCTGATGGAGCAGGACGTCATCGCCGGCATCGGCAACGTCTACCGGGCCGAGCTGCTGTTCCGGCACCGCGTGAGCCCGTTCCGCACGGGCAAGCACCTCGACCACGAGGAGTGGGACGAGATGTGGACGGATCTCGTCGAGTTGATGAAGGTGGGCGTGCGACGCGGGCGCATCATCACGCTGGACAAGGAACACGACTCGGGCACCGGGTCGCGTGGACCGGGACGCCCGCGTTCCTACGTCTACAAGAGGAACGGCCAGCCGTGCCTGATCTGCGGCACGACGATTCTCACCGCGGACATGAAGGGCCGCAACCTCTTCTGGTGCCCGACGTGTCAGGCGACGTGAGGTCGGTCGAGCACTGATCCGTCCGCGCGAGTTCCGGGGGGCGCACACCCGGTTCCGCTGACTGGACGGGGTGCACGGCACCGGGGGGTGTGCGGACCGGCGCCCGTGGAGGTCAGAAACCTCCGAAGTCGCCGCCGCCCCCGAAGTCGCCACCACCGCCGAAGTCGCCACCACCGCCGAAGTCGCCACCGCCATCGAACCCGCCGCCGTCGGAGTCGCCCCCACCGTCGTAGCCCCCGTCGCTCATGTCGGTCCCGTCGCCCTCACCACTGGCGAAGTTGTCCGCCCCGTAGCCCACGCCGGCCATCCCGGAGAACATCGCGGAGAACAGGAACATGGATCCCATGCCCCACGCGCCGGCCACGAGGGCGGGCTTCCACCACGGCTCGGAGTACCAGCCCGCAGGGACGGGGCGACCCGCCACGCGTCCGCCGGGGTAGTAGTTCGGCGTCTTCTCGGACGGTCCGGGGCTCGCGGTCACGGCCCGACCCTCGTAGTCGACGGTGCGTTCCTCGGTGACCTCGCCCGCGGACTTCTGTCCGTCGATGGTAGGGACCTCGGGGCCGGGGTCCATGCCCATCGCCAGCCGGGCAGCGCGGATGTAGTAGAGCCCTTCCAGCGCAGTCTGTTTGGCCAGACGCGCCTGGGTGGGGGACTGCGCCTGATCGATCTGTGAGCCCGCGGCCGTGTAGCGCTCGGACGCGTCGGCCAGAGCCTGCTTGGAGGCAGTGTCCGAGCCCACCAGGTTGTACACCTGGCCGCCGAGGCGCTCGATGGCCTGACGCGCGTCGGCCTTGGCGTCGTCGAGCGACTCGAGACTCCGTCGGCCGGACCTGCGCTGGGACACGACGACGACGCCGACGACCAGAGCCACGACGACGATGATCAGGAGCAGAGGTTCCATGGTCCCAGTGTACGGAGAGTCCGGTTCCGGTCGCGGATCACGACGCGGGGCGCAGCGACTCTCGACCGTTGCTCCACGCGTCCATGAGATGGTCCGCCAGGACGTTCTCGACGTGGTCGATGGCGCGCATCCCGAAGACGACGTCCGCCTCGAGTTCCGGTTCGCGCGCGATGAGGTCGCCCACCACGTCGTGTCGCATGACCTGCTCGTGCACCGCGTCCGCCTCGACGTGCTCGGCGTAGAACGCGACGCACTCGGCCGGGAACTCCAACCGCTGCAACGCTTTCACCAGCCGCTGCGATCCGGGTGAGGAGGTGATCTCGGTCGCGGCGAGGTGTCCGACGGCGGCACCCCGCAGCGATCGGTGCAGACCGAACATCGACATCAGGTTGACCGGTGCGAGGGTCGGTGCACCCACCCGGTCGAGGTAACCGAGGTAGGTCGCGTCGAGTCCCGCCGCTGCCAGGAGGTCGCGAAAGAGGTTCTGGTGCATCCGGCTTCCGCGCCCGCCGCCGAACTCGTCGAACTCGACGGCGACGTAGGAGGCCTTGGCCTGACCCTGCAGCCGCGGGATCGTCCACGCGTGGGGGTCGGCCTCCTTGAGGTGGTACAGCGACCGGTGCGCGAGGTACTCCCGCATCTGCTCGGCGGTGCCGGTGTCGCGGAGGTGGAAGGACGGGCCGGACCCGTCGACGTGCTCCGTCGACAACAGGTCCATCTCGTCGGCCGCCGAGCCGCCCACCGTCACGTGCGCACGGACGTCGGCGAGGAAGGCGCTCTCCATCTCGGCACGCAGACGCAGGAGGTCGGGATTCCACTCCCAGGCGTCGTCCACACCGGGGAGCCCGCGGTAGTGCAGTTCGTAGCAGAGGTACAACGCGAGATGAAGGTCGTCGCCGTAGGGATCGGCGTCCGTGACGGGGGCGACGACGCTGCCCGCGTCCGACGGGGACTGCACGAGTGCGGACAGGACGGCGGAGGACAGCGGCCCACGCGCCGTCGGCAGCGCGGCTGCGGTCGGCGGGGTCGAGGTGGTCGGGGTGTCGTTCAGCATCGCGGTCACCTCGTCCGACTACCCGTTTCGACCGTGTCCGAACATGCGTGGCGGTCGCTGGGGTCCGAAGACGGGCAGCGGACCCGATCCGGGTTCGGTCGGTACGGGCGTGGTGCGGCGGAGCAAGAGGGTGGCCGCGTCGAGCACCAGTTCGCGGTCGTACGTCAGGCGGTAGTCGAACACCGGGTCCGACTCGGTCGATCCGTCGCCGTCCGTTTCGGCTCCGATGACGGCGGCGGTGAAGTGCGGGCTCACGACGATCACCGACAGTTCCCGCAACAGCGGGTCCGCGGCGGGCAGCCTCATGGTGTGCAGGCCGGGCACCGGCGGTGTGGTCGCGGCGCCGCCTCGTCCGAACAGGGCGACGAGCGTCCCGGACGCGGCGAGGTGCGCGGCCTGATGCATCTGCTCGGCGGACACCTCGAACGAGTGCGGAACCGTGGCCAGCACGATGGTCGACGGTCCGGTGGCCGCCGCGTGGAGCGCGAACTGGTCGATGATCGTGGAGAGCAGGGACAGACGCCCGCGGCGGATGCCACCGGTGGCCGCGGCGAGTGCGAAGGGCGTCGGCGCGGACGGCATGCGGTGGGTGAGCCCGACGGCGAAGGGGGAGTCCGACGGCAGGTCGGCGGCGGTCGGGCCGGCGTGTGGCTCACGGCGCGGCAACGGAGCGGGCGTGCCGAAGAGCCAGCCCTGGCCGAGAGCAGCGCCCATCTCACGCGCGAGATGGAGGTGTTCCTCGGTCTCGATGCCCTCGGCGAGGACCACCGCGCCCGTGCGGTCGGACTCCGCCGAGACCGCCGCGAGCACCCGCGCGGTGTCCGCCGTCGCCCGCTGCTGGGTGAACGTCATGTCCAGCTTGATGATGTCGGGCCGCAGGAACGGCAGCAGGGCCAGGCTCGCCGTCTCGGCTCCCACGTCGTCCACCGCCACGAGCCACCGTCGGTCGCGCACTCGTTCCACTGCCTCGAGCAGCGATGCGGGGTCGGCGAGCAGGTCACGTTCGGTGATCTCCACGACCACCGACAGTCGCGACGCCTCGGCGAGCAGAGCGGCCACCCCCGCGGGAGGCGCGAGGTTCATCGCGCTGGGTTCCATGTTGACGAACAACTGCAACCCGGTCGGCAGATTGGCCTCCAGCGCCCCCCGGAGCGCACTGACGCGGCACATCCAGTCCAGCTGACCGACGGTCCCGTGCGCACGCGCCGACTCGAACAGTGCAGCGGGTGACTCCCAGGGTGTGCCGACGGGGCCGCGGGCGAGGGCCTCGTAGCCGACCAGCGCGCGCGTCGAGAGGTCGACGACGGGTTGGTAGAGGGAGTGGACCGTCAGGCCTGCGGGGATCTCTTCCACGCCCGGTCCTCTCGTCGGCGGACCGAGTCCGCGTGCCTGCAGCATCTGAAACAGTAGGCCGATCACCCCTCGCGAGGGCGAGGACGGATCAGACGGGCGACGGCACGACGGTGACAGGGACGTCCACCGAGTGCATCACGGCTCGGCTGGTCGATCCCAGCAGGAGCGAGGTGAATCCACCCCGCCCGCGGCGACCCACGACGACGAGGTCCGCCTCGGCCGATCTGGCCACGAGTTCCCGCACCGGCCGGTCCTGGACCACCACGCGCTCCACCTCGACGTCGGGGTAGTCCTGCGACCACCCGGCCATCGTCTCCGCGAGGACGGCCTCCTCGTCCTCGGCAGACCGACCGCGGCCGCCGGGAACGTCGATGTCGCTCCACGCGTGCACGGCGATCAGCGATGCCCCGCGTGACGAGGCGATCTCGAACGCCCAGCGGACGGCGGGCACGCTGTTGTCCGTGCCGTCGACGCCGACGACGACGGCGTGTCCCGTGCCCTCGTTCGGCGGCGTGTCCAGAGGCACCACGGTGACGGCGCACGAGGCGTGTGTCGCCACCGCCGTGCTCACCGACGCGGAGAGTCCTCCGGTGAACTCGCCGAGCCCCCGCGTCCCCACGACGATCATCGCGGCGTCCGTCGATCGTTCGACCAGTACTCCGGCGGGGGTGCCGTGGTGGGTCTCGGTGGAGACCGACACGTCGGCCGCCACGGCCCGCGCCGCGTCCACTCCGTCGGCGAGAATGCGGTCGAGCGCACTCGCTGCAGTGTCGTCGACGTCCGCGAAGGCCGGCGCGGACACCGCCGTGACCAGCACGAGGGGCAGGCCGCGCGCGGTGCAGAGCCGCGTGGCCCATCGCACGGCCGCGAGCGCTGCGGACGATCCGTCGACTCCGACGACGACGGGGTGGGACACGGGCATGCAGGCCTCCAGCGGTTCGAACGGACGGTGCCGAGATGACCACAGTGTTCCCGACGCGAGGCGATGTCATGCCCGGAACAGGCAGTTGAGTCTGCAACGGCGTTATCTCGATGTGCTGTGAACGTTATCGAATCGTGATGCACTGCACGCAGCCTCGTCACTCTGGCGGGCGAATCTAAGGCAGACGCCGAGGAACGAGATCGACGCACACGAACCGGGAGACACAGCAATGACCGCACACGGACTCGACACCCACTTCTCTTTCGACGCTGCCGATCTCACCGTCCTCGAATACGAACGCGGCGACGTCGCCGTGGTGTCGGTCGGCGGCGAGATCGACATGAGCACCACGCCCGAACTCCGCGAGGTCCTGGCACGCGTGGCTGCTCGCGGCCACGAGGACGTGGTTCTCGACCTGTCGGACGTCACCTTCCTGGGCAGCGCCGGCGCTGTCCTTCTCCTCGGCGCGGCATCCTCGCTGTCGGTCCGTCCGATGGTGCTGGTGGCCACCGACCCCGCAGTGCGGCGCCCGCTCGAGCTCCTCGGCGTCTGCTCGCCGATCACCGTGTGCGGAAGCATCTTCGAGGCCGTGTCGCTGGTCACCTCGGCGCGCGACGGCGCCGGAGTCCTGTCCGACGCCGGCTGACCCCCGAACACACGAGAGCCCCCCGATTCGGTGAATCGGGGGGCTCTCGCGTTCGTGGAGCGGGCGACGGGAATCGAACCCGCGTAATCAGTTTGGAAGACTGAGGCTCTACCATTGAGCTACGCCCGCATGCCTGCGGCGGTGCTGGGATCGCCAGCTCCTGCCGCCTGCGTTGAGGAACTGTACCGAACGTCGCGCGCGATCGAGAAATCGGCCCGCCGTCGGCGCCTCCGCGGTACCGCCGTAGGATCGTCGGCGCACGTCGCTGTGGCCTTGCCGGTGCGAATCGCCACGATCGAGGGTGACGGCGTGCACGAGGAACGGGATGTGGCGCAGCTTGGTAGCGCATCCGCTTTGGGAGCGGAGGGTCGCAGGTTCGAATCCTGTCATCCCGACAGACGTCGGTCGCCGCGATCGAATGGTCCAGATCCACCTTCCCACCGGAACCACCCCGCACCACCACAGTCCGACACCGAGTCACTGCAGTCGAGCAGATGAAGGAGCACGTTCGTGAAGAGCACTGTCGAGCAGCTGAGCCCGACGCGAGTCCGTATCAACGTCGAGGTGCCCTTCGAGGAGCTGAAGCCTGATTTCGACCGCGCCTACAAGACGCTCGCGCAGCAGATCCGCCTGCCCGGGTTCCGGCCCGGCAAGGCGCCCGCGAAGCTTCTCGAGGCACGCGTCGGCCGCGCGAACGTCCTGAACCAGGTGGTCAACGACGCGTTGCCCGCCAAGTACAACGACGCGCTCAGCTCGACCGAGCTGAAGCCCCTCGGCCAGCCGGACATCGAGATCACCAAACTCGAGGACGGCGAGGAGATCGTCTTCACCGCCGAGGTCGACGTGCGTCCCGAGATCACGCTGCCCGACTTCTCGAGCGTCACCGTCACCGTCGACCCGGTCGAGATCACCGACGAGGCCGTCGACGAGCAGTTGCTCTCGCTGCGTCAGCGTTTCGGCACCCTCACCGGTGTCGAGCGCGCGGCGCAGACCGGCGACTTCGTCTCCATCGACCTGTCGGCCACGGTCGACGGCGAGGACGTCGCGGAGGCCTCGACCGAGGGCCTGTCCCACGAGGTCGGCTCCGGCCAGCTCATCGAGGGCCTCGACGACGCGATCGTCGGCCTGTCCGTGGGTGACTCCAAGGAGTTCCCGACGACGCTGCTCGCCGGTGAGCACGCCGGTCGGGAAGCGCAGGTCACCGTCACGGTGAAGTCGGTGAAGGAGCGCGAGCTGCCCGAGCCCGACGACGAGTTCGCCCAGCTGGCGAGCCAGTTCGACACGTTCGACGAGCTGATGGCCGATCTGCGCGAGCGCGTGGCCCGCGTCAAGAAGGTCGAGCAGGCCGGACAGATCCGCGACAAGGTGCTCGAGGCTCTGCTCGAGTCCGTCGAGGTCCCGGTTCCCGAGGCCTTCGTCAAGGCCGAGGTCGATTCCGCGCTGCACGACGCGATCCATCCTCTCGACCACGACGAGGACAAGCTCGCGCAGCAGCTCGAGGCCGCAGGCTCCTCGCGCGAGGAGTTCGACACGAACGCGCGTGAGAGTGCCGAGAAGTCCGTGCGCACCCAGCTGTTGCTCGACACCATCGCCGACGCCGAGTCGGTCCAGGTCGGACAGGAAGAGCTGACCCAGAACATCGTCTTCCAGGCGCAGCGGTACGGCATCGCACCGGAGGAGTTCATCCAGCAGGTGCAGCAGGCCAACCAGCTGCCCGCACTGTTCGCCGACATCCGACGCAGCAAGGCACTCGCCGCGATCGTCGATCGCGTCTCCGTGACCGACACCGCCGGTGCGAGCGTCGACACCAAGGAGCTCTTCGGAGATCCCGAGGACGAGGCCACCGACGAGACCGAGTCGGCGGAGATCGAGTCGTCCACGGACGAGTCGGCTGTGGACGATTCGTCTGCGGGCGAACAGCAGAAGTAACGCTCACAGCGAACGACGGCGGTTCCGGGACTCCGGGGCCGCCGTCCTTCGTTAGTGTCGGTGACAGAGAACGTGAGCGTTCCGTCCACAGGGAACGTTCGCGCTCACGGCGAGAAACTCGTTCAGGCGAGACCACATCGAGCACGAGAAGGCAGGTACCGTGACCACCACGAACCCGGCGACCAACACCGACCAGGCAGGGCCGTCCCGTCAGGCAGGGTCGATCGTGACCGCTCCGGCCATGACGTCCGCGACCGCCGGACTCAACCTCAGCGACTCCGTCTACGAGCGTCTGCTCCGTGAGCGCATCATCTTCCTCGGCACGCAGGTCGACGACGACATCGCGAACAAGCTGTGCGCCCAGATCCTCCTGCTCTCGGCAGAGGACCCCACTCGCGACATCGCGCTCTACATCAACTCGCCCGGCGGTTCCGTCTCGGCCGGCATGGCGATCTACGACACGATGAACTTCGCCGAGTGCGACGTCGCGACCTACGCGATGGGCCTGGCGGCGTCGATGGGCCAGTTTCTGCTCACCGCCGGGACCAAGGGCAAGCGCTACGCCCTGCCGCACGCCCGCATCATGATGCACCAGCCGTCCGCCGGAATCGGCGGCAGCGCGGCGGACATCGCCATCATGGCCGAGCAGTTCGCCCTCACCAAGCGCGAGATGGCCGAACTGATCGCACAGCACACCGGCCAGTCGTTCGAGCAGGTCACCGAGGACTCCGACCGCGACCGGTGGTTCACGGCGCAGCAGGCCCTCGAGTACGGCATGGTCGATCACGTCATCACACGCGCCGAGCAGGCCGGCGGCACCAGCGGAGCCGACAACTGATCGGACCGGACAGCGCAGCGCGCGACGCGCTCGCTCCTGTCGGTCGTCCGATCTCTTCACCCACACCCTTGGAGTACTGATGTCCCAGCTCTTCGATCCCCGTTCTCTCCCCGGCTCCAGCTCGCCCGCCGGGCCCGATTCCCGCTACATCCTCCCGTCCTTCGTCGAGCACTCCAGCTACGGCGTCAAGGAGTCGAACCCGTACAACAAGCTCTTCGAGGAGCGCATCATCTTCCTCGGCGTGCAGGTCGACGACGCCTCGGCGAACGACATCATGGCGCAGCTGCTCGTGCTCGAGGGTCTCGATCCCGACCGCGACATCACGATGTACATCAACTCGCCCGGTGGCTCGTTCACGTCGCTGATGGCGATCTACGACACGATGCAGTACGTGCGCGCCGATGTCGCGACCGTCTGCCTCGGTCAGGCCGCGTCGGCCGCCGCTGTGCTGCTCGCAGCGGGTGCCCCCGGCAAGCGTGCGGCACTGCCGAACGCTCGCGTCCTCATCCACCAGCCGTCCACCGGCGGTGTGCAGGGCCAGGTGTCGGACCTCGAGATCCAGGCTCGGGAGATCGAGCGCATGCGTCGTCTGATGGAGACCACCCTCGGTCGCCACACCGGCAAGGACGCCGACGTCATCCGCAAGGACACCGATCGCGACAAGATCCTCACGGCCGAGGAGGCCAAGGACTACGGGATCATCGACACCGTCTTCGAGTACCGCAAGCTCTCCGCACGCAAGTGACGCCGGCCGGCCGGAGGCCGCTCCCGACACGCCCGGACGACGGGTCGTCGACGGGTGGCTCCGGCCGGTTCCGAGCCCCCGGACTGCATCGATTCACCCACGTCCGAGGGGGTGCGACGCCGGTCCGACATGCCTGCTCGGGTTGCGTCAGAAGTCGACCTCCGACCGCGAAGGCGGGTACGGTCGCACGCAGAGATTCTCTTTCACTAGTGAGGACTAACGCTCATGGCACGCATCGGTGACGGTGGTGATCTGCTCAAGTGCTCTTTCTGCGGAAAGAGCCAGAAGCAGGTCAAGAAGCTCATTGCCGGACCAGGTGTCTACATCTGTGACGAGTGCATCGATCTGTGCAACGAGATCATCGAGGAAGAACTGGCCGAGTCGAGCGAGGTCAAGCTCGACGAGTTGCCCAAGCCCGCGGAGATCCGCGACTTCCTGGAGAACTACGTCATCGGTCAGGACACGGCGAAGCGTCGTCTCGCCGTTGCGGTCTACAACCACTACAAGCGCATCCAGGCCGGCGACAAGGCCCGTGACGCCCGTGGTGAGACCGTGGAACTGGCCAAGTCCAACATCCTGATGCTCGGCCCCACCGGTTGCGGCAAGACCTACCTCGCGCAGACGCTGGCGAAGATGCTGAACGTCCCGTTCGCCATCGCCGACGCCACCGCGTTGACCGAGGCGGGGTACGTCGGTGAGGACGTCGAGAACATCCTCCTCAAGCTGATCCAGGCCGCGGACTACGACGTCAAGCGCGCCGAGACCGGCATCATCTACATCGACGAGGTCGACAAGATCGCTCGCAAGAGCGAGAACCCGTCGATCACGCGCGACGTCTCCGGCGAGGGTGTGCAGCAGGCCCTGCTCAAGATCCTCGAGGGCACACAGGCCAGTGTCCCGCCGCAGGGTGGACGCAAGCACCCGCACCAGGAGTTCATCCAGATCGACACGACCAACGTGCTCTTCATCGTCGCCGGTGCCTTCGCCGGGCTCGAGAAGATCGTGTCGGACCGCATCGGCAAGCGAGGCCTCGGCTTCGGCGCCGAGGTCCACTCCAAGGCCGAGATCGACACGCAGGACCACTTCGCCGAGGTCATGCCCGAGGATCTGATCAAGTTCGGTCTGATTCCCGAGTTCATCGGTCGCCTGCCGGTCGTCGCGTCGGTCACGCATCTCGACAAGGAGTCCCTCGTGACCATCCTGTCGGAGCCGAAGAACGCTCTGGTGAAGCAGTACACGCGCCTGTTCGACATGGACGGTGTCGAATTGGAGTTCACCCCGGACGCGCTGGACGCGATGGCCGAGCAGGCCATCCATCGCGGCACGGGCGCTCGTGGACTGCGCGCGATCATGGAGGAAGTGCTCAACCCGGTCATGTTCGACATCCCCAGTCGTGACGACGTGGCGAAGGTGGTCGTGACGGCGGAGACCGTGAACGACAACGTGCTCCCCACCATCGTGCCGCGCAAGCCGGACCGGCCGGAACGGCGCGAGAAGAGCGCCTGACCCCCTCAGCTCGATCGAGAGCCCCGACGACCGATGGTCGCCGGGGTTCTCGTGCGTCGGGGCTCTGGAGCGTCGGGGCTCTGGAACGTCGGGGGTAGGGTCGCCGCCATGCGCGTCGCGATCACGTACTGCACCCAGTGTCAGTGGCTCCTGCGAGCCGGATGGATGGCGCAGGAACTGCTGCAGACTTTCGGATCCGACCTCACCGAGGTGGCGCTGATTCCCGGCACCGGCGGAGTCTTCCGCGTCGTGGTGGGGGAGTCCGTGGTGTGGGATCGCAAGGAGCGCGGCGGTTTTCCCGAGATCACCGTCCTGAAGCAACTCGTTCGAGACGAGGTCGACCCGGAGCGAGACCTCGGGCACGCGGACCGTCCCTAGACGCGTTCGAACACCGCCGCGAGTCCCTGGCCGCCGCCGATGCACATCGTCTCGAGGCCGTACCGCACGTCTCGTCGCACCATCTCGTGAGCGAGGGTGGTCAGGATGCGTGCGCCGGTCGCGCCGACCGGGTGGCCGAGGGAGATGCCCGAGCCGTGCGGGTTGAGCCGAGGGTCGGCGGGGTCCATCGACCACTCGGTCAGCACCGACAACACCTGGGCGGCGAACGCCTCGTTCAGTTCGACGACGTCCATGTCGTCGAGGGTGAGGCCGAGCCGGCCGAGAACGGCGGCCGTCGCCGGGACCGGGCCGATGCCCATCGTCGCCGGCGCGACACCGGCCACCGCCCATCCGGCGAGTCGGACCAGGGGTGTCAGCCCCAGCGCTGCGGCCCTGTCCGCCGTGGTGACGAGGCAGAGCGCGGCGCCGTCGTTCTGGCCGCTGGCGTTGCCGGCGGTGACCGTCGATTCCGGATCGATCGTTCCGCGGATCGGGCGGAGCCGGGACAGCGACTCGAGGGTGGTGTCGGCTCGGGGGTGCTCGTCGTCGGTGACGACGACGGGATCGCCCCTGCGCCGAGGCACCGTGACGGGCACGATCTCCTCGGCGAAGACGCCGCTCCGTTGCGCCGCGACGGCGCGCTGGTGGGACTGCACCGCGAAGGCGTCCTGGTCGGCGCGGGGCACACCGTACTGCTCGCGGAGGTTCTCGGCCGTCTCGATCATCCCACCGGGCACGGGAAAGTGTGTGCCGCCGGCCGTGATCCGGGCCCGTGCGAGCCTGTCCTGGAGGGGCACGGAGTCGGCGCCGACGCCCCACCGCACACCGTCTGTGTAGAACTCGGTGGAGCTCATCGACTCCACGCCGCCCGCGAGCACGACGTCGCTCACGCCCGTGGAGACCTGCATGCAGGCGTCGAGAACGGCCTGCAGCCCGGACCCGCAGCGGCGGTCGACCTGGCGGCCGGGGACGCCGATGCCGAGCCCCGCATCTAGTGCGGCGACGCGTCCGATCGCCGGTGCCTCGCCGTTCGGTGCGCCCTGCCCGAGGATCACGTCGTCGATGTCGGCGCCGGACAGCCCGGTGCGCGAGAGGATCTCGATGATCACGGCAGACGCGAGGTCCGCTGCGGGAACGGTCTTCAGGGCCCCGCCGAAGCGGCCCACGGGGGTGCGCAGCGGAGCGCAGATGACGGCGTCGAGCATGGCGTGGTCTCGTCTCGTGTGTCGGTGTTCGGGTGGGGGGAGAGGTCAGGAGGTGTGGGCTGCGTCCGACCGCGACGCGACGCGGGCGAGATCGGCGTCGATGGCGGCCGCGGTGCTCAGCAGCGCCGGCACGACGGTGGTTCTCAACTCGTCGAGCGAGTAGCGCGCCGCGGGCGTGCTGATGTTGACCGCGGCGGTGACGGCGCCGCCGTGCCCGTGCAGCGGCGCGGCGACCGAGCGGAGTCCGATCTCGAGTTCCTGATCGACGATGCAGAAGCCCTGTGCCCGAACGCGATCGAGTTCGGCGCGCAGGCTCGACTCCGTCGTCACCGTTCGTCCCGTGCGGTCGCGGAGGTCGGTGCGCGCGAGAAGGTCCGCGAGAGCGTTCTCGTCGACACCGGCCCACAGGACTCTGCCCATCGAGGTGGCGTAGGCGGGGAAACGGGTGCCGATGGTGATGGACACGGTCATGATGCGGCTCACCGGGACCCGGGCGACGTAGACGACGTCGAGGTCGTCCAGGACGGACACCGACGAGGACTCGTGCACGCGCGCGGTCAATGCCTCGAGATGCGGTCCGGCGATCTCGGGGAGCGAGAGCGACGAGAGGTACGAGTAGCCGAGATCGAGGACCCTCGGAGTCGGCGCGAAGGTGGTGCCGTCGGTGCGGACGTACCCGAGTTCGACCAGGGTGAGCAGGAAGCGACGGGCCGTGGCGCGGGTGAGATCGGTGGCTCGGGCGACCTCGGACAGCGTGCGACGGGGATGGTCCGCGTCGAAGGCCCGGATCACCGCGAGTCCGCGGGCGAGGGACTGCACGTGATCCGCGGCGGCAGCGCGGGTCTGCGGCGGTGCGGGCTCGGTCATGGGGTCCACTCCTCGTCGGCTCGGATGCGCGTGTCTCATTGAAGCACAGTGTTCGCATCACGGACTTCTGTTCACTTGTCGAACAGTGCGTTAGGGTCACGGTCATGATGAACAAGGTGGTGGCCTCGGCCGCCGAGGCGGTGGCCGACATCCCGAGCGGATCGTCGATCGCGGTGGGCGGATTCGGTCTGGTCGGTGTGCCGGAGCTTTTGATCGCTGCACTGCTCGATCAGGGTGCGACCGATCTCGAGACCATCAGCAACAACTGCGGGACCGACGGCTTCGGGTTGGGAATCCTGTTGGAGCAGGGCCGGATCCGCAGGACCGTCAGCTCGTACGTCGGGTCGAACAAGGAGTTCGCCCGCCAGTACCTCGGCGGTGAGCTCGAAGTGGAGCTGACACCGCAGGGCACGCTCGCCGAGCGGCTGCGAGCGGGCGGCGCCGGAGTCCCGGCCTTCTTCACCCCCGCGGGGGTGGGGACCCAGGTCGCCGAGGGCGGGCTGCCACAGCGGTACGACGGCGCCGGCGGGGTCGCTCTCGCCTCGGCCCCGAAGGAGACGCGCGAGTTCGACGGTGTCACCCATGTCCTCGAGCGCGGGATCGCCGCCGACTTCGCACTGGTGCACGCCTGGAAGGGTGATCGGTACGGCAATCTCGTCTACCGGGCCAGCGCCCGCAACTTCAATCCACCGGCAGCGGAGTCGGGGCGCATCACCATCGCCCAGGTGGAGCATCTGGTCGAGCCGGGGGAGCTGACGCCCGAGGACGTGCACACGCCCGGAATCCACGTTCAGCGCGTCGTCGTCGTCGGGCCCGTGACGGTCGGGATCGAGCGCAGGACGGTGCGGTCATGACCCCGACTCCCCGCACACGGGACGAGATGGCGGCACGGGTGGCCGCCGAACTCGAGGACGGGCAGTACGTGAACCTGGGCATCGGTATGCCCACGTTGATCCCGGCCCACATTCCCCCCGACAGGACCGTGATCCTGCACTCGGAGAACGGAGTTCTGGGCGTGGGCCCGTACCCCACCGAGGACGAACTCGATCCCGAGCTGATCAATGCCGGCAAGGAGACCGTCACCGTGCTCCCGGGGGCCTCGTTCTTCGACTCGGCACAGTCCTTCGGCATGATCCGCGGCGGCGCCGTGGACGTCGCCGTCCTCGGCGCGATGCAGGTGGACAGCCGCGGTGATCTCGCCAACTGGATGATCCCCGGCCACATGGTCAAGGGGATGGGCGGCGCGATGGACCTGGTCCACGGAGCGCGACGCGTCATCGTGATGATGGAACACGTCTCCCGCAGCGGGGAGCCCAAGATCGTCGAGAGCTGCACGCTCCCGCTCACCGGTCGCGGCTGCGTGCACCGCATCATCACCGATCTGGCGGTCCTCGACGTCACGGCGGACGGGCTCGAACTGATCGAGACCGCACCCGGCGTGGGGGTCGACGACGTCCTCGCGGCGACGGGCGCCGAGGTCCGCGTCCGGACGTAGCGTTACCGTTTCCTTCTCATGGTCGACTCACTCACCGACGGACTGAAGGTCCGCCACCTGACGATGATGGGCCTCGGCTCCGCGATCGGCGCCGGGCTGTTCCTGGGCACGGGCGCCGGCATCGCCGCCGCGGGACCCGCCGTCCTCCTGTCCTACGCCATCGCCGGCTTCCTCGTGATCCTCGTCATGCGCATGCTCGGCGAGATGGCCGCCGCCTCGCCGTCGTCGGGATCGTTCTCGACCTACGCCGAGATGGCGTTCGGCCGCACCGCCGGCTTCGTCACCGGCTGGCTGTACTGGTTCACCCTCGTCATGGTCATGGGCGCCGAGATGACCGGCGCCGCAGCCTTCATGGGTGCATGGTTCGGCGTGGATCCGTGGATCCCCGCCCTCGTGGCCATGGTCGTCTTCGCCGCGATCAACCTCGCGAAGGTGTCGAACTTCGGCGAGTTCGAGTTCTGGTTCGCTGCTATCAAGGTCACCGTCATCATCGGGTTCCTCGTCGTCGGGACGTTGCTGGTGTTCGGCCTGCTCCCCGGTTCGGCCCCTGTCGGCGCCGCCAACTTCACCGGTCTCGGTGGGTTCGCGCCCAATGGCGTCTCGGGCATCGCCGCGGGCTTGCTGGTCGTGGCGTTCGCCTTCGGCGGCATCGAGATCGTGACCATCGCGGCGGCCGAGTCGAAGGACCCGGCCCTGTCGGTGGGGCGCGCGGTGCGCAGCGTCGTGTGGCGCATCAGCGTCTTCTACCTCGGGTCGATCCTGGTGATCACGTTGTTGCTGCCGTGGAACCGTCTCGACGAGGCGCAGTCGGCCGCGGAGAGCCCGTTCACGCTGGTGCTGCAGCAGGCGAACCTCTCCGGGGTGGTCGGCTTCATGGAGGCCGTCATCGTGCTGTCTCTGCTCAGTGCCTTCAACGCGCAGATCTACGCGACCAGCCGGATGATGTACTCACTGGCGCTGCGGGAAGGCCGGAGGGGGCCGTTGGCGCGGGTGGATGCGTCGGGGGTCCCGCGTGCCGCGCTGCTCGTCTCGGTGTTCTTCGGCTTCGTGGCCGTGCTGCTGAACTATCTCGACCTCGACGGTCTGCTGACGTTCCTGCTCAACGCCGTGGGCGCGTCCCTGTTGGCGATCTGGGCGGTGACGGTGGCGTCGCAGCTACGACTACGACGCCGTCTGGAGGCGGCAGGTCCACTGCCCGTTCGCATGTGGGCGTTCCCGTACCTCAGCTGGGTGGCGCTTGCGCTCCTCGTGGGCCTGACCGTGCTCATGCTGACGGACGCGTCGTCCCGTCGTCAGGTACTCGCCACCCTCGCGGTGCTCGTGCTGTTGACCGTCGTCGGTCTGATCACCGGGCGTCGTCGGGCGGCGGCTCGCTGATCACACGGTGGGCGTGGGTGTAGACGTTCATACCGTCTCCGCGGAGGAAGCCGACGACAGTCAGGCCGGACTCGTCGGCGAGGTCGACGGCGAGCGACGACGGCGCGGACACCGCGGCGAGGATCGGGATCCCGGCCATGACGGCCTTCTGCGCGAGCTCGAAGGATGCGCGTCCGCTGACCATGAGCACCGTTCCCGTGAGAGGAACCCGTCCCTCGAGAACCGCCCACCCGATCACCTTGTCCACGGCGTTGTGTCGGCCGACGTCCTCCCGCACCGCGAGAAGCGTGCCGTCCGTGTCGAAGAGCGCGGCCGCGTGCAGCCCGCCCGTGGACGCGAAGATGCGCTGGTGCTCGCGGAGGGTGTCCGGGAGCGTGGTCAGGACGGTCGTCGTGACTGTCGCGCCGTCGGCTCCGGGGGAGTGGCGGGTCTTGAGCCGCACCGCATCGAGTGACGCCTTGCCGCAGACGCCGCAGGACGACGTCGTGTAGAAGTTCCGTTCGACCCCGGGGTCGGGTGGTGGGACGTGCGCTGCCAGAGCGAGATCGAGCACGTTGTAGGTGTTGAGCCCCTCGTCGTCGACACCGTCGCAGTACCGTGCGGCCAGAATGTCGTCGCGGCCGCCGATGACGCCCTCGGTGGCGAGGAACCCGTGCGCGAGTTCGACGTCGTGTCCGGGCGTACGCATGGTGACGGCCAACGCCTTGCCGCCGACGCGTAACTCCAACGGTTCCTCGGCGACCACGGTGTCGGGCCGTGACGAGCGGTGCGGTCCGCGGATGCGGACGACCGGTCGGCGGACGGTGGCGCGGCCCATCAGTGGTGGCTCTCGTGCGACGTGCTCATCACTCCATAGTGGACCCGCGTCGGCCCGGCGCGCGGACGGACCCGTGTCCGAGGCGGCGGTGCATAAGTTAGCCTTGCCTACACCAGGGGGGCTGGGTCCCCGCCGTCCATCGAAGGGACCACCTCACCATGGCCATGTCGGCCGGCGTCTCACGTCGTTCTTTCCTCCTCGGTGCCACCGGCGCGATCGTCGCGGTGGCCGCTGCGTGCAGCAGTTCGGACTCCGGCGGATCGCAGGACTCCGGCGCGACCGTGTCCACGAAGTACGGCGAGGTCACCGTGCCGTCGGATCCGCAGCGCGTCGTCAGCGTCGGGTACAACGACCAGGACACCCTGCTCGCGCTGGGTGTCGTTCCGGTCGGAGTGTTCGACTGGTACGGCGACTACCCGTCCGCGACCTGGCCCTGGGCGCAGTCTGCGCTGGGGGGCGCCGCACCGGCGATCGTCGGGACCGCGTCCGAGGGCATCGACGTGGAGAAGGTGGCGTCGGCAGGCCCCGATCTCATCGTCGGTACCTATGCCGGTATCACGCAGTCGGAGTTCGACTCGCTGTCCCAGCTCGCCCCGACCGTCACCCAGCCGACCGGTTTCGTCGACTACGGCATTCCGTGGCGCGACCAGACCACACTGCTCGGCCAGGCGCTCGGTCGGGCCGATCAGGCGAGCACGCTGATCACCGATCTCGAGCGCGAGTTCGCCGACACGGCTGCCGCCAACCCGTCGTTCGCCGGCAAGACGGTGCTGCTCGGAGCGCTGCAGGGCCCCGGACAGTTCGGTGTCTACGGCGCGCAGGACCCGAAGGTGCGCTTCCTCAACGAACTGGGCTTCGTGAATCCGCCGGTCGTCGACCAGGTGGGCGAGCGCAACTTCGCCACCGTGAGCACCGAGCAGTTGTCTCTCGCCGACGTCGACGTGCTCGTCTGGTACGCCGGTGGCGGCTTCGGTGACAAACTCCGTGCCGAGCTGGCGGCCACTCCCGTCTACCAGCAGCTGACCGCCGTCCAGGAGAATCGCGTGATCATTCTCGAGGACGAGGCCGCCGAGGCCATGGCGTGGAGCACCGTGCTCAGCCTGCCGTTCGCGTTGCAGGAGATCCCCGGCCGGCTGGCACCTCTCGTGCGCTGACAGGCCCGACGGTGGATCGGCCGGCGGTACTGTCGGCGGCGTGACCGTGCTGATCATCGGCGACGCCGACCGTCCGGACTCGGCCGGTGAGAGCCCGGGCCGATTCGCGGTGCGAGGTACGGAGTCGGACGCGTGGTTCGAGGCCGAGACGGACCGTGCGGTGGTCGGCTGGCGCTGTGTGCTGATCGGTTCCGCAGCCGATGTCGCGGTCTACCGTGAGCGGGCGCTGCGGGCGGGCGCAGAACCCGACGAGATCTCCGTCGTCGTCACGCAGGACGGCAGTGTCGACGTCTACTGCCCGGTGTGCGGAACGGTCGGACCGGCACCGCCCTGTGGGTCCTGCGGTGCGAATCTCGTGGTGACCGACCATGTCTCGAGCCGTCTCGCTGCTCGCCTCGGCGTTCCGGACGCCGCGTCGTGACACTGCGGGTGGTCCACTCGACCGCGGTCACTCCGGACGGTGCGGTGCGGCGCATCGACCTCGCGCCGCTGCGCTCGGGGGACGCGCTGCCGTCGTTCGTGCCCGGAAGCCACGTGGTGGTGCGCTGCGGCGACGACGCGTCCGCCCCGTACAACGCCTATTCCCTGATCGGGCCGCCGCACGCCCCGTCCCTCTACTCGTGCGCGGTACTCGCCGTCGGCGCCGGGTCGCGATGGCTGCAGAGCCGGCGCCCGGGTGACCTCGTCGAGGTCGACACTCCGCGCAGCACCTTCGCTCCGGTTCTCCGTGCGCGGAGGCACCTGCTGGTGGCCGGCGGGATCGGCATCACGCCGATCCTGTCCCTGGCGCGGTGGCTCGGGTCGACCGCCGAGGTGCACTACGTCCACCGGTCGGAACGCGGCGCGTTCGCCGAGGACGTGGCCACGTCGTGCGATGCGCGGATCAGCACCACCCGCGAGGACTTCACGAGCGGACTGGCGGACGCGCTCACCCGGCAGCCACTGGGAACTCACCTGTTCGTCTGCGGGCCACCCTCTCTCGTCGAAGCGACGCTGACTGCCGCGCGTGCGGTGGGCTGGCCGGAGAGCCGTCTGCACACCGAGGCGTTCATCCGCCCCGATACTCCTCGCCGGTCGTTCGTGCTCGAACTCGCGCGCAGCGGTCGCACCCTGCCGGTGTCGGCCGACGAGTCGGTGCTGGACGTCCTCGACACTGCCGCCGTGTCCGTCGACCGGCAGTGTCGTCACGGTGTCTGCGGTCGGTGTCGGACGCCCGTGCTCGCGGGCGCCGTCGATCATCGCGACCTGTTCCTGTCCGACGACGAACGCACACGGTCGGATTCGATGATGGTCTGCGTGTCCCGCGCCGCGGGGGACCGTCTGGTGGTGGACCTGTGACCGACCTACGGGCCTTCCCGTTCCCCTTCGACGGTGACACGTACCGGTACAGCACGAATCTCGAACCGGCGCGCACGGCTCATCGGACCGCAGCGGGCGGCTGGGGTGAGCACGTCGTCGAACCGGGCACCGACTATCGGGACGCGCTGGCCGAACGCGCCCGCATCCTCGCACGGGACCCCAGGCGAGCGGTGTCGTTGCCGCACATGGCGCCGGCCGGGTGGGACGCGCTCGAGACGGTGCTGACCGAACTGCACCGCAGCGTGCCCGACGAGACGACGCTCGATCTCGACGACGGGCGTGTCCGTTTCTCGAACAGATTGTCCGGCACCAGCATCGACGTCGCCAGAGGTGACCCGAGCGTCGACCCACTGCTGCTGGCGGCAGGGGAGACCCCGGACGATCTCGTCCTGCTGGACACCCGCGGGGGCGAGCTGTTCGCCGACGCGGGCGTGGTGACGTTCGCGTCGGGGTGGTCCGTGAACTTCGCTCTGGGTGCGAGCTTCGAGGACATCCACGGTCCCGTCCCGCGTGTGCGGGACGAGGGGGTCGTGGCGCGGGCGCGCGCGTTCCTCCTCGGGCTGGGTGCGGGAGCGATCGTGCGGCGCACCAACTGGTCGCTCGGGGTCGATCATCGGCTCGACGCCTCTCTGGAGACGCGCGGGGAGTGGGCACCCGCGCGACGGCACCTCGAGACCGCGTCCGTCGACGAGGTCGGCCGGCGCCTCTGCCTGCGGGTCGAGGTGCAGCACCTGACGCGCCTCGCTCCGTCCGGTGCGATCCTCTTCCTCATCCGCACCCATCAGGCCTCGCTCGACGAACTCGCCGCGGTGCCCGGCTGGGCGGAGCGCGTCGTCGCGGTCACCGCGGAGCTGCCGCGTGACATGGCCGACTACAAGGGGCTGACCGCGCTGCGACCGGCGATCGACCGCTGGTGGCGGAGCAGACGTCGCGCGGTGCTCGGGTGATCGCCTAGGTTCGGGGGCATGACCGACGCGAGCGCTTTCCGGACTCCCGACGCCTACCTCGACCTTCCCCGCATCGCGGGGCTCGCACTGTCCGTCGACGGAGCGTTGCTCGTCACCACGATGTCCGAGCTGAATGCCGCACGGACGAAGTACGTCTCGAGTCTGTGGTCCATCGCGACGGACGGCACGTCGGCGCCGCGCCGGCTCACCCGGTCCGCCACCGGTGACTCCGCACCGACCTTCGCCGCGAACGGCGACCTGCTCTTCGTGCGAGCGGCGTCCGGTGACGACGACGCACCGTCCGCGGTGTGGGCGCTGTCCGCGCGGGGCGGAGAGGCCCGCAGAGTCGCGCACCGCGGCGGAGGGGTCGGGGGAGTCGTGGCCGCGTCCGACGCGCCGGTGTTCGCCGTCGCCGGTGAGGTTCTGGGCGACGTCGACCGTGACGAGACGCTGCGCGCGCTGCGGAAGGACAAGGCCGTCTCCGCGATCCTGCACAGCGGATATCCGATGCGGCACTGGGACAGCGACCTCGGTCCGGCGTCCACGCACGTCTTCGTGGGGAACCTCGGCGATACCGAGGACACCGACGTCGCACTGCGGACGGTGACGCCGCGACCCGGCGGTTCGGCGGGCGGCGGCGCGTACCGCGACACCTCCGTCGCGGTGGCTCCCGACGGCTCGTGGCTGGTGGCCACACGCAGGGTCGCGGGAGCCGATGCCACCACACGGCACGTGCTCGTCCGGATCGACACCTCGGACGGTGCCGACGCCGTGCTGGTCGACGACCCGGTGGCCGACGTCGGAGCCCCTGCCGTCTCGCCGGACGGAACGCGCGTCGCCTATGTGCGCGAGACGCATCCGGAACCGGATGCGGCGCCGCGGACCACGCTGCACGTCCTCGACCTGACGACCGGGCTGCCGGAGCAGTGGGCGGCCGGGTGGGACCGGTGGCCGTCGTCGCCGGTGTGGTCCGCCGACGGGCGCAGCATCCTGGTGACGGCGGACGACGACGGCCGGGCACCGATCTTCGTCGTGACGCGCGACGCGGCCCGCCGCCTGACGCAGGACGACCACGCCTACACCGACCTGCGCCCGGCTCCGGACGGTGATGTCGTCCACGCGCTGCGCTCGTCGTATCTCGTTCCGCCGCATCCGGTCCGGATCACGCTCGTCGACGGTGCGGTGACCGAGCTGCGATCACCGGCCGCCACGCCGGCACTGCCGGGCACCCTCGAGGACGTCGAGACCACCGCCGAGGACGGTGTGCGGGTGCGCGCCTGGTTGGCTCTCCCCACGGGCACGTCCGCCGACTGGCCCGCGCCGCTGGTGCTGTGGGCGCATGGCGGACCGCTCGGATCGTGGAACGCCTGGTCGTGGCGCTGGAATCCGTGGATGCTGGTGGCCCAGGGATTCGCCGTCCTGCTCCCCGATCCGGCACTGTCCACCGGGTACGGGCAGGCGTTCGTGCAGCGCGGCTGGGGCCGATGGGGGACGGAGCCCTACACGGACCTGATGGCCGTCACCGACGCCGTCGAGCAACGCGAGGACATCGACTCCACGCGCACGGCGATGATGGGCGGCTCGTTCGGCGGCTACATGGCCAACTGGGTCGCAGGTCACACCGACCGCTTCCGGGCGATCGTCTCGCACGCCGGTCTGTGGGCGCTGGACCAGTTCGGTCCCACCACCGACGAGGCGTCGTACTGGGCGCACGAGATGACGCCGGAGATGGCGTTCGAGAACTCACCGCACCTGGCCGTCGCGGACATCGTCACCCCGATGCTGGTGATCCACGGCGACAAGGACTATCGCGTGCCCGTGGGCGAAGCGCTGCGGTTGTGGTGGGAGCTGTTGTCCGAGTCCGGTTCTCCCGCCGACGAGAACGGGGAGACCGTGCACCGGTTCCTGTACTTCCCCGACGAGAACCACTGGATCCTCTCGCCGCAGCACACCGCTGTCTGGTACGGCGCCGTGCACGCCTTCCTGGCCGAGCACGTACTCGGACAATCCACTCCGATGCCCGAGATCCTCGCGGCGCGACCGGGCCGGACCGTCGATCCCGACGCGCACTAGAATCACCCGGTGACCAGATCGACGACAGCGCCCGACGAGAACCCTGCCGACCGCCTGCCCAAGGCCTGGAATCCCGGTGACGTGGAAGCAGGCCTCTACCAGGGATGGGTCGACTCCGGGTACTTCGTCGCCGATCCGGACAGCGCGAAGCCGGGGTACTCGATCGTGCTCCCGCCGCCCAACGTCACCGGCAGCCTGCACATGGGCCATGCCCTCGATCACACACTGATGGACGTCCTGTCCCGCCGCAAGAGGATGCAGGGCTACGAGGTGCTGTGGCTTCCCGGCATGGACCACGCGGGCATCGCCACGCAGTCGCTCGTGGAGAAGCAACTCGTCGCCGAG
This sequence comes from Rhodococcus sp. NBC_00297, assembly GCF_036173065.1. NCBI lineage: Bacteria > Bacillati > Actinomycetota > Actinomycetes > Mycobacteriales > Nocardiaceae > Rhodococcus > Rhodococcus sp. NBC_00297. Next base: position 3,830,879 of record NZ_CP108041.1, read on the forward strand.
GGAACGTCCAAGGACGAACTGGGTCGGGACGCCTTCATCGAGAAGGTGTGGGAGTGGAAGCGTGAGTCCGGCGGCACCATCGGCGAGCAGATGCGCCGGATCGGTGACGGCGTCGACTGGAGCCGCGAGCGGTTCACGATGGACGAGGGCCTCTCGCGTGCCGTCCAGACCATGTTCAAGCTGCTCCACGATCGTGGCCTGATCTACCGCGCCGAGCGCCTCGTCAACTGGTCGCCGGTGCTCAAGACGGCGATCTCCGACATCGAGGTCAAGTACGAGGACGTCGAGGGCGAACTGGTCTCGCTGCGCTACGGATCGTTGAACGACGACGAACCGCACGTGGTGGTCGCCACCACTCGTGTCGAGACGATGCTCGGCGACACCGCTGTCGCCGTTCACCCCGACGACGAGCGCTACCGGGACCTGGTGGGAACGACGCTTCCGCACCCGTTCCTCGACCGCGAGATCCCGGTCGTCGCCGACGACTACGTCGACCCCGAGTTCGGCACCGGCGCCGTGAAGATCACGCCGGCACACGACCCCAACGACTTCGAGATGGGTCTCCGGCACAGCTTGCCGATGCCGTCGATCATGGACACGTCGGGCCGGATCGCCGACACCGGAACGCAGTTCGACGGTATGGACCGCTTCGAGGCTCGTGTCGCCGTGCGCGAGGCACTCGCGGAGCAGGGCCGCGTCGTCGCCGAGAAGCGTCCGTACGTCCACAGTGTCGGCCACTCCGAGCGCAGCGGCGAGCCCATCGAGCCGCGACTCTCCCTCCAGTGGTGGGTGAACGTCTCCACGTTGGCGGCCTCCGCCGGCGACGCCGTGCGCGACGGGCGCACCGTGGTGCACCCGAAGAGTCAGGAACCGCGGTGGTTCGCCTGGGTCGACGACATGCACGACTGGTGCATCTCGCGCCAGCTGTGGTGGGGGCACCGCATCCCCATCTGGTACGGACCCGACGGTGAGACGGTCTGCCTGGGCCCCGACGAGACGCCGCCCGAGGGCTGGGTGCAGGACCCGGACGTGTTGGACACGTGGTTCTCGTCCGGCCTGTGGCCCTTCTCGACGATGGGCTGGCCCGACCGCACTCCCGACCTCGAGAAGTTCTATCCCACCAGCGTTCTCGTCACGGGTTACGACATCCTGTTCTTCTGGGTCGCCCGCATGATGATGTTCGGCACCACCGTCGGCGACGAGCTGCCCGGTCCGGTGCCGTTCCGCGACGTGTTCCTGCACGGGTTGGTGCGTGACGAGTTCGGCCGCAAGATGTCGAAGTCGAAGGGCAACGGCATCGACCCTCTCGACTGGGTCGACCGATTCGGTGCGGATGCACTGCGTTTCACGCTGGCGCGCGGCGCGCATCCCGGCGGTGACCTCTCGGTCGGCGAGGACAACGCGCAGAGTTCGCGCAACTTCGCCACCAAGCTGTTCAACGCCACCAAGTTCGCGTTGATGAACGGCGCTGTGGTGCAGGATCTCCCGGCCCGCGAGACGCTCACGGACGCCGACCGCTGGATCCTCGACCGGCTGGCGACGGTGCGCGCCGAGGTGGACGACGCGCTGGACCGCTACGAGTTCGGCAAGGCGTGCGAGGCGCTGTACCACTTCGCCTGGGACGAGGTCTGCGACTGGTACCTCGAACTGGCCAAGGTGCAGTTCTCGTCGGAGAGCGCGGCGGAACCCACTCGTATCGTCCTCGGTGTCGTGCTCGATTCCATTCTCCGCCTGCTGCATCCGGTTGTCCCGTTCGTCACCGAGACGCTCTGGAAGGCGCTCACGGGCGGCGAGAGCATCGTGGTCGCACCGTGGCCGAAGGAGACCGGGGTCGGAGCCGATCCCGTCGCGTTGCAACGCGTGTCCGACATGCAGAAGCTCATCACCGAGGTGCGCCGCTTCCGCAGCGACCAGGGCGTGAAGCCGAAGCAGAAGGTCCCGGCGCGGCTGCTCGGGGTCGAGGAGGCGGACCTCACGGCACAGATCCCCGCGACCCGTGCGCTCGCCTTCCTGACGGAGCCGGAGGAGGACTTCGCCGAGACGGCGTCCATCGAGGTCCGACTCTCGCTCGGTACCGTCGTCGTCTCCGTCGACACGTCCGGCACCGTCGACGTGGCTGCCGAGCGCAAGCGCGCCGAGAAGGATCTCGCGGCCGCGGAGAAGGAACTCGCCGCGACCACGGCCAAGCTGGGCAACGAGGCCTTCATCGGCAAGGCCCCCGAGGCGGTCGTGGACAAGATCCGCGCACGGCAGCAGATCGCCCGCGAGGACGTCGAGCGCATCACCGCACGCCTGCGTGAGATGGGGCCGGCGTGAGCTATCCGGGAAACTCCGGGCCGGAGGGGGTGACGGGACCCTCGCCGGTCGATCTCGCCGAGTTCACGCTGGTGGAGTCCGAACTGGACCAGCGCTGGGGCGAGACGACCATCGAGCCGTCGCTCACGCGCATCAGTGCGCTGATGGACCTGCTCGGGTCCCCGCAGGCGAACTACCCGTCCATCCACGTCGCGGGCACCAACGGCAAGACGTCGGTCACCCGGATGATCGAGTCGCTGCTGCGGGCGTTCCACCGGCGCACCGGTCGCACCACCAGCCCCCACCTGCAGTTGGCCACCGAGCGGATCGCTGTCGACGGGGTGCCGCTGACCCCTCGCCAGTACGTCGACACGTACCGCGACATCCTGCCGTACGTCGAGATGATCGACGCGCAGTCGGAGGCCGCGGGCGGGCCCAGAATGAGCAAGTTCGAGGTGGTGACCGCGATGGCGTTCGCGGCGTTCGCGGAGGCCCCGGTCGACGTCGCCGTCGTCGAGGTGGGTCTCGGCGGGCGGTGGGACGCCACCAACGTGGTGGACGCGCAGGTCTCCGTCATCACCCCGATCGGTATCGACCACATCGAGTACCTCGGTACCGATCTGGCCGGTATCGCCGAGGAGAAGGCCGGCATCATCAAGAAGGCCCCCGAACGGCTCGATCCGGTCGACACGGTGGCGGTTCTCGACGAGCAGCAACCCGAGGTCACCGACGTCCTGTTGCGGCGTGCCGTGGAGATGGACGCGGCGGTGGCCCGCGCCGGGTCCGAGTTCGTGGTCCTGGCCCGTCGCGTCGCGGTCGGCGGTCAGCAGCTCGAGCTCCGCGGCCTCGGCGGCGTGTACGACGACATCTTCCTTCCGCTCCACGGTGAACACCAGGCGCGCAACGCCTCGCTGGCCCTCGCGGCGGTCGAGGCGTTCTTCGGCGCGGGTGCCGACCACGGACTCGACGTCGAGACGGTGCGCGAGGGTTTCGCCTCGGTGGTGAACCCGGGCCGACTCGAGCGGGTGCGCAACGCACCGACGGTCTTCGTCGACGCCGCGCACAACCCGCACGGCGCCGCCGCACTCGCCGCGACGCTCACGGCCGAGTTCGACTTCCGCAAGCTCGTCGGCGTCGTGTCCGTGATGAAGGACAAGGACGTCGACGGCATTCTGCAGGCACTCGAACCCGTACTCGACGAGATCGTCGTGACCCACAACGGCTCCCCGCGCGGGCTCGACGTCGAGGCACTCGCCGACGCCGCCGTGGCCAAGTTCGGCGACGAGCGTGTCGTCGTCGCGGAGACGCTCCCGGACGCACTCGAGATCGCGATCGGCATCGCGGAGGACGTCGCGGACGAGGGTGAGGCCGTCTCCGGTGCCGGCGTCGTCGTCACGGGATCCGTGGTGACCGCCGGTGCGGCACGCACTCTCTTCGGGAAGGACCCGGTATGACAGTCCCCGAGGCGGGCCAGGTCCCGCCGCCCGCACGCGATCCGTGGAAGGGGTTCCGCGGCGTCTGCGCCGGCACCCTCGTCCTCGAGGCGATCGTCGTCTTCCTGTCCCTCCCGGTCGTCGCGACCGTTGGCGGCGGACTCACGTGGATCAGTGGGACGTACATCATCGCGCTGGGCGTGGTCATGCTGCTCGGTGCAGGACTGCAGGGTCGGTCGTGGGCTCTGTCTCTCGATCTCGCGCTGCAGGTCCTGGTGATCCTCGGCTTCTTCGCGCACCCGTCGATCGCCGTCGTGGGCGTGCTGTTCCTCGCCGTGTGGGTGTACCTGCTGTATCTGCGCCGCGATCTCCGCAAGCGCATCGCCGAGGGCCGGTTGCCGAGCCAGCGAGAATGACGCCGGTGCTCCGGGGCCGATCGAGGGTCCTCTAGGCTCAGCGCTCGTGACCGAACGCACTCTCGTACTGATCAAGCCGGACGGCGTCGAACGTCGCTACGTCGGCGACATCCTCGGCCGTATCGAGCGCAAGGGGCTCGACCTCGTCGCCCTGAAGCTCCTGACGGTGGACCGCGAGGTGGCGGAGAAGCACTACGCCGAGCACGCCGAGCGGCCGTTCTTCCCCGACCTCATCGAGTTCATCACCTCGGGACCGCTCGTCGCGGCGGTGCTCGAGGGTCCTCGTTCCATCGAGGCCTTCCGTCAGATCGCCGGTGGCACCGACCCCGTGGCCAAGGCGACGCCCGGCACCATCCGCGCCGACCTCGCGCTGGACGGACAGAAGAACCTGGTCCACGGCTCCGACTCGCCCGAGTCCGCTGCTCGTGAGATCGCGCTCTGGTTCCCCGAGCTCGGCTGACGCTCCACCTCGAGTCCCACCCCCGACCGCCGGGCCGCACCGCGAACCCCGCAGTGGCACGCGGCGGTCGGGGAGTGTGGGATACTGGCCTAGGTCGCGGCGCGCACCACGCGAACGTGACCGGATGACAATCACGGACCGAAGCCCGTCATCGCGAACACGCGCAGGCATCGATGCGAGTCTCCTTCTCGCACCGCCGACGCGTCCCGCTGAAGATCAGGTGCTCGGATCGGCCATCCGCCCAGGCAGTGCGGTGACAGTCGCCGACCGTTCCGGTCGACGACCTGACGCAGTGCGAACCCGCTTTTTCGTCGGATCGTCCGATCCCGCGAACGAACCATGACTCCCGCGTGGCCGCGTGCCATTCGACGGACGACGCCCGATCGGGCACCTCGACCGTGGATGTTCGCGCCCGGGAGCCCGAGGAGAACACGTGGCCGACACCGTGCCGCCCCAGGAGCCGCTCGATCAGGGCGCCCCCACCTTCCCCGAGCGCATCCGCGTTCACGCGCTCGCCAAGCTGCTGGGAGTGACCAGCAAGCAGGTCGTCGCCCAGCTGGCCGAGATGGGCGTGGACGTCCGCAGCGTCCAGTCCAGCGTCGTTCGTGACGACGCGCAGACCGTCGCCTCCGCACTGGGTGCTCCGGCGCTCGACGCCGCCGACGTGGCAGATCTGCCCGCTGCCGAGAGCACACCTCCCGCCGCCGAAGAGACCAGCTCGGCGTCCACGGCCGACGAGAGTCCGGCCTCTCCCACCGAGCCGGACCTCTTCACGAACATCGAGACGGCCGAGGCGACGGCCCCGTCGTCCGCCGACCCCGCCACCGCGCCGCTGTTCCTGCAGCCCGAGGTCACCGAGGCGCCGAAGGCTCCCCGGACGCGGGCACGTCGCGCTCGATCCGCGCCGAAGAAGGCGGAGGTCGACGAGACCACGACAGCGGACGCACCCGAGGCCGACGGCACTGCCGACGTGTCCACCCCTGTCGAGGTGTCCGCCCCCGCCGAGAGCACCCCTGTCGTCGAGACGGCGACCGAGTCCGACACCTCCTCGTCCGATGCCTCCGCGTCCGACGAGGGCACCGACGACGACGCGAACGAGCAGGACGGATCGTCCGGTCCTCGCCGCCGCCGCCGTGGCCGTCGTGGCCGTGGTCGCGGACGCGGTGACAACCAGAACGACGACAACCAGAACGACGATCAGAACGACGACGACGAGTCGGACGAGTCCGCCGCGGATCGCTCCGATGCGCCTGCCGCCGAGGACGCGACGGCGGAACCGGAGACCCCGGACACGGACGACGCCGCGGAGGGCGACGACGCGCCGAAGCGCTCCTCGAGCCGCCGCTCGCGCAGCCGTCGTGGGTCGCGGGCGGACACGTCCGCCGACTCGGACGCGCCCGAGACCACCGATTCGACCGACGCGTCGAGCACGACCGACACCACTGCCGGCGAGACGGAACCGTCCGCGGAGGACACCGACGGTGCCTCCGGGGAGAGCGACGGTGCCTCCGGGGACAACGACGACGACTCGACCGGGGACAGCGCGAGCCGTCGTCGGCGCCGCCGTCGTCGCCGCAAGAGCGGTGGCGAGAGCGCGGACTCCGAGACCACGACCGACGACGATCCGCCCAACACGGTGGTGCACGAACGCGAGCCGCGTCAGCGCGCGGCCAAGTCCAAGGACGAGGTCCAGGGCATCACCGGGTCGACCCGGCTCGAGGCGAAGCGTCAGCGTCGCCGCGACGGTCGTGACGCCGGCCGTCGCCGTCCGCCGATCCTGACCGAGTCCGAGTTCCTCGCGCGCCGCGAGTCGGTGGACCGGACGATGGTCGTGCGCGAGAAGTCGCTGGCCGGGCACCCGGACCTGACCCAGGTCGCGGTGCTCGAGGACGGCGTTCTCGTCGAACACTTCGTCACCAGCACGGCCTCGGGCTCCATCGTGGGCAACGTGTACCTCGGCCGCGTGCAGAACGTGCTACCCAGCATGGAAGCCGCGTTCATCGACATCGGCAAGGGCCGCAACGGTGTGCTGTACGCCGGCGAGGTCGACTGGGACGCCGCCGGGCTGGGCGGCAACAGCCGCAAGATCGAGCAGGCCCTCAAGCCCGGTGACCAGGTGCTCGTGCAGGTCAGCAAGGATCCCGTCGGGCACAAGGGCGCCCGGTTGACCACGCAGATCTCGCTCGCCGGCCGCTTCCTGGTCTACGTGCCCGGTGGCTCGTCCACCGGCATCAGCCGCAAGCTGCCCGACAACGAGCGCAAGCGTCTCAAGGACATCCTGCGCGACATCGTCCCGTCCGAGGCCGGGGTCATCATCCGGACCGCGTCGGAGGGCGTCAGCGCCGAGGAGCTCGAGCGCGACGTCACCCGTCTGCAGGCGCAGTGGGCCACCGTCTCGGAGCGTTCGACGGGTGCCGAGGCCTCCAAGTCGTCGGCTCCGGTCACGCTGTACGAGGAGCCCGACCTCCTGGTCAAGGTGGTCCGCGATCTCTTCAACGAGGACTTCTCCAAGCTGGTCATCGAGGGCGACCGTGCCTGGTCGACGGTGCAGAACTACATCGAGACCGTCGCCCCCGACATGCTGCCCCGCGTCGAGCGGTACACCTCGGCGTCCAAGGACGTCGATGTCTTCGGTGCCTTCCGCATCGACGAGCAGCTGGCCAAGGCGCTCGACCGCAAGGTGTGGTTGCCGTCCGGCGGCACGCTGGTGATCGACCGCACCGAGGCCATGACCGTGGTCGACGTCAACACCGGCAAGTTCACCGGTGAGGGCGGCAACCTCGAGGAGACCGTCACCCGGAACAACCTCGAGGCGGCCGAGGAGGTCGTGCGGCAGATGCGCTTGCGCGACATCGGCGGCATGATCGTCGTCGACTTCATCGACATGGTGCTCGAGTCCAACCGCGACCTGGTGCTCCGTCGCCTGACCGAGGCCCTGGGCCGCGATCGCACACGGCACCAAGTGTCCGAGGTGACGTCGCTCGGACTGGTCCAGATGACGCGCAAGCGCATGGGTACCGGTCTCATCGAGGCGTTCTCCACGACGTGCGAGCACTGCCACGGGCGTGGGCTGATCATGCATCAGTTCCCCGTCGAGCCGGCCAAGGACGAGGGTGGGCGCTCCCACTCCCGCTCCGATCGGTCGCGGTCCGACAACTCCCGTTCGGACACCACCTCCCGCTCCGACAGCCAGGCCTCCGAGGGCGGCTCGCGTCGCAAGCGCGGCGGCCGGGACCGTTCGGAGAATCGAGTCGACGAGACGACGACGGCCGAGACCACCGAGTCCGAGTCGGGAAGCGACACGGCTGTGCGTCGTGCTCATCCCGTCGCTCTGGCCATGGCGGCGCACCTGCATCCGGACGATGTCGCCGAGGTGGCGGACACCGTGTCGGATCCGATCGAGGACGCGACGGCCGCCGTGGCAGCGGTGCGCGACGCCGCCGGCCGCAACGGCCGATCGGACTCGGCCGCCGAGGTGACCGAGACGTCGGACACGCCGTCGACACCCGATTCCGCCACACCCGAACCCGCGGCGCCGGAGCCTGTCGCTCCCGAACCCACCGCCGCGACGCGTCCGCGCCGCAGTCGTCGGGTGTCCCGAGCGGCGTCCGCGCCGGCCGGGGACTCCGCCGGCACGGTCATCGTGGTGCCCTCGGCACCCGAGACGTCCACGGCAGCACCGACTTCCGACAGCGGCGACGAGGGCGGCGCTGCCGAACCCGTTGCAGTGACCGTCGGGGGCGGCGCCTCCGTGGAGCCCGTCGCACCGGTCCGGCGTCCGCGCCGTCGGGCAGCGGGTCGGCCGGCCGGACCGCCGGTGGACGACGAGGCCTGAGCTGCGGCCGAGCACCGGGCCCGGCGGTTTGACCGGGCCACGGGCTCTACCGTAATCTTGGACAGTCGCTGCCGGCGACGTGGCTCCGTCCTGTCCTCCGCGAGGTGAGCGGGCGCAGCCACCCGAACTTCGGTTCGCCGGCGCAAGAGTGTGACCAGCAGGGGCTGCGGAACCGTAGCCACGAGACCAGTCACGTCCCCGACCAGGGACGTGAGAACGCATCAAAGAAGCAAGGGGTAGCCCTCCGATGGCAACGTACGCGATCGTCAAGACCGGCGGAAAGCAGTACAAGGTCGCTGTAGGTGACCTCGTCAAGGTCGAGAAGATCGAGGGAGCGCCCGGAACGGCTGTCTCGCTTGCTCCTGTTCTCGTCGTCGACGGGTCCGAGCTGACCACCGGGGCCGACAAGCTGGCCGGCATCACCGTCACCGGTGAGGTCGTCGAGCACACCAAGGGCCCGAAGATCCGCATCCACAAGTTCAAGAACAAGACCGGGTACCACAAGCGTCAGGGACACCGGCAGAAGCTGACCGTCCTGAAGGTCACCGGCATCAAGTAAGTCCTGATACCGGTCTCCATCCGGCGTCTCTGCGTCACCACGGCTCGTTCCACCAGGGCTCGTCCATCACGGCACCGGCTCCACCAACCCCGGGAGGGTTTCTCATGGCACACAAGAAGGGCGCGTCCAGCTCACGCAACGGTCGCGATTCCAATGCTCAGCGTCTCGGCGTCAAGCGCTTCGGCGGACAGTCGGTCAGCGCGGGCGAGATCCTCGTCCGTCAGCGCGGCACCCACTTCCACCCGGGTGTGAACGTCGGCCGTGGCGGCGACGACACGCTCTTCGCCCTCTCGGCGGGTGCAGTTCTCTTCGGCACCAAGCGTGGCCGCAAGACCGTCAACATCGTCCCGGCCGCCGCGGAGGCCTGATTCTCCTGCGGCGCCCGCGAGGCCCGGCTTCGGCCGTTCGCGCGACGTCAGTGCACGTTCCCGTCAGGGGCGGTTCGGAGGGCTCGTCCTCCGTCCGCCCCTGACGGCGTTTCACCCCTCGGCGCCCCTGTCGGCCGCCGATCTCTCAGCAGTTCAGCATCATCTGCCTTTCGGAAGGACCCTCCACCCATGTCGCGTTTCGTCGACCGTGTCACCCTGCACGTCAGTGCGGGAAAGGGCGGTAACGGGTGCTCCTCCGTCCACCGGGAGAAGTTCAAGCCCCTCGGTGGTCCGGACGGCGGCAACGGCGGCCGCGGCGGCGACGTGGTCCTCGTGGTGGATCCGAGCGTGCACACCCTTCTCGACTTCCACTTCCACTCCCATGCGAAGGCAGGAAACGGCACGCAGGGGGCCGGCAGCAATCGCGACGGCGCCGTCGGCGAGGACCTGATCCTGGGTGTCCCGGACGGCACCATGGTTCTCGACAGCGACGGCCGGATCCTTGCCGACCTGGTGGGCGAGGGCACGCGTTTCGACGCGGCGGCCGGCGGTCGCGGCGGCCTGGGCAACGCCGCCCTCGCATCGCGAGCACGCAAGGCGCCCGGCTTCGCGCTGCTCGGCGAGGACGGGGTCGAGCGCGACCTGGTCCTGGAGCTCAAGTCCGTGGCCGACGTCGGTCTGGTGGGCTTCCCGAGCGCCGGAAAGTCGTCTCTCGTCTCCGTGCTCTCGGCCGCCAAGCCGAAGATCGCCGACTACCCGTTCACGACACTGGTCCCGAACCTCGGCGTCGTCTCGAGTGGCGACACCACGTTCACCGTCGCCGACGTCCCCGGCCTCATCCCCGGCGCCAGCCAGGGCAAGGGGCTGGGCCTGGACTTCCTGCGTCACCTCGAGCGCTGTGCCGTGCTCGCCCACGTCGTCGACTGCGCGACCCTCGATCCGGGTCGTGATCCCGTGTCCGACGTCGACGCTCTCGAGGCCGAACTGGCCGCGTACACGCCCGCCCTGTCGAGCGACGCCGGCCTGGGCGAGTTGGCCGATCGCCCGCGCATCGTCGTGCTCAACAAGGTGGACGTTCCCGAGGCGCAGGAACTGGCCGACATGGTACGCGAGGACTTCGAGGCCCGCGGCTGGCCCGTCTTCGCCATCTCCGCGGTGAGCCGTGAAGGTCTGCGCCCCTTGACCTTCGCCCTCGCGGAGCTGGTCGCGCAGTACCGCATCGATCATCCCAAGGCCGTCGCGCGTCGGCAGGTCATCCGGCCCGTCGCCACCGACAAGGCGGGCTTCAGCGTCATCTCCGATCCTGACGAGCCGGGCGGCTTCATCGTGCGCGGCGAGCGCCCGGAGCGGTGGGTCATGCAGACGGCCTTCGACAACGACGAGGCCGTCGGTTACCTCGCCGACCGACTCGCTCGTCTCGGTGTCGAGGCGGAACTGGTCAAGCAGGGCGCGCAGCCCGGGGCGTCCGTGACCATCGGCGACGTCAGCTTCGAGTGGGAGCCGCAGACCCCCGCCGGTGTCGACGTCACCATGACCGGCCGCGGTACCGACTCGCGTATCGACCAGGTCGAGCGCATCGGCGCGCCCGAGCGCAAGCACGCCCGCCGTGTCCGTCGAGGGCTGGAGAGCGACGAGCAGTGACCGCGACGCAGCCGCACGGGAGTACGCGGGAGATCATCGCGTCGGCGCGCAGCATCGTCGTGAAGATCGGGTCGTCGGCTCTCACCAGCATGGAGGCCGGACTCGACCTCGCCCGGCTGGACGCGTTGGCGGATGCGATCGAGGCGCGGATGCGTGCCGGGTCCGACGTCGTCGTCGTGTCGTCCGGAGCGATCGGTGCCGGTATGGCGCCGTTGGGTCTCAAGCAGCGGCCTCGTGACCTGGCGACGAAGCAGGCCGCGGCCAGTGTCGGCCAGTTGGCGCTGGCGCACGCGTGGGGCACCTCCTTCGGCCGCTACGGTCGGACCGTCGGTCAGGTGCTGTTGACGGCGGACGACATCGCCCGTCGGTCGAATCACCGCAACGCTCAGCGCACCTTCGACCGACTGCGCTCACTCGGCGCCGTGGCCGTCGTCAACGAGAACGACACCGTCGCGACGGCCGAGATCCGCTTCGGCGACAACGACCGTCTCGCAGCCCTGGTCGCGCACCTCGTCGGCGCGGACGCGTTGCTGCTGCTGTCCGATGTCGACGGCCTCTACGACGGCGACCCCCGCAAGGACCCCGACGCGACCTTCGTCCGCGAGGTCGCGAGTACCGAGGATCTCGACGGCGTCGTCGCCGGATCGGGCGGCTCCCTCGGCACCGGCGGCATGGCGTCCAAGTTGTCCGCGGCCCGTCTGGCAGCGGACGCGGGTGTTCCCGTCCTGCTGGCGGCGGCGTCCGAGGCGGCTTCCGCGCTCAGTGGCGGACCGGTGGGGACCACGTTCACCGCGCGCCCGAACAGGTTGTCGGCCCGCCGATTCTGGGTCCGTCATGCCGCGGACACCGCCGGCGCCCTCACGCTCGACGACGGCGCCGTCACCGCGGTGATCGGCCGACGACGCTCGCTGCTCTCGGCAGGAATCGTCTCGGTCAGTGGCTCGTTCGACGCCGGCGACGTGGTGACCCTGCACGGCGTCGACGGCACCGTGGTCGCGCGCGGAGTCGTCGCGTACGACGCGGCGGAGCTCGCCGGCATGATCGGTCGCTCGACGGGCGATCTCGCCCCCGAGGCCCGACGCCCCGTGGTGCACGCAGACGACCTCGTCCCGGGCTGAGCGACCGGTCAGGCCGGCGCCGAGGCGGCGAGCACGCGCCGGAGTGCGAGGGCCAGCAGCGCCACCGCGACACCGGCCGCGACCATCGACCACAGCGCCCAGCCGAAGCCGGTCAGCTCTGCGAGAGAGCCGAACGCGACGGGTGCCAGCAGCACCCCGATCCGGGCGATCAGCGACACCACTGTGAGGGCCGTGCCCGCGGTGATGCCGGGGAGTCGTCCGGCCAACCCGAACGCAGCCGGAAAGATCGGTGCCGCACCGAATCCCGCGACGGCGAACATCACCGAGGCGATCACGGGCGAGCTCACCACGGGTGCCGCCAGGAACGCGGCCGCGATGAGCAGTGCGCCGCCCATCAACACGGCGTGGCGTCCGACGCGGTCCACCACGGCGTCACCGACGAGGCGTCCGACGAACATCGCGGACGAGAAGGCCACGACGGTGAGTCCCGCCAGTCCCGGCCCGGCCCCGAGATCGGTGGAGTAGATCGCACCCCAGGACTGCGGCACGTCCTCGACCAGGGCGCACACCAACACGAGCCCCCCGAGCAACGCCAGGGCGCCGGAGAACACGCGCCGTGACCCTCGGCCGGACTGTCGAGGGACGGTGTCGGGCACGGCGCGTCCGTCGGGAACCAGCGAGCGGTGAGCCACCAGCGCGAGCGCCAGCAGGACCCCACCGACGAGAGCGAAGTGGACGAGCACGGCGAGTCCGATCCCGGCCGCGGCGGCGCCCGTGAGGCCGCCGGTGACGGCCCCTGCGCTCCACGCCGCGTGGAATCGGTTGAGAAGCGAACGCCGCCGGTTCTTCTCGACGATCACCCCCTGCGCGTTCATCGCCACGTCCATGACGGCGTCGGCCCCGCCCAGGACGGCGAGAGCGAGTGCCAGTGCCCACCACGTCCCGGCGAGTGCCGGGAGTACGAACGCCAGGCACAGCACCGTCGCGGAGAGCAGGACGACTCGGTGACTGCCGAGCCGCCGGATACCGACGGCGGCGAGGGGAGTGGCGAGAAGGCCGCCGGTGCCGACTCCCGCGAGCGCCAGACCGAGCACCGACGCGTCGAGTTCGAGAGCATCGCGGATCGCAGGCAGGCGCGGCGCCCAGTTACCGAGCACCGCACCGTTGACGAAGAAGATCGCCGCGACGGCCCACGGGGCACCGCCGACGGTCCTGCCGTCCGTCACAGAAAGGACGCCAGGACCTCGGAGCAGCCGGCCTCGATCTTCTGGGCGGCGAACTCGTCCCCGCGGGTGCGTCCTCGGTTGACGATGAACACGGGGATGTCGTTCTTCCACGCGTGCCGGACGAAGCGCAGTCCGGACATGACGGTGAGCGAGGACCCCAGCACCACGAGCGAGCGCGCGGCGTCGACCATGTCGTAGGCGCTCCGGACGCGCGGCTTGGGCACGCTCTCACCGAAGTAGACGATGTCGGGTTTGAGGATGCCACCGCACACCTCGCAGCCGACCATGCGGAAGTGGGCGGTGCTCTCGATGATCGCGTCGGCGTCCGGGGCGATCTCGACGCCGTCGGCACCGACGACGGACTCGATGAAGCCGGGATTGGCAGCGGTCAGACGTTCGTCGAGAGCCACGCGGGAGACGAGGCGATCACAGTCGAGGCAACGGACCCGGCCGTACACACCGTGCAGGTCGATCACCGAGCGGGAGCCGGCCTTGGTGTGCAGCATGTCGACGTTCTGCGTGATGACGCCGGAGACGGTACCCACGCGCTCGAGCTCGGCGAGGGCGCGGTGCCCGGCGTTGGGGCGGGTGGCGTCCATGTGGCGCCAGCCGACGTGGTTGCGAGCCCAGTAGTGACGTCGGAAATCGTCGTCGCCGATGAACTGCTGGAACGTCATCGGGTTGCGCGGCGGAGAGTCCGGGCCCCGGTAGTCGGGAATTCCCGAGTCCGTGGACATCCCGGCACCGGTCAGCGCGACGACGCGGCCGTCGGCCATCGCGTCCTGCAGAGAGAGGGCGCTGCGCGGCGACCGATCGAGAGAGCGTGGGGAAACCGAGGTCACGTCTCCAGAGTAGGTCGCCGCGTGGGCTGGGGTGGAGCGGCAGGGTGGGATGTGCACACCTGCCACAGAGCGAACACACCCCGCTGCATCCTGAAGGGTGTCGTCGCTCGCGGCAGGGTGTGTTCGGTCGGCCCGTGGCGTCAGGCAGGAACCTCGATCAACGGGTAGACGCCGTTCTCGTCGTGACGCTCGTTGCCGACGACGGGCGGGTTGAACACGCACAGCATCCGCATGCGGGTCCGCGTCTCCACCGTGTGACGCTCGTGCCCGTTCAGCAGGTACATCGACCCCGGACCCAGGTCGTACGTCTCACCGGTCTCGCGGTCGGTGAGCGTGCCCTCGCCCTCGATGAGCCAGACGGCCTCGACGTGGTTGGCGTAATGGAAGTTGTTGACGGTGTTCGGCTCGATGGTGGTCTCGTGGAACGAGAACCCGACCTTGTCACCGCCCAGGACGATCCGCTTGGAGCGCCACTGGCCGTCCTCGCTCGCGATGTCGCGCTCGGTTCCGGTGATGGCCTCGGTGGTGCGAACGATCATGTGGTCCTCCTCGTGCTGTGCAGACGTGCGGAACGCGATTCGGTCAGGAGCAGACGGTCGCGGTGGCGTCGGCCAGGATGCCGAGGCCGTGATCGAGATCCTCCTCGGTGATGGTGAGCGGCGGAAGCAGCTTCACCACCTCGTCGGAGGGTCCGGACGTCTCGGCGAGCAGGCCCTTGTCGTAGGCGAGCGCAGTGACCTTCGACGCCTTCTCTGCGTCGTCGAACACGAGACCCTGGACCATGCCGCGACCGCGGGTGCTCAGACCCTCGAAGCGGGCCGAGAGATCGATGAACGCGTCCTGGATCCGCTCGCCCTTGGCCAGGATCGACGCCTCGAACGCGCCGTCGGCCCAGTAGTGGTCGAGCGCGGCCTTGCTGGTGACGAAGGCCGGGCTGTTGCCGCGGAACGTGCCGTTGTGCTCGCCGGGACCCCAGACGTCGAGTTCCGGGCGCATGAGCGTCAGTGCCATCGGCATGCCGTAGCCGCCGATCGACTTCGACAGCGTGACGATGTCCGGCACGATGCCGGCGTCCTCGAAGGAGAAGAACGGCCCGGTGCGGCCGACGCCCATCTGCACGTCGTCCACGATGAGCAGGATGTCGCGGCGCTTCAGCAGATCTGCGAGCCCGCGCAGCCACTCGGCACGGGCGACGTTGACGCCGCCCTCACCCTGGACCGTCTCGACGATGACGGCCGCGGGGCGGTTGATGCCGCTTCCCGAGTCGTCCAGCACTCGTTCCATCCACTGGAAGTCGTCCGTGGCACCGCCGAAGTAGTTGTCGAACGGCATCGGGGTCGCGTGGACCAGCGGGATGCCGGCGCCGGCGCGCTTCATGGAGTTGCCGGTGACGGACAGAGCGCCGAGCGTCATGCCGTGGAACGCGTTCGTGAAGTTGATGACCGAGGAACGGCCGGTGACCTTTCGCGCCAATTTGAGCGCGGCTTCCACGGTGTTCGTTCCGGTGGGTCCGGGGAATTGCACCTTGTAATCCAACCCGCGGGGCTCGAGAATGCGCGTGGTGAACGACTCGAGGAATTCGCGTTTCGCGACGGTGGACATGTCGAGACCGTGCGTGATGCCGTCCCGCATGATGTAGTCGACCAGTGCCTGCTTGAGCACGGGATTGTTGTGGCCGTAATTGAGCGCACCGGCTCCGGCGAAGAAGTCGAGGTAGCGACGGCCGTTCTCGTCGGTGATCCACGAACCCTGCGCGGTGTCGAACACTGCGGGCCACTGTCGGCTGTAGCTGCGGACCTGCGACTCGCGGGCCTCGAAGATGTCGGTGGTGGTGTCGGTCGGGGTGATGCTGGTGGTCATCGAGGTCCTTCGGGTGTGGTCGTCGGAAGTGTCGGCGAGCGTGCCGTCGAACGGGCCGACCGTGTAGAGGTCCTCCGGCTCGTGGCTGTCGGGAAAGTCCTTCGCTGCGAACAGATCTCGTCGGGTGATGGTGGTGTCGCGTCGTCGCGCCAGAGATGTGAAGAGGGCGATCGACGCGTCGTTGTCGGGGCTGATGGTGGTCTCGAGGAAGCGTGCTCCGCGTGGGGTGGTGCGGTCGACGAGGCCCTGCAGCATGCGCACGGCCAGGCCGTGCCCGCGCTGGTCGGAGTCGACCGCCACCTGCCAGACGAACAGGGTGTCGTCGGCGTCGGGACGGATGTATCCGGTGACGAAGCCGACCGGACGGTCGTCGGCGTCCACTGCCACGATCGAGGTGTCGGAGAAATCGCGGCACCACAGCACGTACGAGTAACTGGAATTGACGTCCAGTACTCGGGAGTCCCTCGCGATCTCCCACAATCGCGTCCCGTCGGCCACGCATGGTGGGCGGAACGAGAAATCGATGTCGTCGGTCGGGGCGGCTCTCTGTAACACTGGCGTCATATTGCAGACGAACGTAACAAGGCTGACCGGACATGTCAGGCGCCCTCGTCGTCAGGCACGAGAATGGCACGCCTATCGCCAGTACGTTCGCCCCTTGTGAGTGTGGTCACACGACGATGCGTTCGCCGGCGACTCGGGGGCCTGCCGCGGCCCGCGGGAGGCGCGGGAACCCTCGCAGCGGCACCGCGGCGTGGGGCTGCTGTGACCAGTGTGAACAGCGTGATCAAGACTGAATGGTCTCGACGACGGTGAAATAAATGGTCAGAGCCCGGCGAGGCACCCACCGTTCCCGTTCGGTGATGGCTAATGTCCGGCACACTATGACTCCCACGGTCAGACTTCCCCGGCCCGCCCGACTGCGAGGCGCCGCTGCACGTGTCGGTGCAGCCAGCTCGACCCCCGTCGCGATGGTGCTCGCCGTTCTGCTCCCCACCGTGGCGGCCGGAGTGTTCTGGGTCTCGCAGACCGATCGCCCCGCCACCACCGGCACCGTTTCCGTCGCCGCCACTGCGGGCGGGTCCACGACGGACCCGCTCGCGTCGAGTCGGGCCGCCCTGACCAACACGGTCCTGCCGCTGCAGATCCTGAGTGGCGGTATGGCCGAGCTGTCCGACGGCAGCGTGGAGCTGGACGACGGCGCTCACCAGATGTCCGACGGCCTGCACCAGGCCCGCGACGGCTCGGCCGAACTCGCTGACGGCATGACCCAGCTCCGAGCCGGCCTCTGGCAGCTCGGTGACGGCTCGTCGCAGGTGAGCGGAGGAGTCGATCGCGTGGTGGGTGCGCTCACCGGCGTCGGAGCCGCGCAGGGCCAGATCGAACTGATCGTGCAGCAGACTCTCGACTCGCTCGCCGCGTCCACCGATCCGGGCGCCGCCGCGTCCGCGGATCAGCTGCGGCCGGTCCTCGACCTGCTGCGCACCCAGGGACTGAACGCCGGGGTGATGACCGACCTGCAGACGCTGCGCGACGGTGCGCGCACCGTGGCGTACCAACTCGACGACCCGTCCTCGGAGTTCGTCGACGGCATGGTGCGTGCCACCGACGGATCCGCGCAGCTGCGCGACGGCCTCGTCCTGCTCGACGACGGCGGGGTACGCCTCGTCGACGGCACCACGCGCCTGGTCGGGGGAGTCGGCCCGATGGAGACCATGTTCTCCACTCTGCGTACCAACGTGGAGAAAGCGTCCACCTCGCTGCCGGCAGCCGAGCGGATCGAACCCGACCCGGCCGGCGGCGGTACCTCGTACGTGGTGCGGTCCGCCTCGGACGCGTGGCCGTACCTCGCGGCGGCGTTCGCGCTCGTCGCAGCAGCGCTCGTCGGATTCTTCGTCCCGCGCGCCCGCGCCGCGGTCCTGGGGGCGGTGGCCACCGCGTCGACGATGGTGCTGGCCCTGACGTTCGCCGACACCGGCGCGAGTCTCTCGGGCTCGATGGTCTCGACCGTCCTGATCGGAGTCTGGGTCGCCGCGGTGGCCACTGCGGCCCGTGCATTGCGCACCGCACTCGGAGCCGTCCGTGCCGGAGTGGTGCTCGGGGTCCTCGGGCTCGTCCAGGTGGTGCTCGGCGGGCTGGTCCTGCGCGGGGTCGGTGGTCTGCCCGACACGGTCGGACTCTTCACCCCCCTCGGCCAACTGGTCCGGTCGTTGGAGAACGCCGCCGCGGGCGGAAGCATCGTCACCTCGCTCGTGTCGGTGATCGCCGCACTGGTCACGGTGGCTGTATCGGTGGCCGTCCTGGCCGCGCATCGCACGATCGACGACGCGGAACCGGTCGACCACGGCGCCGATGCGGCTGTCGAGAACGACGCCGACGAGGCCGACCGAACCGAGGACGACAGCGTCTCGTCCTCCGTACGCTAGGACCACCGGCCGGACGATCCCGCGGCAGGAATACCTGTCGGCGCCGGGTGGGCGGAGGAGCGTGACGTGCTGCTCGACGGAGCCAACGCACTGATCTACGGGGGCGGCGGTGTCGTCGGGAGCCGGCTGGCCGTCGCCCTGGCCCGCGACGGAGCGCGCGTGCACCTCGCCGGCCGCTCCCGGACGAAGATGCAGCACGTCGTCGACATCATCCGCGCGGACGGTGGCCACGCCGAGGCGGCCGTCATCGACGTGCTGGACGAGGTCGACGTCGACGAGTACGTGGACGTCGTCGCCGCCTGCTCCGGGAGCATCGACGTGTCGATCGACGTCATCATCCCTGGCCGGGCGTCGCGTTCGACCCACTCCGAAGCGTCGGCGCGTCGGCTCGATCGCACCGAGGTCGCGGATCTCGAACGTCCGGTCCTGGACGCGCTGCGTGCCCACTTCATCACCGCGCGGGCGGCCGCACGGCACATGGTGTGCCAGCACTCCGGTCTCATCCTCGTTCCGCGCTGCCTGCCGACCGCAGGCGACGCGGGGCTGGACGCGTCGTCGCTGGCCTCCGTCGTCATCGATCGGCTCGCCGCGCAACTCGCCGGCGACCTGGTCGGCACCGGGGTGCGCGTCACCGCCGTCGACACCGATCCGACGTCGGCCGACGAGACGGCCCGACGGCTGGTGGCCGCGGCGTCAGACGGCGATACGTAGCGCCTCGACGAGATCCCGGTACAGGGTGTCGGTGTCGAGCAGCTCGCGGTGCGTTCCCTTCGACCGGACACGTCCGCGCTCGAGCACAAAGATGGTGTCCGCGTCGATGACCGTCGACAGGCGGTGCGCGATGGTCACCACGGCACCGTGCACCGACAGGTCGCGGATGGCGTCGTGGATGGCGGCCTCGGTGATGCCGTCCACCTGCGCGGTGGCCTCGTCCAACAGCAGGATGTCCGGTGGGCGGACGATGGCACGGGCCAACGCGATGCGCTGACGCTCGCCGCCCGAGACCGCCGAGTCGCGCAACTCGGTGGCGAGACCGGCCGGCAACAGCTCGATCTTCTCGGCCAGCCGCACGCGTTCGAGTGCCGCCCACAGCTCGGCGTCGGTCGCGTCCGGGTGGGTGAGCCGGAGATTGTCGGCGATCGTGCCCGGCAGTGTGGGTGTGGCCTGCTCGACGTAGCCGATGCGCGCGCGGATCTGACTGTGGGACAAGGCCGAGTACGGGACACCGTTCAGGGCGAGTTCGCCGTCCCGCGGTTCGAGGAAGCGCAGGATCAACGAGAACAGCGTCGTCTTGCCGGCGCCCGACGGCCCGACGACGGCGGTGTGGCCGCGCGACGGAATGCTCATGTCGATCGCGTTCACCGCGGCGCCCTCGTCGCCGTACCCGGCCGTGACCCGAGTGAGGGTGAGCGCCGAGACCTCCGCGCTCGCCGGCAGGTCCGCGACCGCGGTGGGCGCCTCCTTCTCGAGGTCCATCACCTGCACCTCACGAATGCGGGCCGCGGCGGCGATGCCGCGCTGCAGCTGCGAGACGTAGAGCGTGAGCTGGGCGACCGGGCCCACCAACTGGAACGCGTAGAGCAGGAACGCGACCAGGCTGGAGACGGCCAGCGCTCCCGAGCTCACCCGATACGCGCCCACGCCGAGCACTGCGATGATGGTGAGCTGGATCCCGGAACCGGTGATGGTCCACGCCCAGGCCTCGAGACGCACTGCCCGGATACCGTAGGACGCCGAGACGCGGGCCTCCTCGATGACCAGCTCGCTCGAACGACTCTCCGCCCGACTGGCCTTGACCGTGCGAACGGCGCGCAACGCGCCCTCCAGGATGCCGCCGAGCCGACCCATCGCCTCCTGTGCATTGCGTTGAGCGCGAGCCACCTTCGGCATGAGGAACCCGGCGGCGACACCGATGAGACCGATGCCGAGCAGAGCCGTCCCGAGGAGGGGGAGGTCGAGGGTCGCCATGAGCACGATGACACCCACGATCGCGATGCTGCCGTTGACGATCTCGACCAGCGCCCAGGACGACGCCTCGCGGAGCAGCATCGTGTCGGACGTGACCCGCGTGAGCATCTCGCCCGCGGGACGAGCGGTGACCGCCGGGATGGTGGCGCCGAAGAACCGCCGCACCATCGATGATCGCGCCTCGAGCACGACGCGTTCTGCCATGGTTCCCAGGAGCAGGCGTTGAGCCAGACCCACGATGATCCCCACGACGAGGAGCCCGACCAACAGGACGATGGCCGACCGCGTGGCGCCCGGGACGTCGAAGGAGTCCAGCAGTCGCTTGGTGACCAGCGGAGTGGCCAGGGACGACGCGGTGACCAGCAGACCGAGGAGCAGACCGAACCGGAACAACCGGCGATGCGGGCGGATGAAGGTCCAGAGGAGGCGGAGATTGGGGAGCCGACCTGGTGCATCGGGAGTAGCTGTCGTCACCTCGTCACACTAGTCGCGCGCCGACAGACACCCCTTCTGTCCATCCTCGGCCTACCCGGCCGTCCCCGGCCTACCCGACCACCCGCGGCCGGCCTCCGGCCTACCCGCGACCGATCAACGCGAACGGAAGCACCGCATCGGCCCCCGCCTGCCGGAGCGCCCGCGCCGCCATGGTGAGCGTCCACCCGGTGTCGGTGGAGAGATCGAGCAGCAGGACGGGTCCGCGATGCGCCGTCAGATCGGGTGCCTCGAAGGCGTCCACCAACGAGGCGACGCGGAACGCCGAGTTCGCGCCCGAGACGGGCCGGGCATCGGGCCGACGGTGCAGAACGCCCAGTGGCTCCAGCCTGCCGACCCTCGCCAGACGCTCCCCGAGGTCGTTCAACAGCGCCGGTCGGGAGTCGCTCTCCATGACCATCAGCCCGGTGGGCCGCTCGTCCCACGTCCACTCCGCGAGGACCTTGATGCACGCGGCCTCCAGCCCGTCGGGTGCCGGACCGTCCTCGCCGTCCGTCAGCGCGCGCAGGCGTGGTCCCCACACCGGGTCGGTGAGGCGGCCGAGGATGCGGCCGGTCTCCGGGCCGTCGGTGATCTTCCCCGACAGCTCGACGCCGACCTTCTTCAGTCCCGTCGGCCACTGCTTGCGGATGGCGAGGTCCAGCCCGGGTCGATCGAGACGGCGACGGGTCGACTCCACGTGATCGGCCGACACGTCCGCGGAGAGGTGCTGCCCGGTGCAGTTGTCGCAGCGCCCGCACCGGTCCGCCTCCGCATCCCCGGTGAGGGACGGATCGTCGAGTTGCCGGCGCAGGAACGCCATCCGGCACTCGTCGGTGCTCTGGTACTCGATCATCGCGCGCTGCTCGGACAGCCGTGCCTCGTCGAGTCGTTCGTAGCGCTCCCGGTCGTAGTGCCAGTGTTCCCCGGTGCCGAGCCAACCCCCCTTGACCCGCCGGACGGCACCGTCGACGTCGAGGACCTTGAGCACCATCTCGAGCCGAGTGCGTCCGAGCTCGACGAGCGGTTCGAGAGCCTGGGTGGACTGGGCGCGCTCGGTGTCCAGCACCTCGAGCACCCGACGTACGACGTGTTCGCGAGGGAAGGCGACGGACGCGAAGTAGCTCCAGATCTCCCGGTCCTCCGGACCGGGCAGGAGGACGACGTCGGCGCGCTCGGTGGCGCGACCCGCGCGGCCCACCTGCTGGTAGTAGGAGATGGGCGACGACGGTGCACCCACGTGCACGACGAACCCCAGATCGGGTTTGTCGAAACCCATGCCCAACGCCGAGGTCGCGACGAGCGCCTTCACACGGTTCTGCAGCAGATCCTGTTCCGCCGCTTCGCGTTCCGTCGGATCGGTCTGGCCGGTGTAGGCGGCCACCTCCATTCCTCGATCGCGCAGCAGCGCCGCGAGGTCGTTGGCTCCCGCGACCGTCAGCGAGTAGACGATGCCCGAGCCGGGCAGGGTCTCGAGATGGTCGGCGAGCCAGGCGATGCGCGCCGTCGGATCGGGGATGGTGACCACGGACAGGTGCAGCGACTCGCGCTGGAGACCGCCACGCAGGACGGTGGTGTCGGCCCCGCCGACACCGAGCTGTGCCGCGACGTCCTCGACCACCCGATCGTTCGCGGTGGCCGTGGTGGCGAGAACGGGGACCCCCTCGCGCAACTCGGCGATGAGCGACCTGATGCGGCGATAGTCCGGCCGGAAGTCGTGACCCCAGTCGGAGACGCAGTGCGCTTCGTCCACCACGACGAGCCCCGCGTCCGCGGAGAGCGAGGGCAGCACCTGATCGCGGAAGTCCGGATTGTTCAGCCGCTCCGGGCTCACCAGCAGCACATCCAGTTCACCGGCCGCGACGCGTGCGTGGACGTCGTCCCACTCGGTGACGTTGCCCGAGTTGATGGTGGCGGCGGTGACCCCGGCGCGCTCGGCAGCCGCGACCTGGTTGCGCATGAGCGCGAGCAGAGGCGACACGATGACGGTCGGTCCGAGCCCCTGCTCGCGCAACAGGCGTGCGGCGATGAAGTACACGGCCGACTTTCCCCACCCGGTGCGCTGCACGACGAGTGCGCGTCGATGATGGACGACGAGCGCCTCGATCGCCGTCCACTGGTCCTCACGGAGAACGGCATCGGGGCCGGCGAGGTCGGTCAGCAGCTCCTGTGCGCGCTCACGGGTACTCATGCGTCACGCGTCCCGGCGAGAGCCCGGTCGACCTCGGTGACGGTGGGAGCCGAGGACCCCGCGCCGTCGCGCGTGGTGGCCACGGCCGCTGCCGCACACGCGCGCCGAACCGCGGCGGCGGGGCCGTCGCGCCACGCGGCGGCGAGCGTGCCGGCGAAGACGTCGCCGGCGCCCGTGGTGTCGACGGCCTCGACGGCGGGCGAGGGATGGGTGGTGACGACGCCGTCGGCGCCGCGATGGCGGGCACCGTCGGCCCCCAGCGTGGTGACCACGTGCGGAATGCGGGCGAGTGCGTCGACCCCCAGGGCGTTCTCCTCGTCGCGGTTGACGATCGCGACGTCGACGAGACCCAGCAGATCGTCGGAGAGCGGTTGCACCGGTGACGGATTGAGGAACACGAGCGTGCCGTTGGCCCGCGCGTGTCGCGCCGCCGCGACGACCGTCGCGACGGGCGTCTCGAGTTGGCACAGCAGGACGTCGGCTTCGGCGACGGCAGCCAGTTCCTCCGCCGTGAGCTCGGTCAGGGTCTCGTTGGCACCGCCCACGACGACGATGGAGTTCTCCGCGGCGTCGTCGACCGTGATGACAGCGACGCCACTCGCGCCCTCGACCTCGCGCAGCAGCGACGCGTCGACCTCGGCCCCGACGAGGGTCTCGCGCAGTTCGAGCGCGAAGGTGTCGGAGCCGACTGCTCCGACGAAGACGACCTCGGCGCCGGCCCGAGCGGCGGCGACCGCCTGATTGGCGCCCTTGCCGCCGGGGGAGGTGCGGAACGCGCTGCCGAGGACCGTCTCACCCGGTGCGGGCAGCGTGGAGGTGCGGGCGACGAGGTCCATGTTGATGCTGCCGACGATGGTGATGCGGGGACGTGCGGTGTCAGGATCGGCCATGGTGCACGACACTAACGGGTGGTTCGGACACCCGAGCCGTCTCGACGAGCGGGCGGCCAGTCCACGAACGACTTGCTCCGCGGCGGCGCGAACGTGCGCACCTTGGACGTGCGGAGACCCTGCCGGACCAGCCCCTCGGCGACGGTGATCGCCGCGGTCACCCCGTCGACGACGGGAACGTCGACCCTGGCCCGCACGGCGGCGTCGAGACCGGACATTCCGCCGCACCCCAGGACGATCACCTCGGCTCGGTCGTCGCGCACCGCGCGCTCCGCCTCGTCGACCACGGCGCGCACCGCGGCATCGGGATCACGGTCGAGGTCGAGCACCCCGAGGCCGCTGGCGCGGACCGACGCGCAGCGGGTGTGCAGGCCGGCGACGAGCAGCCGGTCCTCGATCAGCGGGACCGTGCGGTCCAGTGTGGTCACCACCGAGTACGACCGCCCGAGGAACATCGCGGTGCTCGCCGCGGCCTCGGTGATGTCGACGACGGGAACGTCGAGCAGCTCCTGGAGTCCCTCGCGGCCGTGCTCGCCGTAGCCGGCCTGCACGACGGCGTCGAACGGTTCCGCGTACGCGCGGACGGTCTCCATGACCGCGACGGCGGCGAGGTACGACTCGTAGTTGCCCTCCACCGACTCGGCCCCGAACGCCGGCGTCAGCGCGACCACGGTGGTGCCCGGCGACGCAATCTCGCGGGCGCGCGCACCGATGGCCTCGGTCATGGATCGCGTCGTGTTGACGTTGACGACGAGGATGCGCACGGCAGCTCCGGAGTTCGACGGGAACGGGGTTCGGCGTCGCTCAGAGTAGACCCGCTCCGCAGGCCGGAAGATATATCGCGAACTCGGTTACGTTGGCAGCGCACGAGCGTGAACCGAACGAGAGGACCGGACCCACACCATGGCCGAACTGTTCTGCAACGGAGGCGCCATGCGTGGCGGCAACCTGCACCACAACGTCTCCAGTCACACCTTCCTCGGCT
Organism: Rhodococcus sp. NBC_00297; assembly: GCF_036173065.1. NCBI lineage: Bacteria > Bacillati > Actinomycetota > Actinomycetes > Mycobacteriales > Nocardiaceae > Rhodococcus > Rhodococcus sp. NBC_00297. The sequence continues at coordinate 3,855,824 of NZ_CP108041.1, forward strand.
CGGTGCGGACGGCGCCGAACTACCGGTTCTTCGCGGTGCGCGACGAGTTCCCCGGCCTGCTGCTGACCGAGACCGGTGGCGCCTCCATCGCCGGTGAGCTGTACGACGTCCCGATGGAGAACATCCGCACCGACTTCCTGCCGGAGGAGCCCGTCGAACTCGAACTCTCGGTCATCGAGCTCGCCGACGGACGGTCGGTGATGGCCGTGGTGCTGCGACCGGGCCTGGTCGACTCGCTGTCCTCAGAGCTCACCGAGATCACGGATCTCGGTGGGTGGCGTGCCTACCGCGGGCTTCCCGATCCGGACGAGACCGTCTCTGCGGGGGCATGAGTCGTGTCCGCCGCTGCTGACTTCCTCCTCTTTCCCGATCTCGCCTCGCGCGCTCTGGGCGGGTCGGTGAGCGCCGCCAACGACGAGTTGTTCGCGCAGCGCGAGAACCTGATCAAGCCGACGGCGCCGTTCTTCGATCCGTCGGAGTTCGGCCACAAGGGCAAGGTGTACGACGGCTGGGAGACCCGCCGCCGACGCGACGACGGGCACGACTGGGCTCTCGTGCGGCTGGGTGCGGCGGGCATCGTGCACGGCGTCGTCGTGGACACCGCGTTCTTCCGCGGCAACTATCCGCCGTTCGTGTCGGTCGAGGCCGCGTCCGTCGAGGGCTACCCCTCGGCCGAGGAACTGTCGACGGTGCAGTGGCACACCATCGTCGAGAAGTCGCCGGCCGACGGCGACACGGCGAATCTGTATCCCGTGACCGACACCCGTCGCTGGACCCACGTCCGGTTGTCGATCTATCCGGACGGGGGAGTGGCGCGGTTGCGGGTGCACGGCGAGGTGGTGCCAGACCCGCGGTTCCTGACCGGAACGGTCGATCTGCTGGCGGCGGAACACGGTGGGCGGCTCGTGGAGTGCTCGGACGCGTTCTACGCGTCTCCGGCCAACATCATCCTGCCCGGCCGTGCCCGGAACATGGGTGAGGGGTGGGAGAACTCGCGTCGGCGAGGCGGCGGAAACGACCACGCGACGTTCGCTCTCGCTGTCGCCGGGGTGCCGCGGCACGTGGAGGTCGACACGTCGTACTACGTCGGCAACGCCCCGGGCTGGGTGCGACTGAGCACCGTCGACGATCGGGTCGCCGACGTCGCGGATCCGTCCGCGTGGGCCGAGGTCCTGCCGCGCACGGCGGTCCAGCCCGACACGCGGCACCTGTTCCTTCTCGACGGCGCCCCTGCCGCAACACATCTGCGCCTCGACGTCTACCCGGACGGGGGTCTGTCCCGGCTGCGGTTGTTCGGCGATCCGGACGAGCGTGGCCGCGTCGACGCGCGCGCCGCCTGGTGGGACGGGCTTCCCGCCGAACACCGCGCACTCCTCGCCGAGCAGGCCCCGGCATGAGCGCGTGGGATCTCGCGTTCCGCGCGCGCCGTGCGGTCGTGACCGCGGCCGACGGTTCCCGTACCGAGACGGCGTGCACGGTGGGGGTGCGGGACGGCCGCATCGTCGCCGTCGTGGGTCACGACGATCCCGTCGATGCGGACGTCGTCGTGGACCTGGCCGACGACGAGGTACTGCTCCCGGGCCTGGTGGACACCCACGTGCACGTGAACGAGCCCGGTCGCACCGAGTGGGAGGGTTTCGCGAGTGCGACGGCCGCCGCGGCCGCCGGGGGCATCACGACCCTGATCGACATGCCGCTCAACAGTATTCCGTCGACGGTCTCCACCGACGCACTCGACGTCAAACGAGCGGTGGCCGAGCCCGAGGCTCGCATCGACGTCGGCTTCTGGGGTGGCGCCGTACCCGGCAACGTCCCGGACCTGCGCGCGATGCACGAGGCCGGTGTCTTCGGCTTCAAGTGCTTCCTGTTGCACTCGGGTGTCGACGAGTTCCCGCCTCTCTCGCCCGACGAGCTCGAGGAGGCGATGCGGGAGATCGCCTCGTTCGACGGACTGCTGATCGTGCACGCCGAGGACGCGCAGATCATCGCCGACTCCGAGAACGCCGGCGGCCGGGACTACGCAGGTTTCCTCGCGTCGCGACCGCGCGCCGCGGAGAACACGGCCATCGCCGACGTGATCGCGGCGTCGCGGCGGACGGGATGCCGCGTCCACATCCTGCACCTGTCGAGTGCCGACGCCGTGCCGCTCGTGGCGGCGGCGAAGAAGGACGGTGTGCGGATCACTGCCGAGACCTGCCCCCACTACCTGTCGTTCGCGGCGGAGGAGATCGCGGACGGGGCGACCCAGTTCAAGTGCTGCCCGCCCATCAGGGAGGCCGACAACCGGGACGCGTTGTGGCAGGCGTTGTCCGACGGCGTGATCGACACGGTGGTCACCGATCACTCGCCGTGCACCACGGAGCTCAAGCGGTTCGACATCGGCGACTTCGGTGTCGCGTGGGGCGGCATCGCCTCGCTGCAGGTGTCCTTGGCCGCCGTGTGGTCCGAGGCCCGTCGGCGTGGGCACTCTCTCGCCGACGTCGTCGGGTGGATGTCCGCGGCGACGGCGGCTCAGGTCGGACTGGAGAGCAAGGGCGCGATCGCGGTGGGCAAGGACGCCGACCTGGCGGTGTTCGCACCGGACCAGGAGTTCGTGGTGCACGCGGAGGAACTGAGGCACAGGAATCCGGTGAGTGCGTACGACGACCGCACGGTGACGGGCTGTGTGCGCTCGACCTGGCTCGCCGGACGACGCATCGATCTCGACGGCCCACCGCAGGGAAGGCTGCTGACGCCCGGCTGATTGCAGATTGTTGACAATCGGACGATCGTCCTCGACAGTGAGGGCATGACTGCAGCAGCATTCGTGCCTCGAACAGCCGACGCCTCCACCGGTGCTCACACCGCTCGGCTGTCGCCCGTCCTGAAGCAGGCCACACCCATCGTCGTGGATCACGCGTCGGGAAGCTGGATCACCGGGACCGACGGGCGCCGCTACCTCGACTTCACCACGGGTATCGGCGTGACCAGCACCGGACACTGCCATCCGCGCGTGGTCGCGGCGGCGCGCGAGCAGGTCGGCAAGATCATTCACGCGCAGTACACGACCGTCATGCACACGCCTCTGCTCGAGTTGACCGAGAAGCTCGGCACCGTCCTGCCGCTCGGCCTGGACAGCGTGTTCTACGCCAACTCGGGGTCCGAGGCCGTCGAGGCGTCGATTCGTCTGGCGCGCATGGCCACCGGCCGCCCGAACATCATCGCGTTCCACGGCGGCTTCCACGGTCGCACCGTCGCCGCGGCGACACTCACCACAGCCGGGACCAAGTTCCGGTCCGGCTTCGCTCCGATGATGGGCGGCGTCCACATCGCGCCGTTCCCGTACGCGTTCCGGTACGGCTGGGACCTCGACACCGCGGTGACCTTCGCCTTGCGTGAGCTCGACTACCTGCTGCAGACCGTGTCCGCCGTCGCCGACACCGCGGCGTTCATCATCGAGCCGGTCCTGGGCGACGGTGGTTACCTTCCCACCCCGCCGGCGTTCCTGGACGGACTCCGAGAGCGAGCCGATCGGCACGGCATCGTGCTCATCGTGGACGAGGTCCAGGCGGGAGTGGGTCGCACGGGGAAGTTCTGGGGTCACCAGTTCTCCGATTCCACCCCGGACGTTCTCATCACGGCCAAGGGTCTCGCCAGCGGCTTCCCGATCTCCGCGATCGCCGCCTCGACCGCCCTCATGAGTACCGCCCTGCCGGGATCGCAGGGCGGCACCTACGGCGGGAACGCGGTGGCCGCGGCGGCCGCCGTCGCGACGCTCGACGTGGTCGAGGACGAGGGCCTCGTGGAGAACGCCCGTCTGCGCGGGGAGCAGCTTCTCGGTGGACTGCGTGAGATCGCGGCTCGGCACGACGAGATCGGAGATGCCCGCGGGCTCGGTCTGATGGCGGCATTCGAGTTCGTCGACGATGCCGGGGACGCCGATCCGGGCGCCGCGCTCGCTCTGCAGAAGGCAGCGCTCGACCGCGATCTCCTGTTGTTGACGTGCGGTGCGCTGGGCAACGTGGTGCGCATCATCCCGCCCCTCGTGGTGACGCGGGACGAGGTCGAGCTGGGACTCGAGCGCATCGCGGAGGCGTGCGACGCGGCGCTGGGAGTTCGGTCGTGACGACGACGGTCGACCGACCCGTGCCGGTGGCCGATCGCAGCATTCTGATCGGTGGTCGATGGCGGGACGCGGTGGACGGCCGCACGTTCGACGTCGAGAACCCTGCCACCGGCGAGACCATCGCGCGTGTCGCCGACGGGGGGCCCGCCGACGCCGCTCTGGCGCTCGATGCCGCGAGCGCCGCCCAGTCTGCGTGGGCGGCGACGTCGCCGCGGGAGCGGAGCGTCGTGCTGCGCCGTGCGTTCGACCTCGTGGTCGAGCGGACGGAGGACCTCGCCGCCGTGATGACCGCCGAGATGGGCAAGCCGCTCGTCGAGGCGCGCGGCGAGGTCGCCTACGCAGCCGAGTTCCTTCGCTGGTTCTCCGAGGAGGCCGTCCGCATCGCCGGCGATCACACCCTGACCGGCGACGGGTCGACGCGCATGGTGGTCACACGAGTACCGGTGGGACCGTGTGTGCTGGTGACGCCCTGGAACTTTCCGCTTGCCATGGGTGCCCGCAAGATCGGGCCCGCTGTGGCCGCCGGATGCACCATGGTGTTCAAGCCGGCCGAACAGACACCGCTCACCTCGCTCGCTCTGGCCCGCATCTTTCAGGAGGCCGGACTGCCGGACGGCGTCCTCAACATCGTCACGACCTCGGACGCGGGTGGCGTCGTCGAACCGTGGTTGCGCAGCGGTGTTGCTCGGAAGCTGAGTTTCACGGGCTCCACCGCCGTCGGCAGGCTGTTGCTCGGCCAGGCGGCGTCCACCGTCATGCGGACGTCGATGGAACTGGGCGGGAACGCGCCCCTCGTCGTCTGTGCGGACGCCGATCTGGGGACGGCGCTCGACGGAGCCATGATCGCCAAGATGCGCAACATGGGGGAGGCCTGCACCGCCGCCAACCGGTTGTTCGTCCATCGGTCCGTCGTCGACACCTTCGCGGAGCAGCTGACCGCGCGGATGGCCGAGCTGACCGTGGGAGACGGTGCGCACGAGGGTGTCCGGGTCGGCCCGCTGATCGATGCGCAGGGCCGCGCGAAGGTGCAGCGCCTCGTCGACGACGCGGTGAGACTCGGCGCGCGGATCCTGACCGGCGGTGCCACGCCGGAGGGGCCGGGATACTTCTACCCTCCGACGGTGCTGGTGGACGTCCCACCCGACGCCGAGATCGTGCACACCGAGATCTTCGGGCCGGTCGCCGCGATCATCACCTTCGACGACGAGGACGAGGTGGTGCGCATCGCCAACGACACCGAGTGGGGTCTCGTGGGCTACGTGTTCACTCGCGACGTCGACCGGGCCTTCGATCTGGGCGAGCGTCTCGAAGTGGGCATGGTCGGTCTCAACACCGGGCTGGTGTCCAACCCCGCGGCACCCTTCGGCGGGGTCAAGCAGTCCGGACTGGGGCGTGAGGGCGGGCGTCTCGGCATCGACGAGTTCCTCGAGGTGAAGTACTTCGCCGTGCCGCGTCGGCCGGGGCGGACGCTGTGACGGCCACTCGACGGCTGACACCCCTCGACGCCCGCACCACGTCGATCGTCATCGCGGACCAGTTGCGCGAGCGCATCATCGACGGATCGTTCGCACCGGGGGAGCAGGTCCACGAGGCGACGGTCGCGACCGAACTCGCCGTCTCCCGCGGACCCGTTCGCGAGGCGCTGCAGCGGCTGAGTCAGGAGGGGCTGCTCGTCTCCTTCCGCAATCGCGGCGTCTTCGTCGTCGAGCTGGGTGAGTCCGACGTCGCCGAGATCTACCAGGCGCGCGCGGCCATCGAGATCGGTGCCGCGTTCACCGTTCTGCGGCGTGGTGACTCCGGACGCGTCGCGGACGCGTTGTCGCGCATCGTGGTCGAGATGCAGCCGGCCATCGACCGGGGCGACTGGCGGTCGGTGGCGGAGCGGGATCTCGCGTTCCACACCGCACTGGTCGCGGCGACGGGCAACAGCCGGATGAGCCGAATGTACGCGACGCTCGCCGCCGAGGCCCGCATCTGCATGGCCAACCTCGAGACCGCGTACCACCGGCCCGACGCGTTGATCGAGGAGCACACGCTGCTCGTCGATCTGCTGCGAGCGCAGGACTGGGCCCGGCTCGAACCTGCTCTGCGCGAACACATGGACACCGCCGTCCACGATCTGACGGCGTCGCTACGTGAGTCGGCGGAGACCGCGTAGTCACTCGCGCTGCGCCCGTGGGTGCGAGCACCTACGCTCGCTCCAGGAACCCGGATAGCCTCGAAAATGTCAGGGGTACAGCATGATCGACACGATCAGTACGGCCGAACACAGCTCCCGCCTCGCTGCCGTGCGTGCCGTCATGGCCGAGCGGGGTCTCGCGGCGCTCATGATCACCGATCCGTCGAACATCTACTATCTGACGGCCTACAACGCCCTGTCGTTCTACACCCCGCAGGTGCTCTTCGTGCCGGCCGAGGGCGACATGCTGTTCTTCGCCCGCGCCATGGACGCGCACGGCGCCTCACGCACGTCGTGGCTTCCCGACGACCAGGTGTTCGGCTATCCGGAGACCTTGGTGCAACGGCCGGACACCCATCCCTTCGTCTGGGTGGCCGACACGCTGCGCGGACTGAGCCTGGTCTCGAACTTCGAGCACGGCCAGGTGGGGCTCGAGATGGACTCCTACTACTTCAGCCCCAAGGCGTTCGAAGCGCTCGTGAAGTGCCTGCCGGAGTACCGGTTCGTCGATTCGCGGGAACTGGTGAACTGGGTGCGATCGGTGAAGTCGGACACCGAGATCGAGCTGATGCGCGGGGCGGCGGCGATCTGCGAGAGCGCCATGGCGACCGCGATGGACGCGATCGCCGTCGGTGCGCGCCAGTGCGACGCCGCCGCGGCGATCTCCGCGGCGCAGGTACGCGGCACGGACGACTTCGGCGGCGACCACCCGGCCATCGTTCCGATGCTGCCCACCGGTGAGGGTGCGGACACCCCGCATCTCACCTGGACCGACCGGCCGTTCCGGGACGGGGAGTCGACCGTGGTGGAACTGACCGGGGTGTTCCGCCGCTACCACGTCCCGATGGCGCGGACGGTCTCGCTCGGGCGACCGGACCCGCGCATGGCCGGTCTCGCCGCCGCCACCGACGACGCACTCGGAGCCGTGCTCGCGGAGATGAGGCCCGGAGTGCAGACCAGTGACCTCGCGGCGACGTGGAACCGTGAACTGGGCCGGGCGGGATTTCACAAGCCTTCCCGCATCGGGTACTCGATCGGCATCGCGTACGCGCCGGACTGGGGCGAGCGCACCGTCAGCCTGCGCAGCGACGACGCCACGATCCTGCAGCGCAACATGACGTTCCACGTCATCGGCGGTATGTGGCTCGACGGTTACGGATACGAGGTGTCCGAGTCCGTGGTGGTCACCGACACCGGTATCGACACCTTCACCGCCTACCCGCGATGCCTGACAGTCAAGGAGTGACGGACATGCACGCACAGACGTACGAGACGACCACGCTTCCGTGGGCGCTGCGCACCGATCACCTCGTCGGGTCGATGATCGACTCGTCGACCTCGCTGCTCGCCGCGCAGAAGCACGACATCGTGCGCTTCGCCATGGGATCGCCCGCCGCCGAGGCGGTTCCGCACGCGGCGATGGCGGAGATCGCGGGCCGGGTCCTGACCGCAGATGCCTTCGACTACGGTGCGACAGAGGGTGATCCGGCTCTGATCGAGCAGCTGGTGGCCTTCTGCGACGCCTTCGGTGAACCGACGTCTCCCGATCGGTTGGTCATCACGTCGGGTGGCATGCAGGGGCTCGATCTCGCGTGCACGCTGTTCGTCGACCCCGGCGATCTGGTGATCGTCGAGAGCCCGACGTACACGAACGGCACCGCGACCGTGCTCAGCTACGGTGGCGACATCCTCGAGGCGCCGATGGATTCCGGCGGGCTGATCGTCGAGGCGCTTCCCGAGTCGGTCGCCCGCGCGGGCCGACTGCCCACGATGATCTACACCATCCCGACGTTCCAGAATCCGTCCGGGACGACCATGTCGCTGCCGCGCCGACTGGCGCTCCTGGAACTCGCCCGCGAGTGGGGCGCCGTGGTGCTCGACGACGACCCCTACGGCCACCTCCGCTTCCAGGGAGATCCGGTTCCGAGCCTGCGAGCGCTCGCTCCCGACGACCCGCTCGTGTTCTCCGTACGCACGTTCTCGAAGCTCATCGCCCCCGGTCTGCGCGTCGGGTGGGTGGACGCGGACCCCGCCGCTCGCCGGTTGATCATCAACGCGAAGCAGGCGATGGACACGTGCACCAACGTGCCGAACCAGCGGATCGTGGCCGAGTTCCTGCGACAGGGACTGCTCACCGAGCACCTGGCGTCCCTCGCGGACATCTACCTGCCCCGCAAGATCGCGATGCAGACGAGCCTGGAGCGGCACCTCGGTGGGAGGGTGCGCACCACCGATCCCGAGGGCGGTTTCTTCCTGTGGGTCACGCTGGTGGGTGACGACGCCGCTGTGGACACGCGGCGGCTGTTCGAGATCGCACTCGCGCACGGTGTCGCCTTCATCCCGGGTCCGGCGCTGTCCGCGAACGGCCTCTTCGGCGATGCGATGCGACTGTGCTTCGCGTCCTCGACGCCCGAGCGCATCGACGTCGGGGTGCAGCGGTTGGCGGGTGCGCTGGACGCGGCCCGAGCCGAACTGTGACGGCGGCCGACCTCCAGCAGGATCGCGCGTCGACCGACGTCGCGACGGTCGAGCGGATCACGAGAGCGCTGATCGACGCCGGTCCCGACGAGTCCGCCGTGGTGGCCGAGATCTGCCGCATCGCAGAGAGTCTCGGTCTGCAGACCGTCGTCACCGACGCGTCGCCGGGGCGGCCGAACGTCGAGGTGGTCCTTCCCGGCGAGCCCGGCCCGGGCCTGCTGTTCCTCGGGCACTCGGACGTGGTGCCCGCCGGGGAGGGCTGGAGCGGGAACCCGTTCCGCTCGCGGGTGCACGACGGTCGGATCGTGGGACGCGGCGCCTGCGACATGAAAGGTGGTCTCGCCGCGGTACTCGCCGCGATGGGGTCACTGGCCCGGCGCGGTGTGGTCCCGGCGCGCACCGTGACACTCGCCTGCGTGGTGGACGAGGAGGACAGGGGCCTGGGCATCCGGGCATGGGTGTCCGACCGTACCGACCAGACCGGCCGGCCTCCGGCCTTCACGGTCGATGGCGGCCGGCCTCCGGCCTTCACGGGATGCGTCGTGGCGGAACCCACGGCCGGCACCGTGATCGTCGGGTGCCGCGGAGCGGCGAACATCGTGCTCACCGTCACCGGTCGGAGCGCGCATGCCGGCCGGCCCGAGAACGGTCGCAGTGCCGTGGTCGCGGCGGCCCGCCTCGTGGGCGAGATCGACGGGCTGCACGCGGAACTGGCCACCGTGCCGCACCCGGTGCTCGGCGCCGCGTCGTGGAACGTCGGCCGGATCGACGGTGGGACCGGACCGTCGATCGTCGCGGGCCGCTGCCGGCTGGAGATCGATCGTCGCCTGCTGCCGGACGACGACGTGGACGCCGTCGTCGCGGACCTGCTCCGCCGGGCCGGCCTCGTCACGGATCTGGACGTCGACGCGTACGTCGAGATGGAGATGCCGGGATTCCTCACCGACGAGTCGAGCCCGCTCGTCGAGTCGGCGCTGGCGGCGCTGCGATCCACGGGTGCGCCGGACCCGTCGACCGCGGTGTGGACGGCGTCCTGCGACGGGGGGTTCGTCGCCCGTGACCTCGGAGTGCCCACCATCGTGCTGGGTCCCGGTGATCTCGAGGCGCAGGCCCATCAGCCCGACGAGTCCGTGGACCTGCTCGAGGTCGCTCGCCTCTCCCGGGCCTACGCTCGACTGATGACGGAGCAGCGACCGTGAGCCCCTCCCGCACGAACGGCGAAGCGAGGCCGATCATCACCGTCCTGCACGACGGACTCCTTCCCGACCGGGTGCAGGAACTCGACACCTCGTTCAAGGTGCGGCATGCCACCGCCGACACGTTCGGCGATGCGGTCGACGGCGCGCAGGCGGTCCTGCTGTGGGACTTCTTCTCGTCGGCGCTCCGGGACCAGTGGTCGCGCTGCTCCGCACTCGAATGGGTGCACGTCGCCGCAGCAGGGGTGGACAAGCTGTTGTTCGACGACCTCGCGGCGTCCGACGTCGTGGTGACCAACGCGCGCGGGGTGTTCGACGTGCCGATCGCCGAGTTCGTGCTCGCGTCCGTGCTCGCTCTGGCGAAGGACGTGCGCGGCACCGTCGAACTCGGCCGACAGGCGCGATGGTTGCGCCGGGAGACCGAGAACATCGCGGGGCGTCGAGCTCTGGTGATCGGCACGGGCAGTATCGGCCGGGCCACGGCGCGCATGTTGCGTGCCGTCGGTATGGACGTCGCCGGGGTCGGACGGACGGCTCGCACGGGTGATGCGGATTTCGGAACCGTGCACGCCAGTTCGGATCTCGCGTCGGTGGTACCCGGCGCCGACTACCTCGTTCTCATCGCACCGCTGACACCGTCGACACGGGGCATGGTCGGCCGCGACGTGCTCGCGGCGGCCGATCCCGGGGTGCGCGTGATCAACGTGGGTCGTGGCGAACTGCTCGACACCGACGCGCTGGTCGACGCTCTGCGCAGCGGCCACGTCGGGGGAGCTGCCCTCGACGTGTTCGACACCGAGCCGCTGCCACCCGAGCACGTGCTGTGGACCCTCGACCACGTGCTGCTGACCGCACACATGAGCGGTGACACCGTGGGGTGGCGCGACCGGCTCTACTCCGGTTTCGCCGAGAATGCCGAACTATTCGCGGCCGGCCGACCGCTGCGCAACGTCGTCGACAAGTCCCTCGGGTTCGTCGCCGGGTGACCCGGTGACCGCGGGCGTCCGGTCGTATCCCTTGCGGTCGTAGATCGCGATCACCAGAGCGCCGAGGACCAGGCCGATGACGAGCCCGAGCAGCGTCATGCCGAGTCCGTGGGCGAGACCGGAGTTCCAGCGTGAGTCGAAGTAGAGGATCGAGCGCACGGCGAGATACACCTGATGCATCGGTTCGAATTGCGCGAGCCACCCGAAGAGCGCAGGTGACGCCTGGATCGGGATGGTGGCGCCGGCGGACGGCAGGCCCAGGATCACGAAGACGACGAGGTTGAGGATCAGCCCCGGAGTGCCGAAGATCGACAGCACCGACACCGCGGTGATCCCGACGGCCGAGATCGCCAGCACTCCGAAGAGCCACAGGCCCAGCGCGTTCGGGATCGGCATGCCCAGTGCGGTGGCGATCGCGACGTAGAGACCGGACACCACGAACCCGGTCACCACCATCGTGAGCCATTTCGCGGCGAGCACGCGCAGGCGACTGTCGGTGGATCGGCGACGCTGCAGGAAGGTGGGGCCGAACTCGAGCGGCACGAAGCCGAGTGCGCTGTCGACGAGAGCGCTGGCGATCATCGCGCCGGTGAAGCCGGCGAGCACGAGCAGCAGGGCGTAGTAGAAGGCGGACAGCCCGAGCCCCGTGCCGTCCGGAAGTGGGTCGTAGGGAGTGACGACGATGTCGACCGGCGCAGCCAGTGTGAGGGCCGCGGCCCCGGAGAGGGTGGCGCCCGCGGGCAGTGCCTCGGTCGCTTGCGTCGTGAGTCGTTCTCCCAGAGTGCCGTTCGCGGAGTCGAGCGCCGTGTCGCCGATGGTGGTCATGAGGGAGGAACCGAGTGTGCCGGCACGCGGATTGGTCATGATCGTCACGATGGGTCGCTCGATGTCGCCCGCCACGACGGAGGCCTGCGTCAGGATCGACACTCGTTTGGTGAAGTCGCTCGGCACGACGATCGCGCCGTAGACGTCGCCGTTCGCGAGGAGGTTCTGCGCCTCCGCGATACCGACCTGCTTCAGATCGATCTTCTCCGCGTCGATGCCGTCCGCGATGCCCTGGCCGATCTGCTGCCCCAGGTTCGCCTGCTCACCGTTCGGCAGCACGTCGCCCTCGTCGCTGACCACCAGTGCCACCGGGAAGTGGCGGAAGTTCTCCTTGGGGTCGAGGATGCCGCCGAGGTACAGCGCCGCGAGCAGCGACATGACGATGGAGACCGCGACGACCGGCAGCACCCAGGTGGTGGGGCGCCGGAATGCGGGCGCAGCGGCTTCGGGGGACATGGCGGGCCTTCCGTCGGCAGGTTCTCGGTGACCGATACACATCTGTATCGTCTCGTTCGATACGATAGTGCATCATGGCGGCGACTTCAGGCAACGTGACCGCGAGAACAGGCAGGACCGCCACTCGCAGCAGAGCACAGACTCGCGAGCGAGTGCTGGACGGCGCCCTCGAGGTGTTCGTCGAACGGGGTTTCGGGCGATCGACCCCGGAACAGATCTGCGAGCGAGCGGGATTCACTCGCGGAGCGTTCTACTCGAACTTCTCGTCGATGGACGAGGTCTTTCTCGAACTGTGGACGCGACAGGCGTCGGGACTGATCACGCGGGTACGCGGAGTGGTCGACGCCCTGGAGTACGACGCGTCCGACGGGCGGTCCTTCGAGGAGATCGTCGTGGCAGCGCTGAGCGGACTGGTCGGCGACGTGTCGTGGCACGTACTCATGGCGGAGTTCGGCGCCCACGCGGCGCGGAACCCGGGGCTGGCGGCCGTGGTGACCGGGCACCGGGCCGCGCTCCGTGACGCCCTGCGTCCCATGATCGTTCACGGTCTTGCGACCCACGGGCGCGAGGTGGCGGTGGACGACGACACCCTCGGTCGGGGTGTCGTCGCCGCCTACGAAGGAGCGATGGCCCAGGCGATGATCGAGCCGGCCAACCCGGTACCCGCGCGACTCGCCCTCGAGCTCGTGGCCGCGGTCATATGGTCGTTCTCGCGCGAGCGCTGACTCCGCACATGGTCGTTCTCGCGCGAGCGCTGACTCAGAACGCCCGCTCGTACTGCGGAGGTGTGGCCGGGGTGATGTCCGCGCCGAGCTCGCGTGCCGCACGACGGGCCCAGTAGGGGTCGCGCAGCAGTTCGCGCGCCAGGAACACGGCCACGGCCTCGCCGGACCCGATGATGTCCTCGGCCTGCTTGGGCTCGGTGATCAGTCCGACAGCGGCCGCGGGGATGCGCGTCTCGCTCTGGATGCGCCGGGCGAACGGCACCTGGTAGCCGGGTTCGACGGGGATGGACGCCTTCGCGACGTTGCCACCCGTGGAGACGTCGACGAGATCGACACCATGATCCTCGAGCTGCTGGGTGAGCAGGACGGTCTGGTCGGGCGTCCAGGCCTCGGAGTCGAAGCCACGCTCCTCGCCGGTCCAGTCGGTCGCGGACACGCGCACGAAGACGGGCTTGTCGGCCGGCCACACCTCGCGGATCGCGTCGACCACGCGCAGGGTCAGGCGGATGCGACCCTCGAAGCTGCCGCCGTACTCGTCGGTCCGGTGGTTGCTGGCCGGGGACAGGAACTGGTGCAGCAGATAACCGTGCGCCGCGTGCACCTCGGCCACGTCGAAGCCGGCGGCCAGAGCGCGTACCGCGGCGGAGCGGAAGTCGTCGACGACCTTGTCGATGTCCGCGGTCGTCATCTCGCGCGGAGCCGGGTAGTGGCCGAACTCGACAGCGCTGGGTCCGACCGTCTCCCAGGCGAGGGAGTCGTCCGCCGCCAGCGGCTTTCCGCCACGCCACGGTGCGTCGGTGGACGCCTTGCGACCGGCGTGGGCCAACTGGATCGCGGGCACACTGCCGTGCTGCCGGATCTCGGTGACCACCTCGGCCAACGCGTTCGCCTGCTGGTCGTTCCAGATGCCGAGGTCCCACGGCGTGATGCGGCCCTCCGGGCTCACCGACGCCGCCTCGGTCATCACCAGGCCGACGCCGCCGACGGCACGCGAGACGAGGTGAGTCCGGTGCCACGGTGTGACCGCGCCCGTCGAGGGTCCCTCCGCGTCCGCCGAGTACTGGCACATCGGCGACATCCACACCCGGTTGGGGAAGGTGACCTCACGCAGGGTCAGGGGCTCGAACAGCAGGCTCACAGCCATCTCCTCGTCTCGTCCTACACGCGCACCGTCCACGACGACAGCGCTCAGGATGAACGAACAATCGGGCCGGGCGATCATTCCCGTCGGCCGGATCGTCCCGGGTGCGCTCGGGCGTACGGGCTGGTGGGAGCGTGACCTACCCTGGACGGCGTGACTGCCACCACCAGCGCCGAGGTGTCCACCCCCGATGCTCTCGAAGCGGACGTGCACGCCGCTGCTGCCCGCGCCCGGGTCGCCGCGCGCGCGCTCGCTCTGCTGACGACCGCGCGCAAGGACGACGCGCTGCACGCCGCGGCGGACGCCGTCCTGGCCTCCGCCGACGCGATCCTCGCCGCCAACAGCGAGGACCTCGCACTCGCCGAGGCGTCCGGCACCCCGCCCTCGCAGCTCGACCGACTGCGGCTGACCCCCGACCGCATCGACGGCATCGCCGCCGGACTGCGCCAGGTGGCGTCTCTGCCGGATCCCGTGGGGGAGCTCCTCGAGGGTCGGACCCTGCCCAACGGACTCGAGATCCGGCAGCTCGCGGTGCCGCTCGGCGTCGTCGGCATGATCTACGAAGCCCGGCCCAACGTCACGGTCGACGCGTTCGGGCTCACTCTCAAGTCGGGCAACGCCGTCCTCCTGCGGGGGTCGTCCTCCGCCGCGCGATCGAACACCGCGTTGGTGGGCGTTCTGCGGGCGGCCCTGTCGGCGCTGGACCTTCCCGTCGACGCCGTCCAACTCCTGTCCAGCGAGGATCGCGCGACGGTCACGCACCTCATCCGGGCTCGCGGACTCGTCGACGTCGTCATCCCGCGCGGTGGGGCCGGCCTCATCTCGGCGGTGGTGCGCGACGCGACGGTGCCCACCATCGAGACCGGTGTCGGCAACTGCCACGTCTACGTGCACGCGTCCGCGGACCTCGACATGGCCGAGCGCATCCTGCTCAATGCGAAGACACGTCGAGTGAGCGTGTGCAACGCCGCGGAGACGGTGCTGATCGACGCCGCCGTGGCCGACGTGGCGGTGCCGCGTCTGGTGCAGGCGTTGTCGGACAACGGCGTACGTGTCCACGGCGATCTTCCCGGTCTCGTTCCGGCCACCGAGAACGACTGGGCCGACGAGTACCTGTCCGACGACATCGCCCTCGCCGTCGTCGACGACCTGGATGCCGCCGTCGCGCACATCGACAGGTACGGCACGGGACACACCGAGGCGATCGTGGCATCGGATCTCGCTGCCACCCGGGCGTTCTCGGCTCGGGTGGACGCAGCGGCCGTCATGGTCAACGCCTCCACCGCGTTCACGGACGGTGAGCAGTTCGGCTTCGGAGCCGAGATCGGCATCTCCACCCAGAAGCTCCACGCCCGCGGCCCGATGGGGCTGCGGGAACTCACCTCGACCAAGTGGATCGCGCAGGGCGACGGGCACATTCGTCCGGCCTGACCCGCCTCCACCACCTCTCTGGAACAACCGAAAGGCCCGGCGTGACGCAGACGTACTCCGACATCGTTCCGTTCTTCTCCGACGTCGACGACGTGGCGACCCGCCTCGCCGCCACGGGGTACCTCGCCGACAAGGCGACCGCCACGGCGGTGTTCCTCGCCGATCGTCTGGGCAAGCCGCTGCTCATCGAGGGCCCGGCAGGTGTCGGCAAGACGGAGCTGGCTCGCGCCGTCTCGCAGGCCGCGGGAGCCGAACTGGTCCGCCTGCAGTGCTACGAGGGCGTCGACGAGGCGCGGGCACTGTACGAGTGGAACCACGCGAAGCAGATCCTGCGCATCCAGTCGAGTTCCGGCGCGGGGTGGGACGAGACACGCCACGACGTGTTCTCCGATGAGTTCCTGCTGTCGCGGCCCCTGCTCACGGCGATCCGTCGATCGGATCCCACCGTGCTGCTGATCGACGAGACCGACAAGGCGGACATCGAGATCGAGGGCCTGCTTCTCGAGGTGCTCAGCGACTTCGCGATCACCGTGCCGGAGCTCGGCACCATCTCGGCGACCAGGCGGCCGTTCACGGTGCTGACCTCCAACGCGACACGCGAGTTGTCGGAGGCGCTGAAGCGTCGCTGCCTGTTCCTGCATCTCGACTTCCCGGACGCCGACCTGGAGCGGCGCATCCTGGCCAGCCGGGTCCCGGAGCTGCCGGAGGCGATGGCCGAGCAGATGGTGCGCATCGTGCAGGTGCTGCGGGACATGCAGTTGCAGAAGCTGCCGTCGGTCGCCGAGACCATCGACTGGGGCCGCACCCTGTTGGCTCTGGGCATGGACGAGGTGAGCGACGCGGCCGTGCGGTCGACGCTCGGCGTCATTCTCAAGCACCGCTCCGATCAGGACCGCGCCGTCGCCGAACTCCGACTCGGCTGACCCGTGACCGGGACGGTGGACATCTCCGGCATCCCCGCACACCTGGTGGGGTTCGTGGAGGCGCTGCGTCGCCGCGGTATCGACGTCGGCCCGTCGGAGACGGTCGACGCGGGCGCGGTGCTGGCCGTTCTCGACATCCTCGATCGGGAGGTGGTGCGGGAGGGTCTCGCGTGCGCGCTGGTGCGCCGACCCGGCCATCGACCCGCGTTCGACGCGCTCTTCGATCTGTGGTTCCCGGCCGCGATCGGTGCGCGGACCGCCGACGAGGAGAACACGGTCGGCCCGCCTCTCGCCGAGGACGGCACCGTCGATCTCGATGCTCTGAAACACGTGCTGGCGGAGCTGCTCGCGGACGGTTCCGCGGAGGCAATGGCGCAGGTCGAGCGCCTGGTGGGCGACATCGTCGAGACCTACGGCAAGTACAGCTCCAGCCGCGGCGAGTCGTTCTCGGAGTACCAGACGCTGCGCACGGTGGAGCCGTCGACGCTGCTGGCGAAGATTCTCGACGGACTGATCGGCCGCTCCAGCGGTCCCGGTGCACCCACGACCGGCGAGTTCGAGTCCGAACTGGCCCGTCGGACGGCCGCGGTCCGCATCGCGGAGTTCCGGTCGATGATCGAGAAGGAGACCCGTCGCCGCACCGCCGAGGTGCTGGGCAAGGAACGGGTGGCGTCCTACGGCGTCCCGCGCCTGGCCGAGGACGTCGACTTCCTCCGCGCGTCCGAGTCGGAACTGGCGGCCCTCCGCAAGAACGTCGCTCCGTTGGCGCGGCTCCTGGCGAGCCGACTGGCGGCCCGTCGACGGCGGTCGCGAGCGGGGTCGATCGACCTGCGGCGCACCCTGCGCAAGTCCTTGTCGACGGGCGGCGTCCCCATCGACCTGGTCAACCGCAAGCCCCGTACCGCGCGGCCCGAACTGGTGATCTTCTGCGACGTCTCGGGATCTGTCGCCGGCTTCAGCCAGTTCACCCTGCTGCTCGTGCACACGTTGCGCGAACAGTTTTCCCGAGTGCGTGTCTTCGCGTTCATCGACACCGCCGACGAGGTGACCCGGTTCTTCGACGCCTCGGCCGGACGCGCGTCGCTCGCCGAGTCGATGTCGCGCATGATCGCGGAGTCGGAGCTGATCACCTACGACGGCCATTCCGACTACGGCCACTCCTTCGAGACCTTCACCGCGCATCACCTCGATGCCATCGGTCCTCGGGCGTCGTTGTTGATCCTGGGCGATGCCCGCACCAACTACCGCGATCCGCGCACCGAGTCCCTCGCCCGCATGGTCACCGTCGCCCGGCACGCGCACTGGCTCAACCCCGAGCCGAAGGCGCAGTGGGGGACCGGTGACTCGGCCGCCGACGTCTATCGGCGGGTGATCTCGATGCACGAGTGCCGGTCGGCGGCGCAACTGGCCGAGGTCGTGTCGCGGCTCCTTCCCACGGGATCCTGACGTCTCTCGGTTCGGCCGAATCCTCTGTTCGGGGCAGGTCCACGTAGAGTCGTCACTCGTGCAGGAACCGACGACGCCGCCCGAGGGCCGACGCCCGCGACGTCTCGGCGTCATGGGTGGCACGTTCGACCCCATTCACCACGGGCACCTCGTGGCCGCCAGTGAGGTCGCCGACCGGTTCCAGCTCGACGAGGTCGTCTTCGTTCCCACCGGCCAGCCCTGGCAGAAGCAGGACCGGACGGTGAGCCCGGCGGAGGACCGCTACCTCATGACGGTGGTCGCCACCGCGTCCAACCCTCGCTTCTCCGTCAGCCGCGTCGACCTCGACCGTGCGAAGCCGACGTACACCGTCGACACGCTTCGCGATCTCGCCGACCAGCATCCCGGTGACCAGCTGTTCTTCATCACCGGGGCCGATGCTCTCAGCAGCATCATCGGGTGGCAGAACTGGCAGGAACTGTTCGAGCTGGCCCGCTTCGTCGGCGTGTCCCGCCCCGGTTACGAACTGGGTGCCGACCATCTGGCCGAGTACCTCGATCGGTTGCCGAAGGACGTCCTGACCCTCGTGGAGATCCCGGCTCTGGCCATCTCGTCCACGGAATGTCGACGGCGTGCCGCCGAGAACCGTCCCGTCTGGTACCTCGTGCCGGACGGCGTCGTCCAGTACATCTCGAAGCGGGACCTGTACCGCCCCGCCGGGGAGGAGCGTCACGACGGCATCGCGACCGTCTCCGAGCCCGCACCCCAGCACACCGGCACTTCCGCCACCACCGCATCAGCCCTACCAGGAGAGAACACCACGTGAGCGCTACACCCGAGGCCATCAGGGTCGCCAGCATCGCCGCACTCGCGGCGGACGAGAAGCTCGCCGCCGACGTCATGGCCCTCGACGTCTCCGACCAGCTGGTCATCACCGACTGCTTCGTCATCGCGTCGGCACCCAACGAGCGCCAGGTCAACGCCATCGTCGAGAACATCGAGGAGAAGCTCCGCGAGGCGGGCAGCCAGCCCGTTCGTCGTGAGGGCACCCGCGAGGGCCGATGGGCACTGCTCGACTACGTCGACGTCGTCGTCCACGTGCTCCACAACGACGAGCGTCACTTCTACGCCCTCGAGCGTCTGTGGAAGGACTGCCCGGTCCTCGAGATCGAGGGTCTCGGAGCCACGGACACCTCGACGCAGTACGGCACCGACGATCACGGTGTCGACGACGCCCTCGACCACGGTGTCGATCGCGTCACCGAACCGGACGAGTGACGTCCGTTCGTCGGTTGGTGCTGCTCCGGCACGGTCAGACCGAGTACAACGCGGCCTCGCGCATGCAGGGTCATCTCGACACCGACCTGACCGAGCTGGGTCGCACACAGGCCGAGGTCGCCGCTCGAGCGTTGGCATTGCTGCAGCCACACCGCATCGTCTCGTCCGATCTGCGACGGGCACACGACACGGCGACCGCGCTGTCGACGGCCACGGGTGTTCCCGTCGAGCTCGACGAGCGGCTCCGGGAGACGCACCTCGGTGACTGGCAGGGGCTGACGCACCTCGACGTCGACGACGTCTCACCCGGCGTCCGCGAATCGTGGCGCGCCGACGCCGAGTTCCGTCCGCCGGGCGGCGAGTCGCGCGTGGACGTCGCCGAGCGCTCGATGCCGCTGATCCAGGAGCTGCTGAAGGACCCGGAGTGGACCACGGCGCCCGTCGTCGTGGTCGCCCACGGTGGAACCATCGCCGCGCTCACGGCCGCACTGCTCGATCTGCCGGTCGACCGGTGGCCGGTGCTCGGGGGACTGGGCAACGCCAGCTGGGTGCAGGTCGCCGGACACGGAACGGACGACGTCTCCTGGCGCCTGGACGTGTGGAATGCGACGGCCGCCGTGGCGGGTGACGTTCTCTGATGTCCGAGGCGGATCGCCCGGTCCTGCTCGTCCTCGCGGACTCGCTCGCGTACTACGGTCCCGAGGGCGGACTGCCGGCCGACCATCCCCGCATCTGGCCCACGCTCGTCGCGCGCGAACTGGGCTGGGACGTCGAGCTCGTCGGCCGCATCGGCTGGACCTGCCGCGACGCCTGGTGGGCACTCACCCAGGATCCCCGTGTGTGGGCGTCGATACCGCGTGCCGGGGCGGTGGTCCTCGCGACCGGCGGGATGGACTCGTTGCCGTCACCTCTGCCGACGGCCCTGCGGGAGCAGATCCGCTACGTCCGACCGCCCATCCTGCGGCGCGGTGTGCGCGCCGCCTACGGGTGGCTGCAGCCGCGGCTCTCACACCTGGGCCGTCCGGTGGCACTGCCGCCGCATCTGAGTGTCGACTACCTCGAGCAGATCCGCGCCGCCCTCGCGGCAGTGCGTCCGGAGATACCCGTCATCGCGACGCTCCCGTCGGTGCATCGATGCGACGCCTACGGACGAGTGCACACCGGCCGCGAACCAGCGGTGCGCGCGACCACGGCGTGGGCGGTGGGACACGATCTCCCGCTCGTCGACCTCAAGGCGGCCGTCGAGGAGAACATCGTGTCCGGGAACGCGAATCCCGATGGTATTCACTGGGGTTGGGACGCACACGTGCGCGTGGCCGAGTCCGTCGTCGCTGCCGTGCGCGCCTCCGCCCGCATCTGATCCACAGGGTCGTGGCCGTCCACAGGTGTGCCCGGCGGCGGCTGGTCTCGTCCTGGCCCGGGCCTACCGTCGCGGGCATGGCACCCGAGATCGCTGCTCACGAGCCGGCCGACCCCGACGGCGGCCGGTCCGACGCGGTGCATCGCCGCGCGGGTCTCGTCGGCTCGCGCTTCCGGATCGATCCGGGGTCCCGCGGCGTCCGTGCCCTCGCCGTGGCCGCCGTCCTTCTCGTGGGCGCCGTGGGGGCAGTGGTGATGCGAGATTCTCCGCAGGTCACCGCGGTGCCGCCGCTTCCCCCTCTGATCACCGAGTCCGAGACGCCGACGACGTCGGCACCGGAATCCGCGGGAGTCGTGGTCAGCGTGCTCGGCGCTGTGATGCGCCCGGGACTCGTCACCGTTCCCGCCGAGTCCCGTATCGCCGATGTCGTCGCGGCCGCGGGTGGGCGCCGGGACGACGCGGACCTCTTCGGGCTCAATTGGGCGGCGAAGGTGTCGGACGGTGAACAGGTGGTGGTGGGGTCGACGACGGGGTCGGTACCGCTCGCTCCGGCACCCGTGTCCGTGGCCGGTGAGGGGTCGTCCGATGCCGGCGGGAAGGCCCCGGGTCTGGTGTCGCTGAACGAGGCGACGGAGGCGGAGCTCGATGCCCTGCCCGGTGTCGGTCCGGTGACCGCGAGCGCGATCGTGCAATGGCGCACCGAGAACGGCGGCTTCACGTCCGTCGATCAGCTGTCCGAGGTGAGCGGCGTCGGCCCCGCTCGGCTCGAGAAGCTGACGCCCCTGGTCACGGTGTGACCGACGCACCGGCCGTGGATCTGCGGCTCGTCCCGAGTGCGGTGGGGGCGTGGGCTGCGACCGTGGTGGCAGTCGGCCCGGGGTGGCGGCCCGCGGCGGCTCTGGCCGCGGTGTGCGTGCTCGTGGCGGTCGTCGGCTGGTGGTGCCGGCGTCGGCACGGTTGGGGATCGCTGGTGATGCTCGTCGTCGTGGCGGCCTGCTGCGTCACCGCGGCGTTCGCGGCGATGTCGTCCCTGCGGATGCACGAGGTGACGACGGGCCCGGTCCGCGAGGGCGCGCTGCGCGGTGCGTACGCGACGGTCGAGGGCGTCGTCACGGACGATCCACGTCCGATCACGGGCTCGTTCGCGGATCAGGTGCTCGTGCCGATACGAGCGAGCCGAGTGACGCTGCGCGGCACCGTCGTCGATGGGTCGGCCCGGATCACCGTGTTCGCGCCCCCGGATCCGTGGCGGGCACTGGAACCGGGTGTCTCGGTGACGTTCCGGGCGCGGCTCGCGGCTCCCGATCGTGTGGGCGCGGTGGATGCCGTCGCACGTGCCACGGGGCCACCCGAGGTGGGGAGCGCGCCGGCCCTGCTCCGGTGGTCGGGCGTGGTGCGACGTGCTCTCGCGGAGGCCGCTGCCATCGCTCTGCCACGTGAGGAGGCGGGGCTGCTCCCGGGGATGGTGGTGGGGGACAGGTCGGGACTCGACGTCTCCGTCCAGGACTCGTTCACGGCGGCCGGAATGTCCCACTTGACCGCTGTGTCGGGTGCGAACTTCACCTTCGTCGTCGGGTGTGTCGTCCTCGGCGCTCGGCTGCTCTCGGCCGGCCCTCGGACCACCGCGGCGTTCGCGGGAATCGTCCTCGTCGCGTTCGTCGTGGTGGCGAGACCGTCACCCAGCGTCCTGCGTGCGGCGGTCATGGGTGTGCTGGGTCTGCTGGCGGTGATGACCGGCCGCCGTCGCCATGTGATGCCGGCCCTGTGCACCGCGGTGCTGGTGCTGCTGGCCGTCGATCCGGGGCTGGCGGTGTCGTGGGGGTTCGCGCTGTCGGTGACCGCGACGGTCGCTCTCGTGTTGCTCGCCCCGATGCTGACGGCGATGGTGAGCCGCGCCGACGCACCGCCCGGTCACCGACGTCCGGTGCTCGACGCCGTGGCCGTGGCGCTGGCGGCGCACCTGGTGACCGCACCGCTGGTCGCCGCCATGGCTGGAACGTTCTCCGTCTACTCGGTGGCGGCGAACGTGCTCGCCGCACCCGTCGTCGGGCCGGTCACCGTGATCGGCGCGCTGGCGGCCGTGGTGGCCGTCGTGAGCGTGGAGGCCGGGGCTGTCGTCGCCGGGGTGGCGTGGGTGCCGCTGCGGTGGTTGCTGGCCGTGGCCGCGTACACGGCGGACGCTCCCGGTGCGACGGTGCTCACTCCGACCGGGCCGCGGGGCGCCGCCGTCGTCGGGGGATGTGTCCTCGTCGCGGCGGGCGCGGCGGTGCTGGTCCGGCGTCGGTGGCTGTCGGCCCACCGTGGCACCATCGACCGGTGAGTTCGACAGCGAGCAGCACCCGTCCCGAGCCCCTGCACCTCGTCCTGGGCGACGAGGAGCTCCTCGTCGAGCGTGCGGTGTCGTCCATCGTGGCCGCGATGCGCGCGGCAACGGTGGGGGCCGGGGCAGAGGTGCCGGTCGACCGTCTGCGGGCGGGGGACACGACGGTCGCCGAGCTCGCGGAACTGCTCAGCCCCTCCCTCTTCGCCGAGGATCGCGTGGTCGTCTTCGAGGCGGCCGCGGAGGCCGGTAAGGACGCGATGACGCTGGTTCTCGACGCCGCGGCGACGCCGGTGGACGGTGTGGTCCTGGTCGTTCTGCACTCCGGTGGAGGCCGGGCCAAGGCCATGGTGGGGGCGCTGCAGAAGTCCGGTGCCGTGGTCCACGAGTGCGCGAAGCTGTCCAAGGCGTCAGAGCGCGTCGACTTCGTGCGGGCCGAGTTCCGCTCCCACTCGGAGACACGCGTCGCTCCCGATGCCATCGCCGCGCTCGTCGACGCGGTGGGGTCCGATCTCCGCGAACTGGCCGCCGCGTGCTCGCAACTGGTGTCGGACACGGCGGGGAAGGTCGATGTCGCGGCGGTCCGCCGCTATTACTCGGGCCGTGCGGAGGTCACGGGCTTCGACATCGCCGACAAGGCCGTGTCGGGTGACCGTGCCGGCGCCCTCGAGGCACTGCGGTGGGCGATGTTGGGCGGCACACCGCACGTGCTGCTCGCGGACGCACTGGCCGAGGCCGTCCACACGGTGGCGCGGGTCGGTTCGGCGGGCCGCGGCGATCCGTTCCGGATGGCGTCCGAACTGGGGATGCCGCCGTGGAAGATCAAGAAGGCGCAGGCGCAGGCCCGCATGTGGGATCCGCAGCGCATCGCCGAGGCACTGCAGGTGGTGGCCGCGCTCAACGCGGACGTCAAGGGCCAGGCCGCCGATGCGGACTACGCGGTGGAACGCGCCGTGAACGTGGTGGCGGGGCTGAGTTCGCGCTGACAGCGCCGCCCGGGCACACGACTACGCCCCGGGCATCGTACTCGCCCGGGGCGTAGTGCTGACAAGCTACTGCACTGGAACTCTCGAGAAGAACTGCACAGGGACTCTCGAGAGGAGCCGCGAGGGCTCGGGAGAGATCAGAGCTTGTTGAAGGCCAGCGACAGTGCCGACTTCTTGTTGGCAGCCTGGTTCTTGTGGATGACGCCCTTGCTGGCTGCCTTGTCGAGCTTGCGGCTCGCAGTCAGCAGGATCTCCTCGGCCTTGGCCTTGTCGCCGGCTTCGGTCGCCTCACGGAAGGAGCGAATCACGGTGCGGAGCGACGACTTCACCGACTGGTTGCGCAGGCGCTGACGCTCGTTGGTAGCGATTCGCTTCACCTGGGACTTGATGTTGGCCACGCGTAGTTATCCTTCGTCTCTTCTCGGTCCGG
Organism: Rhodococcus sp. NBC_00297; assembly: GCF_036173065.1. Lineage (NCBI taxonomy): Bacteria > Bacillati > Actinomycetota > Actinomycetes > Mycobacteriales > Nocardiaceae > Rhodococcus > Rhodococcus sp. NBC_00297. The sequence continues at coordinate 3,880,068 of NZ_CP108041.1, forward strand.
GACGGCTGACTCCGGGGAACACTCTCGAGCCGTACGTGCAGTGCTCGTGAAAGCTGGTGACGGTGGGTGCGCACGAGCGTGCCCACGTCCGACGTACGAGACTACCAGCGTCGGTCCGGTAACCCAATTCGGTGATCTCGCTGCAGGGAGTCGGTGTGCACGTGACTCGTGAGGTTGCATGGAATTAACGTGTCCACCGTGCTCCAGGGGTACCTGTGAGGCAGCATGGCGACCATGAGTCCCCGATCAAGCGCTGCACCACAGGCGAAGAAGAGCCGTTCGCAGTCGCAGTCCTCGTCCGGGCCGAGCGTCTTCGACGGTTACCGGGACATCGGGAAGTACGGACTGGCGTTCGACGAGATGTTCGACGGCGACGGCGGGCTGCGTGGACCGTACAAGGGAATCCACAAGGCGCTCGCGCCGTCGGACGCCGCGGAACTGGACGCCCGCTCGGACGCCCTCGGCCGCGCCTTCGTCGATCAGGGCATCACGTTCGCGCTCGAGGGGCAGGAGCGTCCGTTCCCTCTCGACCAGGTGCCCCGGGTCATCGCGGCGTCCGAGTGGAACAAGCTCGAGCGCGGGATCAAGCAGCGGGTCAAGGCACTCGAGTTCTTCCTGGCGGACATCTACGGGGAGCAGGAGATCCTGCGTGACGGCGTGGTCCCGAAATCTTTGGTGACGTCGTGCGAACACTTCCACCGCGAGGCGTTCGGCATCGTGCCGCCCAATGGTGTGCGCATCCACGTCGCCGGTATCGACCTGATCCGGGACGCCGAGGGCACGTTCCGTGTCCTCGAGGACAACCTGCGCTCGCCGTCGGGGGTCTCGTACGTGATGGAGAACCGCCGCACCATGGCGCGCGTGTTCCCCGACCTGTTCGCCAGCCACCGGGTGCGTGCGGTCGGTGACTACGCCACGCACCTGCTGCGCGCCCTGCGTGCCGCTGCCGCGATCAACGAGGCGGACCCCACCGTCGTCGTCCTCACACCCGGCGTCGCGAACTCTGCGTACTTCGAGCACTCCCTCCTCGCCCGGCTGATGGGCGTCGAGCTGGTCGAGGGCCGCGACCTCTTCTGCCGCGACAACGTCGTCTACATGCGCACCACCGAGGGCGAGCGCCAGGTCGACGTGATCTACCGCCGCATCGACGACGACTACCTCGACCCCATGCAGTTCCGACCCGACTCCGTTCTCGGTGTGGCCGGACTGGTCAACGCCGCACGTGCCGGCAACGTCGTCATCTCCAGCGCCATCGGCAACGGTGTCGGCGACGACAAGCTCACCTACACGTACGTGCCGACCATCATCGAGTACTACCTCGGCGAGAAGCCGCTCCTGGCCAATGTCGACACGTACCGGTGCTGGCTGCCGGACGAGTGCGAGGAGGTGCTCGACCGTGTCGACGAACTGGTGATCAAGCCCGTCGAGGGCTCCGGCGGATACGGCATCGTGTTCGGTCCGGACGCGTCGCCCAAGGAACTGGCCACGATCAGCAAGAAGATCCGGGCCGATCCGCGCGGATGGATCGCGCAGCCGGTGGTGCAGCTGTCGACGGTGCCCACCAAGATCGGTGACCAGCTCGCACCGCGGCACGTCGATCTGCGGCCCTTCGCCGTGAACGACGGCGACGACGTGTGGGTGCTGCCCGGCGGTCTGACCCGTGTGGCGCTGCCCGAAGGCTCCCTGGTGGTCAACTCGAGCCAGGGCGGCGGCAGCAAGGACACGTGGGTGCTGGCCGGCCGCGCCACCAAGGAGGACGAGCGTGAGCTCGGCGGGGCGGAGATCGTGTCCGAACCCCCGTCGTCACCCACCGCGGAGCAGGGCCCCGAGCTCAACAGCCAGCAGATTCAACAGCAGCAGCAACAGCTGACCCACTCCCCGAAGGACGGTGCCCGCTGATGTTGGCTCGTAACGCCGAATCGCTGTACTGGATCGGCCGCTACGTCGAACGCGCCGACGACACCGCGCGCATCCTCGACGTCACGGTGCACCAGCTGCTCGAGGACGCGACCGTCGATCCCGACCACACCTCCCGAGTGTTGCTGCGGGTGTTGGGGTTCGAGCTCCCCGACGAGCGCCTGGACGTGTGGTCGTTGACGGAACTCGTCGCGTTCTCCCGCGAGGGCAACGGCTCCATCGTCGACTCGTTGTCGAGCGCCCGCGAGAACGCTCGCGGCGCACGCGAGGTCACCTCGAGCGAGATGTGGGAATGTCTCAACACGACGTACAACGCACTGGGTGAACGCATTCGAGCGTCGAAGCGTCTGGGCCCCCACGAGTTCCTGGGGTTCATCGAGGAGCGCGCCGCGATGTTCGCCGGGCTCGCCGACTCGACGCTCAGCCGCGACGACGGCTACCGGTTCCTGCTGCTCGGTCGCTCCGTGGAACGCATCGACATGACCGTCCGCCTGCTGCTCGCCCGTGCCGGCGACCGACCGTCGTCGCCGGCGTGGGTCACGGTGCTGCGGTCGGCCGGTGCACACGACACGTATCTGCGTACCTACCGTGGCGCTCTCGACGCTCAACGCGTCCTGGAGTTCATGCTCCTCGACCGGCTGTTCCCGCGCTCGGTGTTCTACGCACTGAGCGAGGCCGAACACTCGCTCGACAGCCTCGACCATCACCCCGACATGCGCGTCGGATCCCGTGCCGAGGCGCAGCGACTTCTCGGCCGCGCTCGCAGTGAACTCGAGTTCCTGCAGCCGGGTGTTCTGCTGGAGGACCTGCAGGACCGTCTGATGTCGTTGCAGGAGACCTGCCGCGAGGTGGGTGAGGCGATCTCCAAGCAGTACTTCCACGCAGCGCCCTGGGTCGCCTGGACGGACGCCGGAAGCCGAACGGACGAAGCACAATTGGAGGGTGAACTGTGAGCTGGCGGATGCGCGTCGTGCACACCACGGGGTACAACTACGACGCACCGGTCACGTCTTCGTACAACGAGGCGCGACTGACGCCGCGGAGCGACACCCGGCAGAACGTCATTCTGAACCGCGTCGAGACCGATCCGGCGACGAGGTCGTACCGGTACACCGACTACTGGGGCACCGCGGTCACGGCGTTCGATCTGCACGCTCCGCACACGTCCCTCGAGGTGGCCGGGTCCTCCGTCGTCGAGACGGACGCGTTCGTCCCGCCGGACGAGACCCTCGACTGGGAGGACCTGGCCGCAGACCCCGTGGTGGACAGGTTCAACGAGCTGCTCGGCCACAGCACCTACGTCCCTCGGAACCGTCAGCTGACGTCCGTCGCGAAGAAGTTGGCGAAGGATCTGGGGCCGTACGACGCTGTGGTGGCCGTCTGCGACTGGGTGAACCAGGAGATGTCCTACGTTCCCGGCACCACCGGGGTGCACACGTCCGCGGTGGAGGCGTGGGCCGAGAAGAAGGGCGTCTGCCAGGACTACGCACACCTCACGCTGGTGTTGCTCCGCAGTATCGGCATTCCTGCCCGCTACGTCTCGGGCTACCTGCACCCGAATGCCGAAGCGGTGGTCGGTGATTCGGTCGAGGGTCAGTCACACGCGTGGATCGAGGCGTGGACCGGATCGTGGTGGGGCTACGACCCGACCAACGGTGTGCCGGTGAACGAACAGCACGTCTCGGTGGGAATCGGACGCGACTACGCCGACGTGCCACCCCTCAAGGGAATCTTCTCCGGTGGCGGGTCCACGGAACTGGACGTCGTCGTGGAGATCACCCGGCTGGCCTGACGCCGGATCCGCCCAACAGCGAGCGCGTCAGTCTCTGACGCTCGTCCACGCAGGCGGTGAGCACCGCGGCGACGTCGTCGTCGGTGATCACCGTCGTGTGCCCGTCGGCGCCATGGTCGTCGCGTTCGATCGCGGCCACCACGGTGCGGCGCACGAGTTCTCGGACGTACGAGGCGGTTCCACCCTCGGTCGCCTCCACCAGCGGTGTGAGATCGGCTGCCACGTTCACCGCCGACAGGTAGAGCCGTGCCAACCGTTCGCGACCGCGGGTGTCGGGCAACGGGATCTCGACCGCGAGGTCGATACGGCCGGGCCTGTCCCGGACCGCTCGCTCGATGGAGTCCGGTCTGTTGGTGGTCAGGACGAACGTGACGTCCGCGTCGCCGTCCATGCCGTCCATCGCGTCGAGCAAGGCGAACAGGAGCGAGTTCACACCCGTTTCCTCGCGCTCCCGGGCGATGAGATCGACGTCCTCGACCACCACGACCGACGGGCTCAGGTGGCGTGCAAGGGTGGTGGCCTCGGCGATGTGGCGCATCGCGGACCCGGTCAGCACGATCACCGTGCTGTCCGGCACGAGTCCGAGCAGGTGGCGGACCGTGTGGGTCTTGCCGGTTCCGGGTGGGCCGTACAGGAGTATGCCGCGACCCACGTGTTGGCCCGCTTCACGTAGTCGTGCTGCCGAGGACCCGACGGTGACGAGATGGCGAGTCATCGCCTCGAGGGTGCCGTCGGGCAGGATCAAGTCCTCGCCCGCGACGGTGGGCCTCGCCATGAACCTCACGAGGCCGTTGCCCCGTCCACCGCCCCCTCCCAGGGCCAGGACCTGCCCGCGCATGACGTCGTGGTCGGTCATGAGCGAGAGGAGGGCGTCCAGCGTGCTCGCACCGGCGTCTCGATCGCCGGACAGCACCTCGATCTGGAGTGGGGCCTGGTGGGCCGGGTCGGGAATGTGGAGCGCGACCGCCACGGGAATACCGCCGGGAGAGTGGGTGTCGAGCAACCCGAACACCGGGACGGACATCGTCGACGTGGGACCGACGTCCACCGACCGGTACTCGACCGGTGCGCCGCGACAACTGCCACCGCGACGGCAGGAACTCAGCATGGCGACGAGATCGTCGTGGTACCGCTCGTGGCCACGAACCGACGACCACCGTTGTGCCGCAGATGAAGTCGACTCCTCCGGGCGGTCATCGGCATAGGCCTCGACGGCGAGGACGAGGGTCGCGGCCTGATAGGCGGGGAGTGAGCGGCGATGCGAGATCACCGCATCCGGAGGCGCCGCCAGGTGCGAGAAGATGTGCAGCGCAGGCTCGTCGAGCGGACCGGTGTCGAGTGTCCGGGCGCGATGGGAGAGATGGGACAGGGCTCCGCTGACGATGTCGAGGGAGTCCGGGGAAAGCGTGAGGGTCACAGTGAACGCACTACCAGTGCGGATGGTTCGAAGGAATGTGACGCAGGATGTGGCGCCCGTGAGAAAGGGGAAGAGGGGGGCGGAGAATCACATCCGCACGGTCACGGTAGCACCGCGGCATGGATGTGCGCCAGAGCCGGCCGCGGTTCCGGCCCTCGCGGCGTCCGGGCGTTGGTGATTCACTGGAGACCATGTCGGCCACCGGATGGTTCCTCGTCGCCCTGATCGTTCTCGTCGCCGCCGTTCTCGCGTTCCGACTTCTCGGACGCGCCGCATCCGGCAGGCCCACGACCTCCGGCGAGGTCGGAACGGTCGGGTTGGACGACGGTGCTCGCGCCGAGATTCATCGACTGCTGGCCGCCGACAAGAAGATTCAGGCGATCAAGGTCTATCGGGAACGAACTGGCGCCGGACTGCGCGACGCGAAGGTGGCGGTCGAGTCCCTCGAACGCGGTGAGTCCCTCACGCCGGGCCCGGTGCAGTGGGACGACCTCGTTCCACGCCTCACGGCACTGAAGAACGAGGGACAGGCGATCGCCGCGATCAAGTTGCTCCGCGAGCGGACCGGGTTGTCGCTGCTCGAGGCCAAGAACGCCGTCGATCGACTGTGATCCGAGTTCAGTGCCAGGAGAAGTCGGAGCGCAGGCGCTGTGCCACCAGGTCGAAACGATCACGGGGGAGGACGGCTCCCTCTCGTCGGATCCCGCCCTCGGGAACGTCGAGCACGCGGTCGAGACGGACCCAACTCGGGCGTCCCTGCGCGTCCCACGGCCCGCCGCCGAGGCCGAGCCAGTCACGGTCGCCGTCGTGCTTGCTCTGACTCGAGAGCATGAGGCCGAGCAGAGTGGAACCGTCGCGGCCGACCACGAGCACCGGTCGATCCTTGCCCTGCGACGGATCCTCCTCGTAGGCCACCCACGTCCACACGACCTCGCCCGGGTCCGCGGCGCCGTCCAGCGCGGGGGAGTACTCGATGCGCCGTGCGCGCATGGCGGTGGGAACCGAGGTCGACGTCACGGGCCGTCCCGACGGTGCTCCGGTGGGTGACGTGTCACCGGCACCGGACGCGCCGATGCGTGAACCCAACGACTGCGTCACCTTGTCGAGGGCGCCGGACCGCTGCAGCTGCCGGAACAGGCGCGGGCCTTCCGCCACTGCGAGTCGTCCCAGTTTCTTGCCGATCGACGCCAGAGTTGCCATGCCGACCAGGCTACCGAGACCCGAGGACGTAGCTCACCACCGTGAGTGAGGTTCGGCTACCCTAAGTCCGATTTCGGGAGATTCCCGATGTGAAAGAGGGTTGTCGTGAGGCGTGGAAGTGTCGGACGTGTGGGTTACCGCACGGTGGTGGCCGTCGGACTGAGTGTCCTGGCGCTGGTGTCGGCGTGCTCGTCCGACACCGAGAGCGGATCGACCGAGGGGTCGGTGACCGTGACTCACGCCTACGGCGAGACCGTCGTGCCGGCCGATCCGCAGCGTGTGGTCTCGGTCGGACTGACCGAGCAGGACACCCTGCTGGCTCTCGGCGTCGTTCCCGTCGGTGTCACGGAGTGGTACGGAGAGCAGCCGGACGCGACGTGGCCCTGGGCTCACGATCTGCTGGGTGACGCCCGGCCCGAGGTGCTCACCCAGGACGACGGCATCCAGTTCGAGAAGGTCACCGCCCTCGAACCCGACCTCATCATCGGCACCAACGCCGGTATGACGCAGGACGACTACACCCGGTTGAGCGACATCGCCCCGACCATCGCCCACAGCGACGTCGATTCCCCCTACTTCGAGCCGTGGGATCAGCAGACCCGCACCATCGGAGCCGCGCTCGGCAAGCCCGACGAGGCGGAGGCGCTCGTCGAGAACGTCCGCACCCGGTACCGAGAGGCCGCCGAGGCCCACCCCGAGTTCGCGGGGAAGAAGGCCGTCCTCCTGCAGAACGCGATCTACGACGGCAACGCCATCGCCTATCAGGACGGTCTGAGCACCGACTTCCTCACCTCGCTCGGGTTCGAGATCCCGTCCGAGCTCGACGCCTTCGTCCAGGAGGAGGACGCCCAGGCGTACATCCCGTTGGAGAACCTCTCCGTGCTCGACACCGCCGACGTGCTGCTCTGGGCCACCGAGTCCCCGGAGGACCGCGCGACCCTCGAGGCCGACCCGGTGTACTCGTCGTTGCAGGAGGTGCGGGAGAACAGGCTCGTCTTCACCGACGCGATCACGGCCGGCGCCATCTACTTCACCTCGCCGCTGAGCCTGCCGTACCTGCTCGACTCGCTCGTACCGGCATTCGAGAGCACCCTCGCGGGTGCCGGAGCGGCCACCACCACGGCCCCCGCCTGACCCCTCCGGCCTGCCCGCCCCACCTGCACGACCGGCCTCCGGCCTGCCCGCCCCACCTGCACGACCGGCCTCCGGCCTGCCCGCCCCACCTGCACGACCGGCCTCCGGCCTGCCCGGGACCCCGGCCGTGGTGACGTGCAGATATTCTGTACGTCACCACGGCCGTCTCGTCAGGAGTACCCCATCACCAATTTTGCGGACACGACGTTCACGGATCCCACCAGGATCCGTAACTTCTGCATCATCGCCCACATCGACCATGGCAAGTCGACGCTGGCCGACCGCATGCTGCAGCTCACCGGTGTCATCGACGACCGGTCGATGCGCGCGCAGTACCTCGATCGCATGGACATCGAGCGTGAGCGCGGCATCACCATCAAGGCGCAGAATGTCCGCCTGCCGTGGAAGGTGGGGGACACCGAGCACGTCCTGCACCTGATCGACACCCCCGGACACGTCGACTTCACCTACGAGGTGTCGCGTGCACTCGAGGCGTGCGAGGGTGCCGTGCTCCTCGTCGACGCTGCACAGGGCATCGAGGCGCAGACGCTCGCCAACCTCTACCTGGCACTCGAGAAGGATCTGACGATCATTCCGGTGCTGAACAAGATCGACCTGCCCGCGGCGGACCCCGACCGCTACGCCGCGGAGATCGCCCACATCGTCGGCTGCGAGGCGGACGACGTGCTGCGCGTCTCGGGCAAGACCGGCATGGGCGTCGAGGCATTGCTCGACGAGGTGGTCCGTCTGGTGCCCGCGCCGGTCGGCGACGCCGACGGCCCCGCACGCGCCATGATCTTCGACTCCGTCTACGACGCGTACCGCGGCGTGGTGACGTACGTGCGCGTGGTGGACGGCAAGATCCTGCCGCGCGAGAAGGTCACCATGATGTCGACCGGTTCGACGCACGAGCTCGTCGAGGTGGGCATCGTCTCGCCGGACCCCAAGGCGACGAAGGGCCTCGGCGTCGGTGAGGTGGGCTATCTCATCACCGGCGTCAAGGACGTGCGTCAGTCGAAGGTGGGAGACACCGTCACCAGCGCCCGCAACGGCGCGACCGAAGCGCTCACCGGATACCGCGAACCACGGCCGATGGTCTACTCGGGTCTCTACCCGGTGGACGGGTCCGATTACCCCGATCTGCGCGACGCCCTCGAGAAGTTGCAGCTCAACGACGCCGCCCTCACTTACGAACCGGAGACGTCCGTCGCTCTCGGGTTCGGGTTCCGCTGCGGATTCCTCGGTCTGCTGCACATGGAGATCACCCGCGAGCGCCTCGAGCGCGAGTTCGGGCTCGACCTGATCTCGACCTCGCCCAACGTCGTGTACCGGGTGGAGATGAACGACGGCGCCGAGCACATCGTCACCAACCCGTCGTACTGGCCGGAAGGCAAGGCGCGCGCGGTGTTCGAGCCGATGGTCAAGTGCACCATCATCTCGCCGAGCGAGTTCATCGGGTCCATCATGGAGCTGTGCCAGAGCCGCCGCGGTGAGCTCGGCGGCATGGACTATCTGTCGGAGACCCGCGTCGAGCTGCGCTACACCATCCCGATGGCCGAGATCATCTTCGACTTCTTCGACATCCTCAAGTCGCGCACCCGCGGCTACGCGAGCCTCGACTACGAGGAGATCGGCGAGGAGTCGGCCAACCTGGTGAAGGTGGACATCCTGCTGCAGGGCGAGGCCGTCGACGCGTTCTCGGCCATCGTGCACGCCGACGCGGCCGGTGCCTACGGCAACAAGATGACCACCCGACTCAAGGACCTGATCCCGCGCCAGCAGTACGAGATCCCGATCCAGGCGGCGATCGGGTCGAAGATCATCGCGCGCGAGAACATCCGTGCGATCCGCAAGGACGTCCTGGCGAAGTGCTACGGCGGTGACATCAGCCGTAAGCGCAAACTGCTCGAGAAGCAGAAGGCCGGCAAGAAGCGGATGAAGACCATCGGTCGTGTCGACGTGCCACAGGAGGCGTTCGTCGCCGCCCTGTCCACCGACGCGTCCGCGGACAAGAAGAAGTAGGTCCGCGGTCGCTCCCGCGGGGACACCCATGACCAGGACCCCGCCGGCCGGCACCGGGTCCGCCGCCGACGACGATCCGCCGTCGCTGGCCGACGCGGACCTGCTCCGTACTCCGCCGGCGACGCCGCGCGGAGTGCGCACGCGCGCTGCGCTCGTCGCGGCGGCGCGGGTGGTGTTCGAGCGTGCCGGGTACCTCGACGCCCGTCTCGTGGACATCACCGCCGAGGCTCGCTGCTCGTCCGGCACGTTCTACACCTACTTCGCGAGCAAGGAAGAGATCTTCGCGGCGGTGCTCGAGGTGTCGCAGGACGACATGATGCACCCCGGTACCGAACACGTGCCGGACGACGGTGATCCGGTCGCAGTCATCGAGGCGAGCACGCGCGCGTACTTCGAGGCGTACGAACGCAACGCGAAGCTGATGGAACTGCTCGAACAGGTGGCGGCCATCGACATCCGGTTCCGGCGGCTCCGACGCAACCGTGCCGACGCGTTCGTCCGTCGCAACGCGCGCAGCATCGCCGGTCTCCAGCGACGAGGCCTGGCGGACAGCGGCGTGGATCCCGTCGTCGCATCACTTGCGTTGTCGGGCATGATCTCCCGGCTGGCGTTCACCCATTTCGTGGTGGAGCCGTCCCTCGGCGAGCCGCCGACGTGGTCGTCGGATCAGCTGGTGCACGCGGCGACGCGCCTGTGGGTCAACGCCCTCCGACTCGACTGACCGTCAGGAGTGCGGGTGGCCGTGGGCGGGCTGGAACTGCCCGGCCTGCGCTGCCTCCTCCGCCCGGATGACGTGCACCACGGCGTTGATCAGCGCGAGGTGGGTGAACGCCTGCGGGAAGTTGCCCAGGTGCCGGCCCGTCTTCGCGTCGATCTCCTCCGCATAGAGCTTCAGCGGGCTCGCGAACCCGAGCAGCCGTTCGCACAGTCGCTTCGCGCGGTGCAGTTCGCCGATCTCGACCAGTGCGGACACCAACCAGAACGAGCAGATGGTGAAGGTGCCCTCCTCGCCGGAGAGCCCGTCGTCCGTGGTGTCGACGCGGTAGCGCAGTACCAGGCCGTCCTCGGTGAGCTCGTCGGCGATGGCGAGCACCGTCGCCCGGACGCGCTCGTCGTCCGAGGGCAGGAACCGCAGGAGCGGCACCAGCAGTAACGAGGCGTCGAGTGAGTCGTCGCCGTATCGCTGGGTGAAGACTCCGCGCGAGTCGACGCCGTGCTCGAGAACGTCGGCCTTGATCTCGTCGGCGATGCTCGACCATTCCTCGGCGTACGCCTTCTCGCCGTGCAGCACAGCAAGTTTCGCTCCGCGGTCGAGCGCCACCCAGCACATCACCTTGGAGGACGTGAAGTGCTGCGGTTCCCCACGTACCTCCCAGATGCCCCGGTCGGGCTCGCGCCAGTGCTCGATCGCTTCCTCCACCTGACGCTTCAGCAAGGGCCACAGCGACTCCGGAACATTCTCCCGCGAGCGCACGTGCAGGTAGACGGAATCGAGCATCGTGCCCCAGATGTCGTGCTGCACCTGGTTGTAGGCACCGTTACCGATGCGAACGGGGACGGCTCCGTCGTACCCGGACAGGTGTCCGAGCTCCTCCTCCTCGAGCGTGCGTTCGCCGCCGATGCCGTACATCACCTGCAGCGGAACGGGTTCGCCGTCGGGGCCCGACGTCACGTCGGAGATGAAGGCGAAGAAGTCGTTGGCCTCGCGATCGAGCCCGAGCGTGTACAGACCCCACAGGGCGAAGGTGGAGTCGCGTACCCAGGCGTACCGGTAGTCCCAGTTCCGCTCTCCGCCCGGCGTCTCCGGCAACGACGTGGTGCTCGCGGCGAGCAACGCGCCGGTCGGTGCGTACGTGAGACCCTTGAGGGTGAGCGCGCTGCGCTGCAGGAACCCGCGCCACGGATGGTCGGGAAAGCGGCCGATGGTGATCCACTGGCGCCAGCACTCCGCCGTCTGCCACATCTTTTCGGCTGACTCCTCGAAGGTGCGGGGAGGATCGAGCGTCGACCACGACAGCGCGACGAAGACGTTGTCGCCCTCCGTCATCCGAGTCCGGGCGCGGGCCTCTCGCCCCTCGAGGCCGATGCGCAGATTGGTGGTCAACTTGAGGGTGGGTTCGGTGCCGTCGCCCGCCGTGGCGGTGGCCGTCGCCTCCTCGTAGACGTTGCCGGTGTACTCCCACACGGCAGGCTTGCGGTGGTAGTCGAACGCGGGCTCACAACTCATCTCGAGCTCGACCGTTCCACTGACGCACTTCACGCTGCGGATGAGGCAGTGCTCGGCGTCCCAGTCGGACGGGGCCCGGCGGTGCGTGCGGGAGCGCTCGTCCGTGTTGTGCCACTTGCCCATCACCAGAGCGTCGCGGACCACCAACCATCCGGTCTCGGTCTGCCACGTGGTCTCGACGATCAGACCGCCCGGGAGATAGCGCCGCGCCGCGGGCACGTTCTGACCGTAGGGGCCGATGCGGAACTGCCCGGCACCGCGATCGAGCACCGCTCCGAAGATGCTGGGGGAATCGGGTCGCGGAATGCACATCCACTCCACCGCACCGTTGCGAGCGATCAGACACGTGGTCTCGCAGTCCGACAGGAAGGCGTAGTCGTCGATCGGCGGAAACGTCGTGCGATGCGGCAGCCAGGTCTGGGCCGTGCCGGGAACGGTGTCGAGCGCGCCGCCCTCCTCGGCCGGCTCGGCCGCGCCGGGGCCGAAGACGGCTTCCCCCGCGCTGGCGACGCGGGGGACCACGGACTGTTCGTCGAACGGGCTCATCCGCCCATCATGAAGCCGTCCGGCGCCCCAGTCCACCGCGGAGAGCGAGGGACTACTGTCGTGAGGTGTGAACGCAGTGGCCACGTGGTGGGACGGAGTCGAACTCTGGATCGCCGGGTTGCCGTTCGTGCCCCAGGTCGCCGTCGTCCTGCTGGTGGTCGTGCCGGCAGCGGCACTCACCGCGTACGTCGTCGACATCGTGTTGTCTGCGCTCTTCGATGCCAGGCGGCGCTACTTCCGCCGGACACCCGCCGACCGGGATCCCGCAGCCGTGACCACCGGCGACTCCGACCCCCGAGAGAAGTGACACCGTGCCCCGCTCCCGTGTGACCCTGGCCCTCATCGCGCTGATCGTGCTGGTGATCGTCGCGTGGCTGCTGACTCGGTAGCAGGCTCTCTCCGACTTTCTGCTAAATTCTCGGCTGTGTCCGACGCAGCCCCGCACCCGATCCGCCATGAACTGGCGCTGATCGCTGTCGGCATGCTCGCGGTCGCTGACGTCGACTGTCGCTGACCCCACACGGCGCGCCCTCACCGATTCCGGCGCGCTCCGCTCGTCAGTTCCGTCCATCACCGCTGTTCATGTCCGTGCCGCCGCGCGCTCGCGTGTGCCGCACTCCTCGAGAGGTCCACCGTGTTCCCATCACGTCGTGTCCGCCTGCTGTCCGCCGCCGCCGTCGCGGCCGCCCTCACCCTGACCGCGTGCTCCACCGGGTCCTCCGACACCGTCGGTGAGACCGCCGCGTCCACGTCCGGTCCGTCGCTCACCCTCGTCGGTTACGCCGTGCCCAAGAACGGGTGGGATGCCATCGGCGCCGCGTTCGCCTCCACCGAGAACGGTGACAACGTCACCATCAACGCCGACTACGGCGCCTCGGGCAACCAGTCGCGCAAGGTCGCCGACGGCGCACCGGCCGACATCGTCAACTTCTCGGTCGAGCCCGACGTCACCCGACTGGTGAAGGCCGGCAAGGTCGACGAGGCCTGGAACCAGAACGCCTACGGTGGCGTGCCGTTCGGCTCCGTGGTGACCATCGTGACGCGACCGGGCAACCCGAAGAACATTCGCACGTGGGAGGACCTGATCCGCCCCGACGTGCAGGTCATCAGCCCCAGCCCGCTCAGCTCCGGCTCGGCGAAGTGGAACTTGTTGGCGCCCTATGCCTCCGTGAGCAACGGCGGCCAGGATCGCCAGGCCGGCCTGGACTACGTCACCGAACTGGTGAAGCACTTCCCGGTGCAGCCCGACTCCGGCCGCTCCGCGTCCGAGGCGTTCCTCCAGGGCCAGGGCGACGTCCTGCTCAGCTACGAGAACGAGGCGCTGTTGCTCGAGGGGCAGGGTCAGCCGGTGGAGCACATCGTTCCGGACCAGACCTTCCGCATCGACAACCCCGTCGCGGTCGTCAACTCCAGCGCGAATCTCGAGCAGGCCAACGCGTTGAACGACTACCTCTACACCGCGGACGGCCAGAAGATCTGGGCCGACAGCGGTTTCCGTCCCGTCGACCCCGCAGTCGCCGCCGACTACACCGACAAGTTCCCGACGCCGCAGAAGCTGTACACCATCGACGACCTCGGTGGCTGGGCTGCGGTGGACAGTGACCTGTTCGGTGAGAACGGTGCCATCAACGCGATCTACAAGGCATCGAGCTGACCATGACGACAGAGGTCGCCGGTCGGCGAAAGTTCCTCCCTCGCCGGCCGGCCTCCGGCCTTCCCGCCTCTCGCCGGCCGGCCTCCCATCTTCCCGGGGGATCGCTCACGCTCGGCACCGTCGTCCTGTGGCTCTCGATCATCGTCCTGCTGCCCCTGGCGGCCGTGCTGAGTCGCTCCCTGTCCGACGGACCCGCGGAGTTCTGGGACGCGGTCACCGATCCGCGGGCGCTGGCCACTCTGCGCGTGACGGTGCAGGTCTCGGTGGTGGCGGCGCTGATCAACGTGGTGATGGGAACCGTCATCGCCTGGGTGTTGGTGCGAGACGACTTCCCGGGCAAGTCCGTCGTCAACGCGCTGATCGACCTGCCGTTCGCCCTGCCCACCATCGTCGCGAGCCTGGTGCTGCTGTCGCTGTACGGACCGATGAGTCCGGTGGGCATCACGTTGAACGCCACCAAGGCCGGTGTCGTGCTCGCCCTCGCCTTCGTCACACTGCCGTTCGTCGTGCGCGCGGTGCAGCCGGTCCTCATCGAGCTCGACCAGGAAGTGGAGGAAGCAGCCGCCTCGCTCGGTGCGAGCAATCTGGTGATCTTCCGGCGGGTCGTGCTGCCGGTACTGCTGCCGTCGATCCTCTCGGGTGCCGGACTGGCCTTCTCGCGGGCACTCGGCGAGTTCGGATCCGTCGTCCTCATCGGTGGCAACATTCCCGGCGAGACGCAGATCGCGTCGCAGCTCATCCGCGAGCAGATCGAGACCGATCAGCCCGTCGACGCGGCCGCAATCTCGGTGGTGCTGTTGCTCATCGCCTTCGTGGTGCTGTTCGTGCTGCGCATCTCCGGTAGCCGCCTCGCCCGGCGGGAGGAGCAGAAGTGAAGCTGTCCACCGGAACTCGACTGAGCCTCCGTACGGTCGCGCTGCTCTACCTGGCCGTGCTGGTGGTGTTCCCGCTGGGTGCGATCCTGTACCGCACGTTCGAGAACGGCCTCGTCTCGTTCTTCCAGCTCATCACCACGCCGGCCGCACAGTCGGCGTTGCAGTTGTCGCTGATCATCGTTGCGATCGTCGTGCCGCTGAACGTGGTGTTCGGCGTCGTCACGGCCTTGGCTCTCGCGCGCGGCAACTTCCGTGGCAAGGGGTTCGTGCAGGCGGTCGTCGATCTCCCGTTCGCCGTGTCCCCGGTCATCGTGGGTGTCGCGCTCATCCTGCTGTGGGGTGCCGGCGGCTGGTTCGGCTTCCTCGCCGAGTGGGGTATCACTATCATCTTCGCGCTGCCTGGCATGGTGCTGGCCACCATCTTCGTCACGCTGCCGTTCGTGGTGCGCGAGGTGGAACCGGTGCTGCACGAGATCGGACAGGAACAGGAGGAGGCCGCGGCCACCCTGGGCGCGACGTCGTGGCAGACCTTCTGGCGCATCACGCTTCCCGCCATCCGCTGGGGGCTGACGTACGGCGTCGTCCTGACGGTCGCCCGCGCGCTCGGCGAGTTCGGTGCCGTCATCATCGTCTCCACCAACCTGCCGGGCATCTCGCAGACGCTGACGCTGCTGGTGAACGCCAGGTACGAGGACTTCAACCAACCGGGCGCGTACGCCGCGTCGACACTTCTCATGGTCGTCGCCGTCATCGTGTTGCTGCTGATGACGGTTCTGGACCGCAAGCGAACCAAGGAATGAGCACCGTGACGACGACGACCACGACGACAGAGAAGCGCACGGGCGGCATCGAGATCTCCGTCCGGGGAGCGCGGAAGAACTACGGCGACTTCGCGGCCCTCGACGACGTGTCCCTCGACATCCCGTCCGGATCGTTGACGGCGCTCCTGGGGCCCAGCGGGTCGGGCAAGTCGACACTGTTGCGGTCGATCGCCGGACTCGAGGAGCTGGACTCCGGCGTGGTGGTCATCGCCGGCGACGACGTCACGACCGTCAGTCCGCAGAAGCGCGACATCGGATTCGTCTTCCAGCACTACGCCGCGTTCAAGCACCTCACCGTGCGCAAGAACGTCGCCTTCGGGCTCGAGATCCGCAAGCGGCCCAAGGCCGAGATCGACGAGCGCGTCGATCAGCTGCTCGACATCGTCGGTCTCTCGGGATTCCAGACGCGCTTCCCGGCGCAACTGTCCGGTGGCCAGCGTCAGCGCATGGCCCTGGCCCGCGCGCTCGCCGTGGATCCGCGGGTGCTGCTGCTCGACGAGCCGTTCGGTGCCCTGGACGCCAAGGTGCGGGCCGATCTCCGCACGTGGCTCCGTCGACTGCACGACGAGGTGCACGTCACCACGGTGCTCGTCACGCACGATCAGCAGGAGGCGCTGGACGTCGCCGACCGGATCGCGGTCATGAACAAGGGCCGGATCGAGCAGGTGGGCGCCCCTCGCGATCTCTACGACACCCCGGCGAACGATTTCGTCATGTCCTTCCTCGGCGAGGTGTCGCGGCTCAACGGCCAGCTGGTCCGTCCGCACGACATCCGGGTCGGCCGCACACCGGATCTCGCGAACGCGCAGCAGACCGGCACGGCCGAGAACGCGGGGGTGTTGCGGGCGACCGTCGAGCGTGTCGTGCACCTGGGCTTCGAGGTGCGGGTGGAGCTGCGCAACGGCGCCACCAACGAGCTGTTCTTCGCGCAGATCACCCGCGGCGACAACGAGGCGCTGGGGCTGCAGAGCGGGGAGACCGTGTACGTGCGTGCCACGCGCGTGCCGGTGATCCCCGGCTGACTCACTCGCGTTCGACGCACCCCGACCGGACACACACGGTAGGGCCACGGAACGCCGGATCACCGCATCGCGTGACCATCGCCAGCACGTCGCCGGCGTGGATGTCCGACGGCAGGTCGAGCGCGGGGCACACGCAGCGCCCCGACCGGGTGCAGAGGCAACACGGAACCGGTCGGCACACCGGATGGCGCGAGGCGAGGCGGACGGACACCGGGGCGACACCCGAGTCGGCACCGGTCGTGACGACGCGGAGGAGCCCTCGGTACACGTCCACCGACCGGACCCGGGTCACCGTGACCACCGCGGTGCCCGCTCGGACGGCCACGGCGTCGCCGTACTCGTCGCACAGATCGTCGAGGAACGTCTCGGCGCGCCCGTCGCTTCGGACACACAGCCTGCCCCCGTGGGTGTGAATCTCCCCGGGCCACAGCGCACGAGCATCGTCCGGAGACGACAGCGACGGCAGTAGTTCACGCAAGGTCATGACTCGACCCTGCATGCTCCACTGCCGTCGTCGGCGGTTCCTGACGTCGTCTCGACGCGGGGGCGTCTCTTCCTTACGCGTTCGATGCGCGCAGCACGGCTGCCGCGACCTCGGCCGGCGTCGCGGTGTCGTCGGCATCGACGTGGTGATCGGTGACCGGGATCCCGGCCGCAGCGATCTCGACTCGCGCGGCAGCGAGATCCTCGCCGTCCGCCGACGAGATGGGCACGATCGCGACCACTCCGGCATCCGCGAACAACCGGGCCAACCGGGCGAGTTGCACCGTCGCGGCGCGGGTTCCGGCTGCGGCGTCGATGTCGAGGACTCCGCGGACGTTGTCACCGCCGACGATGTAGGCGGTGCGACCGGAGGCGGTCAGTGCGTCCTCGAGCGCGACGGCGACGGCGGCCTTGTGCGAGGACGGGTGGCCGGTGAGCCAGATCGTCGCACCGTGCTGACCGGTACGGCGGACACGCTCGTCGCGGGTGATCGACGACGGAACCCAGGACGGGGTGTCCGAGCGGTCGAGCACCGCGCGGGACCCCTCGATGATGCCCGCGGCCACGGTGTCGTTCGTGTGCTCGTCCAGCAGGATGAACGCACCGGAGTCGCGGTTGTCCGCGTAGTCGTCGGTCACGATCACCGCACTGGTCCGCAGCGTCACCCGTGCGATGTCGTTGAGCGACAGGTTCTCCGAGCCGGGATGCTCGTCGAGCGTCTCCGGATCGAGTCGCGAGTGGATGCGCTGCACCGTCGCGCGCACCGTGGTGGTGGTGTGCTTGATCGCCAGTCGGTCGCCGACACCGAGAGGTGCCTCCGCCAGCCAGCACACGGTGGCATCGAATTCCCGTGCGAGCGTGGGCAGGTGGGCGTCGGGCTCGCCACTGACCAGGACGTCGCCGCGGGCCACGTCGATGTCGTCGGCCAGTTCGACGGAGACGCTGAGCGGAGCCACGGCGACGTCGCGGGCGTCGTCCAGCGTGTCGAGCGCCGTGACCACACTGCGCGATCCGGACGGCAGCGCGACGATCGAGTCGCCGATCTGCACGGTGCCGGCGGACAGCCGGCCGGTGTACCGACGGCGTTCGCCGTCGGTGGGGCGAGAGACCCACTGCACGGGCAACCGCAGCTCCGTGGCGACCGGTGCGGGAGCGACCAGGTCGATGCTCTCGAGGTGATCGAGCAGAGTGGGGCCCGTGTACCAGGGCATGGTCGAGGACGGCCGAACGACGTTGTCGCCCAGCTTCGCCGCGATCGGGATGACCAGAATCTCCGTGCCGAGGCGGGCACCGAGGTCGGCGAGCTCGCGCTCGACGTCACGGAAGCGGGACTCGTCGAAGTCGATGAGATCCATCTTGTTGACGGTCGCCACCAGGCGGTCGACACCCACGAGCGTCGCGATCCGGGCGTGACGACGCGTCTGCCGCAACACGCCGGCGCGGGCGTCCACGAGCAGGATGGCGACGTTCGCGTTGGAGGCTCCCGTGAACATGTTGCGCGTGTAGCGCTCGTGTCCCGGGGTGTCGGCGAGGACGTAGCTGCGACTCGGCGTGGAGAAGAAGCGGTAGGCGACATCGATGGTGATGCCCTGCTCGCGCTCGGCACGCAGACCGTCCGACAGGGCGGCGAGGTCGGCCACGCCCTCCTCGTCGGTCACGGCGTCGAGGTGATCGAGCGGAAGACTGTCCGTGTCGTGCAGCAGCCGCCCGATGAGGGTGGACTTGCCGTCGTCGACGGAGCCGGCTGTGGCGATGCGCAGCAGCTGACGCGGGGTGGTGGGGGCCGGGGACACCGGAACGTCCGACATCGGAAGCGGATTGGTGATGGTCATCAGAAGTACCCCTCGCGCTTGCGATCTTCCATCGCGGCTGTGGACGTGCGGTCGTCGGCGCGGGTCTCGCCGCGCTCGGACACGGTGGCCGCGGAGATCTCCGTGATCACCCCGGCGATGTCGGTGGCGTGCGAGCGCACGGCGCCGGTGATGGTGAGGTCGCCCACCGTGCGGTAGCGCACCATCTCGACGGCAGCGGTCTCGTGCTCGGTCGGGGAGGTGAACTCCGAGGTGGCGAGCAGGATGCCGTCGCGCTCGAACACCTCGCGCTCGTGGGCGAAGTAGATGGACGGCAGTTCGAGCTGCTCGAGTTCGATGTACCGCCAGATGTCCAGCTCGGTCCAGTTGCTCAGCGGGAACACGCGGACCTGCTCACCGCGCTTGATGCGGCCGTTGTACAGCGACCACGGCTCGGGGCGTTGGGCCCGCGGATCCCACTGGCCGAACTCGTCGCGGAAGCTCAGCACACGCTCCTTGGCGCGCGCACGCTCCTCGTCGCGCCGCGCACCACCGAAGGCGGCGTCGAACTTGTTCTCCTCCAACGCGTCCAGCAACGTCCGGGTCTGGAGACGGTTGCGTGAGCCGGAGGACCCGCCGACCTCGCGGACGCGACCGGAGTCGATCGACTCCTGGACGGACGCGACGACGAGGCGATGGCCGCCCTCCTCGAGTCGTCGGTCGCGGAACTCGATGACCTCGGGGAAGTTGTGTCCGGTGTCGACGTGCATCACCGGGAAGGGAACGGGGGAGGGGCGGAACGCCTTCTCCGCCAGGCGGAGCAGGACGATGGAGTCCTTGCCCGCCGAGAACAGCAGTACGGGTCGTTCGAGCTCGGCCACCACCTCGCGGATGATGTGCACGGACTCGGCCTCGAGTGCCCGGAGCTCGTCGACGTGGGTGACGTCCACGCTCGTGGCGGCTGTCATCGGGTTCCTTCCTCGGTCGAGTGCAGTCCGCACTCGGTCTTGGTGCTGCCGGCCCAGCGACCGCTGCGCGGGTCCGCTCCGGGAGCGGGCTTGGCCGTGCACGGTGCGCACCCGATCGACGGGTAGCCCTCGTCGACGAGCGGGTTCACGAGGATGCCGTGCTCGTCGATGTAGGACTGCATCTCGTCGTCGGACCACGCCGCGATCGGGTTGATCTTCACCAGGCCGAACGCCTCGTCGAAGGAGATCAGCGGCGAGTTGGCGCGCGTGGGTGCCTCGACGCGGCGGATGCCGGTGACCCAGGCGCTGTAGTTCGCCAGCTCACGCTTCAGCGGCACGACCTTGCGCAGTGCGCAGCAGCGTGCGGGATCGCGGGCGAAGAGATCCTTGCCCTCGAGCCTGTCCTGCTCGGCCACCGACACGGTCGTCTTCGCGTCGATGACGTTGACCCCGTAGACCGACTCGACGGCGTCACGAGTACCGATGGTCTCGGCGAAGTGGTAGCCGGTCTCCAGGAAGAGCACGTCGACACCCGGATGCACCTGCGCGGCCAGATGGACCAGCGCGCCGTCCTGCATGTTCGACGCGACGATGTAGTCGTCGCCGAAGGTGTCCTCGGTCCAGCGCATGAGCTCGTCCGCCGAGGCGCCGTCCATCTCCCGCGCACCCCGCTCGGCGATGGCGCGGAGCTCGGACTCGGTCAGGTGGCGATGGGTGGCGACGCTCATGAGACAACCTTTCGCGGGCGGACGGTCCAGGAGACAACGCGAGGGCGGGACACGCGATTCCCGTGCTCGCTCACTGCAGATCCGCGTCGTCGGCGCGTACGGCCCACTGCGCGAACCGCTCGCCCTCGTCGCGCTGCTTGACGAAGTTGCGGACGACCCGGTCGATGTAGTCGCCCAGCTCGGCGCTGGTGACCTTGTGCTGGCGCAACTTCCGGCCGAAGGCACTGTCGAAGCCGAGGCTTCCACCGAGATGGACCTGGAAGCCCTCCACCTGTCCGCCGTCACCGTCGTCCACCAGTTGGCCCTTGAACCCGATGTCGGCGACCTGCGAACGAGCGCACGAGTTGGGGCAGCCGTTGATGTTCACGGTGATGGGGACGTCGAGTTGCGCGTTGACGTCGGCCAGCCGCTGCTCGAGTTCGGGGACGAGCACCTGCGAACGCTTGCGGGTCTCGGCGAAGGACAGCTTGCAGAACTCGATGCCGCTGCACGCCATCAGGTTCTTGCGCCAGATGGACGGCCGCGCCGGCAGACCCAGCGCGTCCATCTCGGCGATGAAGTCCTCGAGCTTCTCGTCGGAGATGTCCAGGACGATGAGCTTCTGGTACGGGGTGAACCGGATGCGATCCGACCCTGCCCGCGCGGCCGCGTCGGCGACCTTCGTCAGGATCGTGCCGGACACGCGGCCCGCGATGGGGGCGAGTCCGACGGCGTTGAGGCCGTTCTTCAGCTTCTGGACCCCGACGTGGTCGACGGGCCGGGTCGGCTTCTCCGGGGCGGGGCCGTCGAGAAGCGGCCGCTTCAGGTACTCGGTCTCGAGCACTTCCCGGAACTTCTCCACGCCCCAGTCCTTGACCAGGAACTTCAGCCGCGCCTTGTTGCGCAGACGCCGGTACCCGTAGTCACGGAAGATCGAGACGACGCCTTCCCACACGTCGGCGACCTCGTGCAGCGGCACCCAGACCCCGAGCCGCTGCGCGAGCATGGGATTGGTGGACAGACCGCCGCCGACCCAGACGTCGAGGCCGGGACCGTGCTCGGGATGGTTCACCCCGATGAAGGCGATGTCGTTGACCTCGTGGACCACGTCCTGCTGGCCGGAGATCGCGGTCTTGAACTTGCGGGGGAGGTTCGAGTACTCCGGCCGGCCGATGTAGCGCTCGACGATCTCGTCGATGGCGGGCGTGGGATCGAGGACCTCGTCGAGCGACTCGCCGGCGAGCGGGGAGCCCAGCACGACGCGCGGGCAGTCGCCGCACGCCTCGGTGGTCTTCAGACCGACCGACTCGATGCGGCGCCAGATCTCGGGGACGTTCTCCACCTCGATCCAGTGGTACTGCACGTTCTCCCGGTCGGACAGATCGGCGGTGTCGCGGCCGAACTCCTGCGAGATCTCACCCAGAGTGCGCAACTGCAACGCGCTGAGTGCGCCGGCATCGCAGCGGATGCGCATCATGAAGTACTTCGCTTCGAGCAGGTCGATGTTCTCGTCGCCCGTGTAGGTGCCGTCGTAGCCCTGCTCGCGCTGGGTGTAGAGCCCCCACCAGCGGAAGCGCCCGCGCAGATCGGCCTTGTCGATGCTGTCGAAACCCTGCTTGGAGTAGATGTTCTCGATCCGCGCGCGGACGTTGAGCGGGTTGTCGTCCTTCTTGCTCTGTTCGTTCGCGTTGAGCGGTTCCCGGTAGCCGAGTGCCCACTGGCCCTCGGACCTCCGCTTGGCGGGACGGGTCGACCGTGCGCGCGGCGCAGCGGTGTCGGGGGTGTTCGTCATGGGCGCTCCAAGGTCGGGCGCCGAACAGGAAGGGGTGTCTCGGAGGGCTGGTCCGCACACCTCGTCCCTGACCGGCCGGGGGGTGTGCGGGCTGGCGGGAGGGTCAGACGAGCGGCCTCAGACAGCTGCAGACGCGTGCGAGATCGACGTGGCGCCGAGCCACGAGCATGATCTCCACGACTGTCATGAGCCCCATTCTGCCACGACGCGGGTGCCTCCCCCGACCAGGGCGTCGACGAGGAGGGAGGAGGACACTGGTCCGGTGATCCCCGTTCCACTCGCTCCTCCCGCTGTCGGTGTGCTCGCACCCGAGTCGTTCGTCGATCGTCCGGCCGCGCCGTTCGGCCTCTACCTCCATGTGCCGTTCTGCGCGACGCGCTGCGGTTACTGCGACTTCAACACCTACACCGCCGGGGAGCTCGGAACGTCGGCGTCACCGCAGTCCTGGCTCGACGGGGTGCGCCGCGAGCTCGACCTCGCCGCGGCGACGTTCGCGCGGGAGTCGGGCAGCGTGCCCAGCGTCGACACCGTGTTCGTGGGCGGCGGAACGCCGTCGCTGCTCGGTGCCGACGGCCTCGCCGATCTCCTCGGTGCCGCGCGCTCGTCCTTCACGTTCTCGGCCGATGCCGAGGTGACGACGGAGTCGAATCCCGAGTCGACGTCGCCGGCCTTCTTCGACGGAATCCGCGCGGCCGGCTACACACGTGTGTCGTTGGGCATGCAGTCGGCGGCACCGCACGTGCTCGCGATCCTCGACCGCACCCACACCCCGGGACGCGCCGGGGACGCGGCACGGGAAGCGGCGGCGGCCGGGTTCGACCACGTGAACCTCGACCTCATCTACGGAACGCCGGGAGAGAGTGACGACGACCTCGACGCGTCGTTGACGGCGGTGCTCGACGCCGGTGTCGACCACGTGTCCGCGTACGCGCTCATCGTCGAGGACGGGACGGCCCTGGCGAGACGGGTGCGCCGGGGCGAGCTCCCGGCTCCGGACGACGACGTGCTGGCGTCGCGCTACGAACGGATCGACGCGCGTCTCGGCGCAGCCGGCTTCGGGTGGTACGAGGTGTCCAACTGGGCGCGGGGCGACGGTGCGGAGTGCCGGCACAACCTGGGGTACTGGGACGGCGGTGACTGGTGGGGCATCGGTCCCGGCGCACACAGCCATGTGAACGGGACGCGGTTCTGGAACGTCAAGCATCCGGCGCGATACGCGGAGACGCTGGCGAACGGGGCGCTGCCGATCGCGGACAGCGAATCTCTCACGAGCGACGAGCAACACATGGAACGTGTCATGTTGACCGCGCGGCTGCGGGCGGGAATGGCCGCTGGTGATCTGTCGACGGACGAGGTGGCCCGTGCGGACTCGATCGCGTCCGACGGACTGCTCGTCCGTCTGGGCGATCGGTACGTCCTCACCGACCGTGGGCGGTTGCTCGCCGACGGGGTCGTGCGCGACATTCTCGAGTGAGTGCCGCTCAGGAGAAGTAGGCGAATGCCGAGGTCACCAGTTCGATCAGATCGACTCTGCCTGCGAAGAGATCTGTGAAGAAGGTCTGCCAGCCTGTCCATGGGTCCATACGGACAACCTATCGACTTCAGGCCCCGATCGCGTCGTAATCGAACACCCGCGCGTGCAGGACGACACGGTTTCGCAGCGCAGCCCGCACCGCCCGGTGCAGGCCGTCCTCGAGGTACACGACGCCGTGGTAATGCACGGCATGGGGAAACAGGTCCCCGTAGAACGTGCTGTCCTCGGACAGCAGACGGTCGAGTTCGAGCACCTTCGTGGTGGTCACGATCTCGTCGAGGCGCAACTGACGTGGCGGAATCTTGGACCAGTCGCGGAGCGACAGACCGTGCTCCGGATACGGCTTGCCGTCGCGCACTCCCTTGAAGATCACACCGGTCACAGTAGTGACTCGGGCGAGCGGAATGGGGCACCCGCGCGTCGCCGACTAGAATCGGCTGGTCCCGCACAGCCACCGGTCCCGAGCGTAGGAGGGTTGCGATGTCGAGTACGGAGGATCGACGTTTCGAGGTCCTGCGTGCCCTGGTCGCCGACTATGTCGCGACGCAGGAGCCCATCGGATCGAAAGCACTGGTCGATCGACACAATCTGGGAGTGTCCAGCGCTACCGTGCGCAACGACATGGCCGTGCTGGAGGCCGAGGGCTACATCACGCAGCCGCACACCAGCTCGGGTCGTATCCCCACAGACAAGGGCTACCGGCAGTTCGTCGACCGCATCGCCGACGTCAAGCCGCTCTCCGCGGCGGAGCGACGGGCGATCCTGCAGTTCCTCGACACCGGCGTCGACCTGGACGACGTGCTGCGGCGCGGTGTTCGCCTGCTCGCCCAGCTGACCCGTCAGGTCGCCGTCGTGCAGTACCCGACCCTGTCCGCGTCGTCGGTCCGCCATCTCGAGGTGGTGGCCCTGACGCCGGCGCGACTGTTGCTGGTGCTGATCACCGACTCCGGCCGCGTCGATCAGCGCATCGTCGAACTCGGCGACGTCATCGACGACGAGGACCTCTCGCGTCTGCGGTCGCTGCTCGGCGGCGCGCTGGAGGGCAAGCGTCTCGCCCTGGCGTCGGCCGCGGTGGCCGAACTCGCCGAGACGGCGCCCGAGGATCTGCGCGACGCCGTGGTGCGCTCGTCGACCGTGCTGGTCGAGACGCTCGTCGAACACCCGGAGGAGCGGCTCGTGCTCGGGGGGACCGCCAACCTGACGCGCAACGCCGCCGACTTCGCCGCGCTCAGTGGGTTCCCGGGGTCGTTGCGCTCCGTGCTCGAGGCGCTGGAGGAACAGGTCGTGGTGCTCAAGCTCATCGCGGCGACCCAGGACACCGGCCGAGTGACCGTCCGGATCGGCGAGGAGACCATGGCCCCGGAGATGCGGGGCACCTCGGTGGTCTCCACCGGCTACGGCTCGGCGGGCAACGTGCTGGGCGGTATGGGTGTGCTCGGCCCCACTCGCATGGACTACCCGGGAACGATCGCGTCGGTCGCGGCTGTTGCTCGATACATCGGAGAGGTGCTGGCCGAACGATGACGGCCGGTGCACTCACCTGCCCCACCCGAACTTTTCCCGACCCACCTTCCACCAAGAGGATATGAGTACACACGTGGCACGCGACTATTACGGAACTCTGGGCGTCGACAACAAGGCGTCGGACCAGGAGATCAAGCGCGCGTATCGCAAACTCGCGCGTGAGTTCCACCCCGACGTCAACCCCGACGAGTCGGCCCAGGCCCGCTTCAAGGACATCAGCTCCGCGTACGAGGTGCTGTCCGATCCCGAGAAGCGACGCATCGTCGATCTCGGTGGCGATCCGCTCGAGAGTGGCGGCGGAGGCGGAGCAGGCGGCTTCGGCGGTGCCGGCTTCGGCGGCGGACTGGGCGACGTGTTCGAGGCGTTCTTCGGCGGCAACGGCGGCGGCACCCGCGGACCCCGCGGTCGCGTCCAGCCCGGCTCGGACTCGCTGCTGCGCACCACGCTGACGCTGGAGGAGTGCGCCACCGGCGTCACCAAGCACATCGCCGTCGAGACGGCCGTGCTGTGCGACGTGTGCACCGGTTCCGGGACCAACGGCGACTCGACGCCGGTCCGCTGTGAGACGTGCAACGGTGCCGGCGAGGTCCAGTCGGTCCAGCGGTCGTTCCTCGGACAGGTCATGACGGCGCGTCCGTGCCCCACCTGCCGCGGCGCGGGCGAGACGATCCCCGATCCCTGCCGCAAGTGTGGCGGCGACGGGCGCGTGCGTGCCCGCCGCGAACTGGCCGTGAAGGTGCCGGCCGGTGTCGGCAGCGGGATGCGCATCCGCCTCGCGGCGCAGGGCGAGGTCGGCCCCGGCGGCGGTCCCGCCGGTGACGTGTACGCCGAGGTGGTCGAGAAGTCGCACGACGTGTTCGTCCGCGACGGCGACGATCTGCACTGCACCATCCGCGTGCCGATGGCGGACGCCGCCCTGGGCACGTCCGTCAGCGTCGACGCGATTCTCGACGGTCCCACGACGATCACCGTCGACCCCGGCACGCAGCCCGGCTCGGTGCAGGTCCTGCGCGGTCACGGCATGCCCAAGCTGCGCAGCGGTGTCCGCGGCGATCTGCACGCGCACCTCGAGGTGGTCGTCCCGGCCCGCCTGGACTCCACGGAGACCAAGTTGCTGCAGCAACTGCGCACTCACCGCGAACGCGACAACGCCGAGGTGGTCACCACCGCATCGCAGCACACCGGGGGACTGTTCTCCCGTCTGCGCGACGCCTTCAGTCGCTGATCGGGCGGGGGACCACTGGTGGCGGCGACCGTCTACTTCCTCGATCCGCTGCCGTCTCCGGGGGAGTCGGGCGCGTTGGACGGGGCCGAAGGTCGGCACGCGGCCACGGTGCGCCGGACGACCGTCGGTGAGCGGCTGGTGCTGTCGGACGGCCGCGGCTCGCTCGCGGCCGTCGAGGTCACCGGCGTCGAGAAGGCCCGGCTCTCGTTCACGGTGCTCTCCGTCACCACCGCGGAGCCGCCCCGGCCCACGGTGACCGTGATCCAGGCGCTCCCGAAGTCGGAGCGCTCGGAACTGGCCGTCGAGACGGCGACCGAGGCGGGTGCGGACGCGATCGTGCCGTGGCAGTCGCTGCGCTGCGTGTCGCGATGGGACGGCCCGAAGGCCGTCAAAGGTGTCGCGAAGTGGCGGAACGCTGCCTCCGCGGCCGCCAAGCAGGCGCGGCGTGCCTTCGTTCCCGACGTCGCCGACCTGCACGACACTCGGATGGTGCGCAGCCTGGTCGAGGGCGTCGTCGCACGTGGGGGCATCGTGGTCGCGCTGCACGAGGCTGCGCCCGGGGCCTTCGCGGACCTCCCGTTCCGCGGCGCACCCGAGGTGGTGCTCGTCGTCGGACCCGAGGGCGGGCTCGACGACACGGAGATCGACATGCTCGTCGGTGCCGGCGCGACGCCCGCGCTCCTGGGGCCGACCGTCCTGCGGACATCGACCGCGGCGGCCGTGGCGTTGGGCGCGCTCGGCGTCCTGACCGATCGCTGGGACGGCGCGCCCCCTGCTTGATCTGCGGCGCGGGCCGCTGGTGCACGTGCTCCGGTTTCCGCAACCCGCTCCTGTTGTGACCGGAGCAGGTTGTTGCAACCGGAGCACCTGGCGCCGCCCGGCCCGTGTGCGGGAAGGGGCAGCTACGAGGGTTGCGCGCGACATACTGGAATGCGCTTCTCGGGGGAGACGTTAAAGTGGTGAGAGGTTCCCGTCGCGGCGAACCGAGTATCGAAACCCGAGAGAAGGCCATAGCCACCACGTGAGTGACAACATCCCTTTCGTCGGCACCAGAGGTGACGATGCGCAGGACACCACTCGTGCGTCCCGCGCGCAGAAGCGGCAGTCCTCACGCCCGGTTCTGACCGAGGCGCGTGTGACCGAGTCCATCGAACTCGACCCCGCCGTGATGTTCCCTCTGCTCGGGTCCGCCGACGGTAATCTCCGGGCGCTCGAGCAGGTGCTCTCCGCCGAGATCCACGTACGCGGCAACGTCGTCACGTTCGAGGGGGCACCGTCCGACATCGCCGTCGGCAAGCGGGTGCTCACCGAGCTCGCCGCCGTCGTGGTCGCCGGCGGACCGGTCACTCCGGACGCGGTGCGGCGCACCGTCGCGATGCTCAGCCGCGGCGTGAGCGAGTCTCCCGCCGAGGTCCTGAGCCTGGACATCCTGTCCCGACGCGGCAAGACCATCCGGCCCAAGACGCTGAACCAGAAGCGTTACGTCGACGCGATCGACGCCAACACCATCGTGTTCGGCGTGGGTCCCGCCGGAACGGGCAAGACCTACCTGGCCATGGCCAAGGCGGTGCAGGCTCTGCAGGCGAAGCAGGTCAGCCGCATCATCCTCACGCGCCCGGCCGTCGAGGCGGGGGAGCGACTCGGGTTCCTCCCCGGCACACTGCACGACAAGATCGATCCGTACCTGCGTCCGCTCCACGACGCGCTGCACGACATGATGGACGTCGAAGCCATCCCGAAGCTCATGCAGGCGGGCATCATCGAGGTCGCACCGCTGGCCTACATGCGTGGCCGCACCCTGAACGACGCGTTCATCATCCTCGACGAGGCGCAGAACACCACGGCCGAGCAGATGAAAATGTTCCTGACCCGCCTCGGCTTCAACTCGAAGATCGTCGTCACCGGTGACATCACCCAGGTGGATCTCCCCGGAGGATCGCGTTCGGGACTGCGTGCCGCCACCGAGATCCTGGTGGACATCGACGACATCCACTTCGCCAAGCTCGACAGCAGCGACGTGGTCCGGCACCGACTGGTCTCCGACATCGTCGACGCCTACGACCGTTTCGACGCCGCGGACGCCAAGTCCGCCAACCGCGCTGCGCGTCGCAGTGGCGGTCCCCGCGCCGCGCACCACTGATGTGGGCGTGCACGGGCACGGGGGCGTCGCCGCGCACTAGTACGGTGTTCGCATGAGCATCGAGGTCTCCAACGAATCCGGGATGGACGTCGGAGAAGAGGATCTGATCGCGGTCGCGCGCTACGCCATCGCGCAGATGGACGTGCACCCGGCAGCCGAGCTGTCCATGGTCCTCGTCGACTCCGCCACCATGGCCGATCTCCACATGCGCTGGATGGACCTGCCAGGTCCCACCGACGTGATGTCGTTCCCGATGGACGAGCTCGAGCCGGGCGGTCGCCCGGACTCACCGGACCCCGGTCCGTCGATGCTCGGAGACATCGTGCTGTGCCCGTCGTTCGCGGCGGACCAGGCCGAGAAGGCCGGGCACCCGCTCGAGCACGAACTCGCACTCCTCACCGTGCACGGTGTGCTGCACCTCCTCGGCTACGACCACGCGGAGCCGGACGAGGAGAAGGAGATGTTCGGCCTGCAGAACAGCATCCTCGAGGACTGGTACGAGAGTCTGCGCCAGGCCGAGCGCGACGCTCTGTCGGCTGCGCGAGACGCGAAATTGTTGGGCAGCACCGGCTTCGCGAATCCCCGGACCGATGCCGGTGGTGAGTCGACCCGGTGACCAGCGCTCCGGCACTGATCGTGCTCGCGGTTGTCCTCGTCCCTCTCGGTGGCCTCTTCGCTGCCATCGACTCCGCCGTCAACACCGTCTCCTCAGCACGCGTCGAGGAGATGGTGAAGGAATCTCGGGGCGGGGCGAGCGAACTGCTCCGCATCCTCGAGGATCGTCCGCGGTACGTCAATCTGATGGTGCTGCTGCGCATCCTGTGCGAGATCGGGTCCACGGTTCTGCTCGCCGGAACGTTGCTGGACCTGCTCGCGCCGGCGCAGGCACTGGCCATCGCCGCCGGCGTCATGGTGGTGGTCGACTACGTCGTCATCGGCGTGGGGCCCCGCACACTCGGCCGCCAGCACGCGTACTCCATCTCGCTGGGGTCGTCCTACCCGCTGCGCGCCATCGGCATCCTGCTGGGCCCGGTGAGCCGGTTGCTCATTCTCGTCGGCAATGCGATCACGCCCGGCCGCGGCTTCCGCAACGGTCCCTTCGCCTCCGAGATCGAACTGCGGGAACTGGTCGACATGGCGCAAGAGCGCGGCGTGGTCGCCGACGACGAGCGCCGCATGATCCAGTCCGTGTTCGAGCTCGGCGACACCTCCGCACGCGAGGTGATGGTGCCGCGCACCGAGATGGTGTGGATCGAGCGTGACAAGTCCGCCGGACAGGCGACCACCCTCGCCGTGCGGAGCGGGCATTCGCGGATCCCGGTGATCGGCGAGAACGTCGACGACATCCTCGGCGTCGTCTATCTCAAGGACCTCGTGCAACAGACGTACACGTCGTCGGACGGTGGTCGCAGCGTGCGTGTCGACGAGGTCATGCGTCCCGCGGTGTTCGTCCCGGACTCCAAGCCGCTGGACAGCCTGCTGGCCGAGATGCAGAGGGACCGCAAGCACATGGCCGTCCTGGTGGACGAGTACGGCGGTGTCGCCGGCCTCGTCACCATCGAGGACGTGCTCGAGGAGATCGTCGGCGAGATCGCGGACGAGTACGACACCGACGAGGTGGCCCCGATCGAGGAACTCGAGGACGGCCGCTTCCGGGTGTCGTCCCGGCTCCCTCTCGAGGATCTCGGCGAACTGTTCGACATCGAGATCGACAACGACGAGGTGGACACCGTCGGCGGCCTGCTGTCCTACGAGATCGGGCGCGTCCCGCTGCCGGGCGCCCGTGTCGAGGCACACGGGTTGATCCTGGTGGCCGAGGGCGGCTCCGATGCGCGCGGACGAGTGCGTGTGAGCACCGTGACCGCCGAGAAGCTTCCCGAACCGGACGCCGACGACGAGGACTCCGAGTCGTCGGACGAGAGAGACGAGATCGACCATGACCGAGACTGACGATTTCCACTCCGGGTTCGTGTGCTTCGTCGGACGGCCCAACACCGGCAAGTCCACCCTGACGAATGCCCTGGTGGGGGCCAAGATCGCCATCACGTCCTCCCGGCCCCAGACCACACGCCACACCATTCGGGGCATCGTGCACCGGGACCACGCGCAGCTGATCCTCGTGGACACCCCGGGCCTGCACCGGCCGAGGACCCTGCTCGGGCAGCGTCTCAACGACCTGGTGCGCGACACCTACTCGGAGGTCGACGCCATCGGTCTCTGCATCCCGGCGGACGAGAAGATCGGTCCCGGCGATCGCTGGATCCTGGAGCAGGTCCGCCACAACGCGGGCAGGACAGCGCTGGTCGGTCTGGTGACCAAGATCGACAAGGTCTCCAAGCAGCGCGTCATGGAGCAGCTGATCGCCGTCTCGAACCTGCTCGGTCCCGATTGCGAGGTGGTCCCCGTGTCCGCCGCGTCCGGCGAGCAGGTGGAGGTCGTCGTCGACGTCTTCGCGAAGGTGCTGCCGCCCGGGCCTGCGTTCTACCCCGACGGTGAACTGACGGACGAGCCGGAGGAGACCCTCATGGCCGAGTTGATCCGGGAGGCAGCGCTCGAGGGAGTGCACGACGAGCTCCCGCACTCCCTCGCCGTGGTCATCGAGGAGGTCGGGCCCCGCGAGGGGTCGGACACGATGCTGGACGTGCACGCCATTCTCTACGTCGAACGTCAGTCGCAGAAGGCGATCGTCATCGGCAAGGGTGGGGCTCGACTGCGCGACGTGGGCACCGCGGCTCGCGGTCAGATCGAGAAGCTGCTCGGCACCCGCATCTACCTCGACCTCCGCGTCAAGGTGGCCAAGGACTGGCAGCGCGATCCCAAGCAGATGGGCAAGCTGGGCTTCTGACCCCGCGCTACCGTGCCGCGATCGAATCGTCGCGACACGGTAGCCGGGTGCAGGTTCAGGACAGGTGCTCAGGCTCCGTCTGGGTCTTGTGGTGCTCGTCGGAGCGCATGGCGTCCTGGCCGCCGTGCCCCACTCCCGGGCTGCCGGCCCTGGCCGGACTCAACGAGACGACGATCGACTTCGACGTGGGGCAGTTGCTGTCGGTCGCCGACGAGTCAAGCGGAACCAGCGGGTTGGTCTCCGGGTAGTAGGCGGCCGCGGACCCCTTGGGCGTCTGGTACTCGACGATCCGGAAATTCTCGGCGACGCGCACCACGTCGTCGTCGTCCCACTTGGTGGTGATGTCGACGAAGTCGCCGTCCTTCATGCCGAGTTCCGCGATGTCGCCGCGGTTGACGAACACGACGCGGCGGCCGCCCTCGATTCCCCGGTACCGGTCGCTGAGTCCGTAGATCGTGGTGTTGAACTGATCATGGCTCCGGAACGTCTGCAGCAGAAGATGTCTCGGCGGCACCTGCAGAGCCTCGATGGGCGAGACGAAGAACTCGGCGAGGCCGGACTCCGTCTGGAAGGTCCGCGAGTCCCGCGGCGGGTGGGGGAGGACGAAGCCTCCGGGGCGCCGAGCGTTGACCTCGTAGCCCTCGCATCCCGGAACCACCCGCGAGATGTGCTGACGGATGGTGCGGTAGTCGTCGCGCATGCCCTTCCAGTCGAGACCGTAACGGTCGCCGATCGTGGCCTCCGCGATCTGCGTGATGATCTCGACCTCGGACTTGACGTGCCGGCTCGGCGGATCGAGCGGACCGCGGGAGGAGTGCACCGAGCACGTCGAGTCCTCGACGCTGATCCACTGCGGCCCGCTGGCCTGGATGTCCTTCTCGGTGCGGCCCTTGGTCGGCAGGATCAGCGCCACGTCCCCGGTGACGAGGTGCGAGCGGTTGATCTTCGTCGAGATGTGCACCGTCATGTTCGTCTTGCGCATGGCATCGAAGGTGACGGTGCTGTCCGGCGTGGCCTGGGCGAAATTGCCGCCGAGACCGAGGAAGAACTTCACCTTGCCGTCGCGCATCCCGCGGATCGAGTCGATCGTGTCGAGACCGTTCTCGCGGGGCGGATCGAAGCCGAACTCGCTCTCGAGTGCGTCGAGGAAGTGCTTCGGTACCCGCTCCCAGATGCCCATGGTGCGGTCGCCCTGCACGTTCGAGTGACCGCGCACGGGCAGCACACCCGCGTTCGGCTTGCCGATGTTGCCCTGGGCGAACGCGAGGTTGGTGATCTCCTTGACGGTGTTCACGGCGTTGCGGTGCTGCGTGATGCCCATGGCCCAGCAGAAGACGGTGGCCTTCGAGTCGCGCAGGAGCTTCGCTGCGTCTGTGATCTGGGCTCGGGAGAGACCGGTGACCGTCTCCACCTCGTCCCAGTCGACCGCCGAGACGTGCTGCTTCCACAGATCGAAGTTGTTGGTGTACTTCTCGATGAACTCGTGATCGAGGGCGTCCCACTCGACCAGCAGCTTGCCGATGGCCTGGAAGAGCGCCAGGTCGCCGTTGATGCGGATCGGCAGGTGCATGTCCTCGAGATCGGTGCCGGGTCCCACCATGCCCCGCGGGGTCTGCGGGTTCTTGAAGTTGATGAGGCCGGCTTCGCGCAACGGGTTGATCGCCAGGATCTTGGCGCCGTTCTGCTTGGCCTTCTCCAGCGCGGACAGCATGCGCGGGTGGTTGGTGCCCGGGTTCTGTCCGGCCAGGATGATGAGGTCCGCGCCGTACACGTCGTCGAGCACGACGCTGGCCTTGCCGATGCCCATCGACTCCTGCAGAGCGAACGACGTGGACTCGTGACACATGTTGGAACAGTCCGGCAGGTTGTTGGTGCCGTACGCGCGAACGAAGAGCTGGTACACGAACGCGGACTCGTTCGACGCGCGGCCCGACGTGTAGAACGTGGCCTCGTCCGGGTGCAGCGAGCGCAGCTCCTCGCCGATGAGGTCGAATGCCTCGTCCCACCCGATCGCCTCGTAGTGGGTGCCGCCCGACCGCTTGACCATCGGGTGCGTGATGCGTCCCTGCTGACCGAGCCAGTGCTCACTGTGCGAGTCGAGGTCGGCGATGCTGTGGCGCGCGAAGAACTCCGGGGTGGCGCGGCGCTTGTCGGCTTCCTCGGCGACGGCCTTCGCGCCGTTCTCGCAGAACTCCGCGGCGTGACGGTGACCCGGATCCGGATCGGGCCACGCGCAGCTCATGCAGTCGAAGCCCTCGGCCTGGTTCAGGTCGAGCAGGGTCCGTGCGGTCCGCACCGGGCCCATGCGCTCGAGCGAGCGCTTCATCGAGACGGCGACGGCGGTCGGACCGGCGGCATGCGTCTTCGGCTTCTCGATCGACAGGTCGGCCTCGTCGTAGTCCCGAGAGTCGTGTGTGCGTGTCATCGATCCGTCACTCCTTCATGTCGCGCGTGCCCCCTCTGGTCGAGGGTAGTGCGCGGCGCCGACACGACCGGTCGGACGACGCGCTTCCACTCCTGTCTACCCGCGCCGACGATTCCGTACCCGTCGCCTAGCGTGAGGCCATGACGAGAACTCGCACCGTGTCCGATCACGTCGACGTCGCGGCATCGCCCGACGAGGTCTACGCACTGGTCAGCGACCCGACACAGACGCACCGGTGGAGTCCGGAGAACACGGGAGCGGTGGTGGACGAGCCGCGCCGTGGAGGTACCTACGAGGGTATGACGTTCGTCGGACGCAACAAGCGCGGCCGGGCGACGTGGAGCACGCGGTGCGTGGTGACGGCCGCCGAGCCCGCACGGCGATTCGCGTTCCGGGTGGAGGTCATCGGACCCGGCAAGCCGATCGTCCGCGCACGGAACGCGAGCTGGGAGTACACCTTCGCACCCGTGGACGGCGGCACTCGCGTCACCGAGACGTGGACGGACGATCGGCCGTGGCCCGACGCGGTGGCCGCGCTGTTCGACAAGGTGGCCACCGGGGGCAGTTCCTTCTCGTCCTTCCAGCGCCGCAACATCGCGCGGACGCTGGCGAATCTGCAGGCCGAGCTCGGCGCTCCCTGACCTCGCCCGGTCGTCCTGCGTGGGACAATGACATGGTGCCGGCGAGGAGAGGTGGGGTGTGAGGTCGTATCGCGATCATGCCGTCGTCCTGCGCCAGCACAAGCTCGGTGAGGCCGACCGCATCGTCACGCTCCTCACGCGCCGCCACGGACTGGTACGCGCAGTGGCGAAGGGCGTGCGCCGCACGACGTCGAAGTTCGGCGCCCGGCTCGAGCCGTTCGCCTACATCGACGTGCAGCTGTATCCCGGTCGCAACCTCGACATCGTGACCCAGGTACAGACCGTCGAGTCGTTCGCGTCCGACATCGTCGCCGACTACGGCCGCTACACCACCGGGTGCGCCGTCCTCGAGACCTCCGAGCGACTGGCGGGTGAGGAGCATGCTCCGGCGCCTCGTCTGCATCACCTGACCGTCGGCGCGCTGCGCACCCTGGCCTCCGGGGCTCGCGACTCGGAACTGGTGCTGGACGCGTTCCTGCTGCGGGCGATGAACTTCGCCGGGTGGGCTCCGTCGCTGGACGAGTGCGCGACGTGCGCTGCGCCCGGTCCGCATCGCGCGTTCCACGTCTCCGCCGGGGGAGCGGTGTGCACCCACTGTCGCCCCGCCGGGTCCAGCACACCCTCGGTGGGTGTGCTCGACCTGATGTCGGCCCTGCAGAGCGGCGACTGGGCGGGTACCGAGGCGTCGACCGACTCGATGCGCGTGCAAGCGAGCGGTCTGGTGGCCGCGCACCTGCAGTGGCATCTCGAACGGCAACTGCGGACGCTCCCGTTCGTCGAACGCAGTGGCGGGTCCGGGACCGCCGGGTCCGCACCTGCCGGAGAAACTCCGGTCGGGCAGGATGAGACCCGTGATCCGTCGAAGTCCACGCGAGCAGCCCACCCGGCGTGAGGTCCGCGCGCCCGATCCGCACCCGTCCGGTGCCCGCGCGCCGATCCTGCAGCCCGAGCTGATTCCCCGCCACGTGGCGCTCGTCATGGACGGCAACGGACGCTGGGCGCAGGATCGCGGACTGCCCCGCACCGCCGGTCACGAGCGCGGCGAGGCCGTCCTCATGGACACGGTCTGCGGATGCATCGACATCGGTGTGCGGTGGCTGTCCGCCTACGCGTTCTCGACGGAGAACTGGCGCCGCAGCCCGGACGAGGTGAAGTTCCTCATGGGCTTCAACCGCGACGTCATCCGCCGCCGCCGCGACGAGATGCACGAGATGGGGGTGCGCGTCCGCTGGGCGGGGCGCCGACCTCGTCTGTGGCGCAGCGTCATCAACGAACTCGAGACGGCCGAGGAGCTCACGAAGGACAACACCGTCATGACGCTGACGATGTGCGTCAACTACGGCGGCCGCGCCGAGATCGTGGACGCAGCCCGCGAGATCGCCCGTCGCGCAGCAGCCGGACAGCTCGATCCCGACAAGATCTCCGAGGCGTCCTTCGCGAAGTACCTCGACGAACCGGACATGCCCGACGTCGATCTCTTCCTTCGGCCGTCCGGCGAGCAGCGCACGTCCAATTTCCTGATCTGGCAGTCCGCTTACGCGGAGATGGTGTTCCAGGAGAAGCTCTTTCCCGATTTCGATCGCCGCGACCTGTGGGCCGCGTGCGTCGAGTACGCCTCGCGTGACCGCAGATTCGGTGGTGTGAAATGACGGAGCAGGACATCGTGGCGGCCCTGCAGGACCGGGCCCGGCTGGCACTCGGACAGTTCGCGGACGTGTCCGTGGGCGACGACGGATCGCTCGGGTTCAGCTACGCGGGCGCACTCTGCTCGCTGCGTGCGGTCGCTCTGAGTCCGGGACTCGAGGTGCTAGCTCTGACGGCCGTGCTGGCCTGGGACCGTCCGTCGTCGGGAACGCTGCGGGCGCGAGTGGCGGTGCGCAACAGCGAGTCCCAGTTCGGCTCGATCTCGCTCACGACGCACGGGTCGCAGGCCGACGTCGTGATGCGCTACACGTTCCCGGCGTCGGGTCTCGACGACGAACCACTCATGACGATGCTCGTCCTGGTGCTCTCGGGTGTGGAGAAGGCGCGCGTCGGCCTGGTGCCGTGACTCATCGCGCGGCGCATTCGCTGCAGGTGCCGAAGATCTCGGCGGTGTGGCTGACGTCGCTGAACCCGTGCTTCGAGGCCACCGACTTGGTCCAGCGCTCCACGGCGGCACCTTCCACCTCGACGGTGAAGCCGCAGTCGCGGCACACCAGATGGTGGTGGTGACCGTCGGAGCACCGGCGGTAGACGGACTCACCGGAATCGGTCCGCAGGACGTCGATGGTGCCGGCGTCCGCGAGGGCCTGCAGGGTGCGGTAGACGGTGGTGAGGCCGATACCGTCGCCACGCTTGCGCAATTCGTCGTGCAGCTCCTGCGCCGACCGGAACTCGTCGACGGTCTCCAGCAGTTCGGAGATGGCGCTGCGCTGCTTGGTCGAGCGCACACCGATGGTGCGGGGAGCGGTCACGAGTGGTTCTCCTCCTGAGCGTGGGCGACGGCGTCGACGACGATGTGGGCGAGGTGGTCGTCCACCAGGCGGTACAGGACCTCGCGTCCGGCACGCTCACCGCGGACGACGCCCGCGGCCTTGAGGACACGCAGGTGCTGGCTGATGAGGGGCTGCGTGACGCCCAGCGCACCGACCAGCTCGTGCACGCACCGTTCCGACTCGCGCAGTTGCAGCACGATCGCGATGCGCACCGGAGCAGCGAGTGCACGCAGCAGGTCGCCTGCGCCGCCCAGCACGTCCTTGGACGGCAGCGGAACGGGGCTCGGAGCCGCGGGAGGGACCACCGTGTCGTCGATGCTCATGAAGGTCCTCCTGCGCTGTCGGGTGGCGCTTAATGGAAACAGTAACCACTTTCGACATCTACTCTGATATGCGCGGACGTGCATGTCAACTCACCGGTGCTCGAAGACCGGGACGTCGCCGGATAGTCTGATGTGTCGCGAGCAGAGGGACACCCCCTCGCTCGGCAGTACTACCGACCACCCGAGATGGAGAGCTGGCCCCGTGGCACCGAAGTCCAAGATCGATACCGTCGCCAACCTGGCCAAACGCCGGGGACTCGTCTATCAGTGTGGCGAGATCTACGGCGGAACCAAGTCGGCCTGGGATTACGGCCCCCTCGGCGTGGAGCTGAAGGACAACAT
Organism: Rhodococcus sp. NBC_00297; assembly: GCF_036173065.1. Taxonomy (NCBI): domain Bacteria; kingdom Bacillati; phylum Actinomycetota; class Actinomycetes; order Mycobacteriales; family Nocardiaceae; genus Rhodococcus; species Rhodococcus sp. NBC_00297. Next base: position 3,917,911 of record NZ_CP108041.1, read on the forward strand.
CAAGAAGCAGTGGTGGCGCAACATGATCACCAGCCGCGAGGACACGGTGGGTCTCGACTCGTCCGTGATCCTGCCGCGCGAGGTGTGGGAAGCGTCCGGCCACGTCGAGACGTTCTCCGATCCGCTGGTCGAGTCGCTCCACACCCACAAGCGCTACCGCGCCGATCACCTTCTCGAGGCGTACGAAGAGAAGCACGGCCACCCGCCGGAGAACGGACTCGCCGACATCCGCGATCCCGAGACCGGCGAGCCCGGTTCCTGGACGGAGCCGCGCGCGTTCTCCGGACTGCTCAAGACGTTCCTCGGACCTGTCGACGACGAGGCAGGCCTGCACTACCTCCGCCCCGAGACGGCGCAGGGCATCTTCGTCAACTTCGCCAACGTGCTCACCACGTCGCGCAAGAAGCCGCCGTTCGGCATCGGCCAGATCGGCAAGAGCTTCCGCAACGAGATCACGCCCGGCAACTTCATCTTCCGCACCCGCGAGTTCGAGCAGATGGAGATGGAGTTCTTCGTCAAGCCCGGCGAGGACGAGCAGTGGCACCAGTACTGGATCGACTACCGCATGAAGTGGTACACCGATCTGGGCATCGACCCGGAGAACCTGCGCCTGTACGAGCACGCGCAGGAGAAGCTGTCGCACTACTCCAAGCGCACCGTGGACATCGAGTACCGCTTCGAGTTCCAGGGCAGCGCGTGGGGCGAGCTCGAGGGCGTCGCCAACCGCACCGACTTCGATCTGTCGACGCACTCGAAGCACTCCGGCACCGACCTGAGCTTCTACGACCAGGCCAACGACGAGCGCTACACCCCGTACGTCATCGAACCTGCTGCGGGACTGACGCGTTCGCTCATGGCGTTCCTCGTCGACGCGTACCACGAGGACGAGGCGCCCAATGCGAAGGGCGGCGTGGACAAGCGGACGGTGCTGCGACTCGATCGTCGTCTGGCGCCGGTCAAGGCCGCCGTGCTCCCGCTGAGCCGCAACGCCGACCTGACGCCCAAGGCCAAGGACCTCGCGGCGACTCTGCGACAGAACTGGAACGTCGAGTTCGACGACGCCGGCGCCATCGGTCGCCGCTACCGTCGCCAGGACGAGATCGGCACCCCGTTCTGCATCACGGTCGACTTCGACACGCTGGACGACCATGCGGTCACCATCCGCGAGCGCGACAGCATGGCACAGGAACGGATCGCCCTCGATCAGGTCGAGGGCTACCTCGCCACCCGCCTGCTGGGCTGCTGACCGCTACTTCTGCAGAGCAGCGGTCATCTGCTCCTCGGTCTCTTTCCCGACCCGCTCGAAGGCGATGCCGGCGAGCGGGTCGGCCAGTTTCGCGAGGCCGTTGAACTCGATGTTCGCGTGATAGGTGATCTCGGTGGAGGTCGGGCCGGCCTCGTTCAGCGTGATGTCGTCGGTGCTCGTAGCCGTCTTGTTCGTGCCCTTCAGGACGATGTGGCCGGGCTCGTCGACCTCGAGACGGTAGGTCAGCTCGGTCGAGATGCCGTACAGCTTCGACGTGTTGTTCCATTCCGTGCCGACGGCGACCGGTCCGGGCGTGGACTGCGTGCACTCCACGGTGCCCGGATCCCATTCGGTGGCGTTCGCGAAGTCGCGCAGGTACGCGGCCACGTCCGCTCGGGCGCGGGAAACGGTGAACGTGCGGGTGACATCGACCATGGGTGGGGCTCCTGATGCTAGGTGGGTGACTCCAGAGTGCCCGTTCGCGCGCAGTACTGAAACACCGCGTCAGCGGACACAGGAGTGCTGCTGGTACTCCACCAACTGGCGCTGCACCGACACGGGTACCGGGATGCGGGTGTAGACCGGCACACCGTCACCCACTGCGATCCACGCGGGGAACACGAAGGGCTTCCTGGCGTCCGCGATGACATGCGGTTCGCAGGACGCAGTCGACAGCGTGACCGCGACGATGTCGGCGAGTTCGGCGGCGGCACATTCTTCGGCGTGGATTCGGTTCAGGGTGTCGTTCTGCGACGCGAGCGGCACCTCGACCGCGATGTCGTCACTCGTCTCGACGACCGCTGTCGCCGGTTCCGCTCCGACATCGCACAGCGCTGTTCCGTACGGCACGGTGACGTCGATGCGGGAGCCGCGGTCGAGCGTGATCTCGCGAGGTGTCGCGTCGACCGTCTCGAAGCCGGGAGAACGCAGTGCGACCGACCGGACGGTGACCGGCTGCTCCGACGCGCCGGTGAGCGTCACCTGAAGCTGTCCGCCCACCGCGTCGTCGTCGCGGCTCCGGTAGGCGGATGCGCTCACGGGGGCACGGACCTCCGGCGGCGGCGGTGCGCAGCCGACGAGGAGAGTCAGGGCAAGGGCGCTCGCCGCGACCCGGGCGGTCACCGGCTCAGAAACGTCCGCCGGACGAGCGTCCGATGCGTCCCGAGCTGCCGGAGCCACCGAACGAGCGCGGGCCGCCGCCGAATCCGCCGTAGCCACCGCCGCGACGGTTCCCGTACGAGCGGCCCCCGGAGAAGCCGCCGCGCAGCACGCTGTCGATGAGCACGCCGGTGAGGATGCCGCCCGCCGAGGACGAGCCGCCGTACCCACCGCTGTGCCGAGGACGCTGTGTCGCCTCCCAGTCGGCGACGTCCGCCTGAGCGAGGTGCGACGCCTGCGCGGCGAGGGACAGGGCGGCCGCGGCGTGCTGCAGAGCGCGTGGCGCGTCCGTGGCACCCAGCTGCTGGGCGGCTTGGACGTGCCGTTCGGCCTCGGCGAGCCGCGTGCGTGCCTGGACCTTCACCGCGCCGCTGCGGGCGCCGATGTACTCGCTCGCGGCACGCACCTGTGCCTGCGCCGACGCGAGGTCCCGGTCCAGTCGAGCGCGGGCATGGTCGTCCTGTTCCTTGCTCTGGGTGGCGACGGCGAGTGCGGAGTCGAGTTGCGCGTCGGCCGCGACGAGGGCGTTCATACTGCCCAGCGGATCCTGCGTGCCGCGGGTCCGTGCCCGACCCAACGCCTCGGCGACGGCGGCCCGTGCCGCGGCGAGTCGGTCTCCGCCGTGCGAGGCGAGGCGGTCCGCCGATGCGATGTCGGCTTCCGCGTCGGCCATCGCCGCGTCGAGCCCGGAGCGCGCGGCCTCGATGTCGGCGTCGGCGTGCTCGACGGCGTCGAGCAGCGATCGGGCGCGCGACAGCGCACTCTCCGCGGTGCGCACCGCGGCCACCACCGGTCCCTGGTGACCCACCGGTTGCGCGGCGGCATCACGCCCCTCGTCGATGCTCGCGTCGGCGAGCTCGAGCTGTTCCTTCGCCAGGTCGACGTTGTTCGCCACCGGCGCGAGGACGGAGCTGTCGTACCGCCCCGCGAGGCTCGTCAGGGTCGCCGCCGCCGCGTCCAGCCGCGCCGTCTGCTCCACCTGCCCGCGCGTGAGCGCGTCGAGACGGGAGTCCGCGTCGATCAACAGGTTCCGGATCTCGTCGAACTCGGCGACCTTCTCGTCGAGGTGCCGGTCCGCGTCACTGCACGAGGTGATGATCGACAAGAGCATCTGGCGGCGCTCGTCGGGCGACTCGGGGATCGCGTCGTCCAGACGCTGCCTCGTCTCGAACGCGGCCGCGAGCGCGCGGCGGGCGCCGTCGAGAGCCTCGACGAACGGGCGAGCCGCGGCCTGTCCCAGTTCGCCGACGGCAGTGGACAACTCGTCGGCACTGGCCCGGATCGCCTCGTCGGTCTCCACCAGCAGAGCGCGGGAACGCTCGTCCAGGACGTCGAGCGGGAGAGCGGCGAAGGCCGCGGGGTCACTGCCGTCCAACTGCTCGGCGGCCTCCAGTGCATCGGCTCGCCGCCGCCGTGCGCGCAGCCGAGTGAAGGCGAAGGCGCCCAGTACGAGGACGAGGATCACGCCGACGGCGACCCAGAGACCTGCCGATCCCGAGCCGGTGGTCGACGCCGCCTTGCCCAGGCCGGTGGCTGCCGCCGTCGCCGCGCCCGCCCAGTTCTCCTCGCGCAGCGCCGGTTCGATCGAGGCCTGCTCGAGTTCGGAGATCTCCGAGTCCGAGATGCTCGACAGTGCCTGGGGAACGTTCAGGACGTACGAGCGGGCCTGCGTCGCGACCGCCATGAGCACATCACGGTCCCCGAAGTCGCTGGTGGACGCCGTGCGCTCACCCCACGAGGTGGCAGCCTGGCCCGAGAAGTCGTCGACGAAGACCACCCAGAGCCGGAAGCCCTGCTCGTCGTAGAGGGTGTCGACGGCGGACTGCACCTCGGACACCTCACCGGCATCGAGTGCGCCGGCCTGATCGGTGACCTGCTCGGGCACTCGGAACGGTTCCTCGGCGGAGGCGGGCACGCCCACACCGACCACGGCGAGGACGAGCAGGATCGCGGTGGTGGCGGCACGCAGGAGCACTCGGACCCGGGTCATGGTGGGAACCTACCGGGAGCGTGGCCGAACGGTGCGAACGAGGACGAGAGACCCGTGACAACTGTCATGCCGCGGTCGTGACGCACGAACGAGGGTTCGTCCCTCGCATCGGAGCAGTGTCCTTCTCATGACCACACCAGCGATTCACCTCGACCATCTGCGGAAGTCGTTCGCCGGGCCGGGCCACACCCGTGTCCAGGCCGTCGACGACCTGTCACTCGTCGTCCACCCGGGCGAGATCGTCGCGTTCCTCGGGCCCAACGGCGCCGGCAAGACCACCACGATCGACATGATGCTGGGCCTCGGTCGACCCGACGAGGGCTCCGTCGCCCTCTTCGGCGGATCGCCCGAGGACGCCGTCGCGACGGGCCGCGTGTCGGCGGTGATGCAGAGCGGGGGACTGCTCAAGGACATCACCGTCGAGGAGACCGTTCGCCTCATCGGCACCCTGTACTCGTCCACCCGGCCCGTCTCGGAAGTCCTGGCACGCGCAGGCATCGCGGACATCGGGGGCCGGATGGTGGGGAAGTGCTCCGGCGGTCAGCAGCAGCGGTTGCGGTTCGCGCTCGCCCTGCTCCCGGACCCCGACCTCATCGTGCTCGACGAGCCGACCACGGGCATGGACGTGGAGGGCCGACGTGAGTTCTGGGCCGCCATGCGCGAGGACACCTCGCACGGACGCACGGTCCTGTTCGCCACGCACTACCTCGACGAGGCGGACGCCTACGCCGACCGCATCGTGCTGCTGCGCGACGGGCGCATCGTGGCGGACGGCACCGCGGCCGAGATCAAGAACGTGGCGTCCGGCCGGCGGGTCTCGGCGATCCTGCCGGGCGCGCGGGCAGCCGATCTGCTGGCCGTTCCCGGCGTCGACGACGTCGAGATCCACGGTGACCGGCTCACCGTCCACGCGACGGACTCGGATGCGGTCGCTCGATACCTGTTCGCACACACCGCAGCTCGCGAGGTGGAGATCGTTCCCCACACTCTTGAGGACGCGTTCCTGACCCTCACCACCGACGCCACCGGGAGCCTCGCATGACCGCCACCGATTCAACCACCACCACCACTGTCCGGACGCTGCCGGCTCGGGGCGGATTCAACGCCGGCTTCCTCGCACTCGAGATGCGCCGGATGTTGCGGAACCGCCGCACCGTCGTCTTCGCACTCGTCGTGCCGCCGATCTTCTTCCTCATCTTCGGGCTGCAGGGTGATCTGAAGACCGAGTCGGCAGGATCGGCGAACGTCACCGGCTACGTCATGGTGAGCATGGCGCTCTACGGCGCGATGCTGGCCACCACGAGCGGCGGCGCCATGGTCTCGATCGAACGCGGACTCGGATGGAGCCGTCAGCTGCGGCTCACCCCGCTGACCCCCACCGCGTACATCGCGGTGAAGGTCGTCGTCGCCATGGCGCTCGGGCTCGTGTCCGTGGCCGTCGTCTTCGCCGTCGGTGAGGCGACAGGCGCGACTCTTCCCGCCGCGGCATGGGTGGAGTGCTTCGTGCTCGCCTGGATCACCTCGATCGTGTTCGCGGCGTTCGGCCTCTTCATGGGGTACCTGCTGCCGTCGGAGAACGTGATGCAGATTCTCGGACCCGGTCTCGCTGTGCTCGCGTTCGCCGGTGGTCTCTTCGTCCCGGCGAGTGGATGGTTCGCGACCGTGGCGAAGTTCGTCCCCACCTACGGGGTGGCCACGTTGGCGCGGTCGCCGCTCGGGGACACCTCGTGGACGTCGCTGGTGGAGGCGCTCGTCAACGTCGCGGTGTGGACCACGATCTTCGTGATCGGCGCGAGGACGACGTTCCGCAAGGACACCGCCCGCGTATGACACGTCCGGACACCAGGGGGTCTAGCGTGGCGGCGGTGAGCAGGACCACCGCCGCCGCGCTCGGCCGTCGTCAGGGCCTCGTGCAGTCACTTCGGTCGCATTTCGTCATCGAGCCGCGCGAGGTGAACGTCGACGACAGCGAGGGGACGCGACTGCGCGCCGCCGTGCGCCGAGGCTGGATCTTCAGTGCGGTGTGGCTGGCCTACCTGATCTATCCGGTACGGGCGGTGTGGAGTTACGACGGGCCCGTCCACTGGCAGGTGGCCGCAGCGCTGTGTCTGCTCGCCTTCGCCGCGGTGTTCCTGGGTGGTTTCCGCGACTTCCGTGGTCGGCTGCACGCCGAGGCGCAGGTGCGAGTACCCCGACAGTGGGCTGTGGTGGTGGCGCTGATGCTGCTGCTGGTTCCGGTCGCTCCCGCAGCCGGCGACTCCGTGTTGACGGGATGCGTGTTCGTGGCGGTTCTCGCCGTCATGACCCTCCCGCCCCGATCAGGTCTCCTCGTGCTCGCTGCGAATGTCGCCGCGGTCGAGGTGCTTCCCCGTGTCGTCCCGAAGTGGACCCCGGACGATTCCGCCGGGTTCACCGTGGCGGTGGCCGCGTTCGCCGCCTGGGGAATCAGCCAACTCGTCGCTCGCAACATCCAGCTGACCGAGGCGCGCCGCCGCCTGTCCGACCTTGCCGTGGTCGAGGAGCGCGAGAGAGTCGCTCGCGACGTCCACGACATCCTCGGCCACTCGCTGACCGTCATCACCATGAAGGCCGAGCTGGCCGGGCGACTCGTCGAGGTGGATCCGGCGCGTGCCGCTGTCGAGATCGCCGACGTCGAGAGCCTCTCGCGCGCAGCGCTCGCCGACGTGCGATCGACGGTGGGCGGGCTGCGACACCTGCGACTCGACACCGAGATACGCGGAGTGCGCAGCGCCGTCGAAGCGGCAGGGATGACACTGCACATCGAGGGGTCGGTGCGTGACGTGGCGGAGGAGTTCCGTGAGCTGTTCGCCTGGGCGCTCCGGGAAGCGGTGACGAACGTGGTGCGTCACAGCGGCGGAACCGAGTGCCGGGTGCGACTCGATGCCCGCCGGATCACCGTCGCGGACAACGGCATCGGGCCGCAGGGCGAGTCCACGGGCACCGGCCTGCGGGGACTCACCGACCGCGCGGACGCCCTCGGCGCCGTCGTCCGGGTCGCGCGCGGAGGAGACGGTGGGTTCACGGTGACGGTGACGGCGCCGTGACGATCCGACTCCTGCTGGCCGACGACCAGGCCCTGGTCCGCGGCGCTCTGGCCGCCCTGTTGGGACTCGAGCACGATCTCGACGTCGTCGCGGAGGTGGGGCGCGGCGACGAGGTGGTGCCCGCAGCGCTCGAGCACCGTCCCGACGTGGCGCTTCTCGACGTCGAGATGCCCGGGGGAGACGGCATCGCCACCACCGCCCTGCTGAGGGCGGCAGTCCCCACGTGTCGCGTGCTCGTGGTCACCACCTTCGGACGGCCCGGGTACGTGCGGCGGGCCATCGACGCCGGTGCCGGCGGATTCGTGGTCAAGGACACGCCCGCTCGCCAGCTCGCCGAGGCGGTCCGGCGGGTCCACGCCGGGATGCGCGTCATCGACCCGGCACTGGCGACGGAGACACTGACGGCCGGGAACTCGCCCCTGACACCGCGGGAGCGGGACGTCCTGTCCGCGGCGCGCTCCGGGACCACCGCCGGGTCCATCGCCGCCGCGCTGCACCTCTCCGAGGGCACGGTGCGGAACCATCTCTCCGCCGCCATCGGGAAGACCGGTGCCACCACGCGCGCCGAGGCCGTGCGCATCGCGGAGGACAACGGGTGGTTGTGAGGCGCGCCGGACCGATCTCCGCGGGTGCGGCTGGCAGAATCGACGTGTGAGTACCGACTACCGCTACGACGACCCGTACGTGCCGCAGCCCGATCGTCTCGGCTTCGGCGGCACCGTCGCGCGCTGGCTCCGTCGGCTCGTGGCGGGCGTGGTCCTCGTGGGAGTGCTCCTCGTCGGTGGGACCGCTGTGCGGGTGTGGCAGGTGGCTCGGATCGACGATCACACGCCGTCGGACGCCATCGTCGTGCTCGGCGCGGCCCAGTACGACGGCGTCCCCTCGTCGGTCTTCGAGGCGCGACTCGAACAGGCGTCGGCGCTGTTCTCCAGCGGGGTCGCTCCGCTGATCGTGACGGTCGGTGGCAAGCAGGTGGGCGACAACTACACCGAGGCGGCGTCGGGTCGGAACTACCTGATGGACCAGGGTGTTCCGGGCGAGGACATCGTCGCCGTCGAGGAGGGGTCGGACACCCTGCTCAGCATCGAGGCCGTCGCGGCGGATTTGCAGTCGCGAGGACTGACCGACATCACCCTGGTGAGCGATCCGTGGCACTCGCTGCGCACCCGCACCATGGCGCGCGACGCCGGTCTGGACGCGTGGACGTCGCCCACCCGCCAGGGCCCCGCCGTGTTCACCCGCGAGTCGCAGATCCACGGGATCGCCAGGGAGACAGCGGCTCTGCTGTGGTACCAGCTGACGCACTACTCCGCGGACTTCCAGTACACGGCCAGCCAGTGACGCAGTACGACGCGGCGGACCTCGAACGTCTGGTGGCGGAGGGGCCGAAGACGGCCGCGCTGGTAATCACCGAGACACCCGGCGATTCGCGAGGACACTTCGCCCGTGATCGCGCCCGGGTGCTGCACTCGGCCGCGTTGCGACGCCTCGCCGACAAGACTCAGGTCACCGGTCCCCGTGAGGGCGACACGCCCCGCACCCGATTGACGCACTCTCTGGAGGTCGCCCAGATCGGGCGCAGCATCGCCGACGGCATCGGGTGCGACCCCGATCTGGTGGAACTGGCCGGGCTGGCTCACGACATCGGCCACCCGCCCTACGGACACAACGGCGAGCGGGCCCTCGACGAGGTGGCCGAGTCCTGCGGCGGGTTCGAGGGCAACGCTCAGAACCTTCGGATCCTCACGGTGCTGGAACCGAAGGTCCTCACCGAGGACGGCGCCAGCGCCGGGCTGAACCTCACTCGTGCCTCGCTCGATGCCGCGATCAAGTACCCGTGGCTGCGGCCGCGGCCGGGCGCGAAGTTCGGCGCCTACGACGACGACGCCGACACCCTCACCTGGATCCGCGAGGGCGCACCCGAGGGTCGTCAGAGCCTGGAGGCGCAGGCGATGGACTGGGCCGACGACGTCGCGTATTCGGTGCACGACGTGGAGGACGGCATCATCGCCGGGCGCATCGACCTCCGGTCGCTGGCCGACCCCAGCGAGCAGTCGGCCCTCGCCGAGATGTCGGTGAGCGAGTTCCGCGGCTTCGACCGTGACCACATGCGCGAGGCCGCTCAGCGGTTGTCGGAGATGCCGGTGGTCACCGATGCGTCAGGCTACGACGGCACTCTCGTCCGCTCGGTGGCGCTCAAGCGGATGACGAGCGAACTGGTGGGCCGATTCACCACCGCCGCCATCTCCAGCACCCGGGAGGCGGCCGACGGCAGGCCCGTGCGGCGCTACGAGGCCGATCTCTCCGTCCCGTCGCTGGTCCGAGCGGAGGTGGCGTTGCTCAAGACGATGGCGCTGCGTTACGTGATGTCCGACGCCGGGCACCGGCTCCGGCAGGACCGTCAGCGCGATCGCATCCACCGCGTCGCGGCCTGGCTGCTGTACTCGGCACCGACCTCGCTCGATCCGATGTTGGTTCCCGTGTGGAACGCCGCCGCGGACGACTCCCAGCGCATCCGCGTCGTGGTGGATCAGATCGCGTCCTACACGGAGTCGCGGCTCGAACGGGTGGACAAGAGCAGCCTCGGAGCGCAGGCGTCCTGGGGTTAGCGGGTCCGGGTCGGTACGGCGGGGGAGCCGTGTCGGACCCGGCACTAGACTGGGCTCGTGGCCGGCCGGATACCTGAACGCGATGTAGCCGCCATTCGCGAACGCACTCGCATCGAGGACATCGTCGGCGAGTACGTCGCACTGAAGGCTCCGCGAGGCGACTCCATGAGCGGGCTCTGCCCGTTCCACGACGAGAAGAACCCGTCTTTCCACGTCCGGCCGAATCACGGCACCTTCCACTGCTTCGGCTGTGGTGAGGGCGGCGACGTGTACACGTTCCTGCAGAAGATCGAGCACATCACGTTCGTCGAGAGCGTCGAGCAACTCGCGGATCGGCTGAGCTACTCCATCTCGTACGAGGGTGGCGGCACCTCGGTCCAGCGTGATCGTGGGACCCGGTCCCGCCTCGTCGCGGCCAATGCGGCAGCGCAGCAGTTCTACGCCGAGCAACTCGGATCACCCGAGGCGCAGGCGGCGCGGGACTACCTGACGCAGCGCAACTTCGATGCCGCCGCGGCACAGGAGTTCGGGTGCGGGTTCGCCCCGAGTGGGTGGGACACGCTCACCAAGCATCTGCTGAACAAGGGCTTCGAGTTCAAGGAACTCGAGGCGGCCGGGCTGTCCCGCGAGGGCAAGCGGGGTCCGATGGACCGGTTCCACCGTCGATTGCTGTGGCCCATCCGCAACCTGTCCGGTGACGTCATCGGCTTCGGCGCACGCAAGATCTTCGACGACGACACGATGCCGGGAAAGTATGTCAACACCCCGGAGACGTTGCTGTACAAGAAGTCTCAGGTGCTGTTCGGCCTCGACCTGGCGAAGAAGGACATCGCCAAGGGGCATCAGGCCGTCGTCGTCGAGGGCTACACCGACGTCATGGCCATGCACCTGGCGGGAGTCAAGACGGCGGTCGCCTCGTGCGGTACCGCTTTCGGTGACGAGCACCTCGCGCTCCTGCGTCGGCTGCTGATGGACGACAAGTTCTGGCGCGGCGAGATCATCTACACCTTCGACGGGGACTCCGCCGGTCAGGCCGCCGCGATGAAGGCCTTCTCGGGAGACCAGAAGCTCGCCGGCCAGACGTTCATCGCGGTGGCTCCGGACGGGATGGATCCGTGCGACCTGCGCCTCGAGAAGGGGGACGCGGCAGTACGTGATCTCGTCGCGCGTCGTACCCCGCTCTTCGAGTTCGCCATTCGCGGCGCTCTGTCCGAGTGCGATCTCGACACCGCCGAGGGGCAGGTCGAAGCCCTGCGCCG